>NZ_MUFB01000009.1 GCF_001996005.1 Salinivibrio siamensis | reverse complement strand
AATTTAAGCAGTCAAGAGGTCGGATCAGCGCTGCAACAAGTTGCATTAAACCATGCTTGGAGTGTGGAGATCACAGCTTTGATAATAGCCTCAATTCTTTGTTGCATTTAGTAACATAATGCTTAGAATCTCTCGCATACAAACGATAATAGTTATCATAACTGTTCATATCAAAGCGAAGGACAAAGCATTATGGAAATGACCCCTTTTAAGCGTAACCTGATTGCGCTTTCCTTATTTGCCGCACCTCTGGGTGTTAATGCAGCGACGCAAGAAGACGTTGTTGAACATTACGCAGATATCGCGCATGCGGTATTCGCAGATTCCCACGCGAAAGCGGTCACGCTCGATGAGGCCATTGAGGCTTTTACTGCCAGCCCTTCTCAAAAAACCTTTCAGGCAGCAAAAAAAGCATGGTTAGACGCGCGAGTCCCTTATCAGCAGTCAGAAGTGTTCCGTTTTGGCAACGCGATTGTGGATGATTGGGAGGGACAGCTGAACGCATGGCCATTGGATGAAGGCTTGATTGATTATGTGGCAGACGGTTACCAAGCCGAACTGGGTAATGCCGGTGCGACAGCAAACATTATTGCCAACCAGAGTATTCAAATTGGTGCGACCGATTTAGATGTGGCTGACATTACGCCAAAACTGTTGGCAAGTCTCAATGAGGTAGGCGGTTCAGAAGCCAACGTTGCTTCCGGTTATCATGCGATTGAATTTTTGCTTTGGGGGCAAGACTTAAATGGCACCAATCCAGGTGCGGGCGAGCGCCCATATTCAGACTTTGCTTACGGGGAAGACTGCACGAACGGCCACTGCGATCGTCGCCGCGCGTACTTGAAAGCAGCCGCCGATCTTTTGGTGGATGATCTAGCCTGGATGCGCGATCAGTGGGCCGAAGGTAATAAAGACAACTATCGTGCGAGCCTACTTGCCGATTCAAGCGAGAATGGCCTACGCAAAATGCTGTTTGGTATGGGCTCTCTCTCGCTGGGTGAATTGGCGGGTGAGCGCATGAAAGTCGCGTTGGAAGCCAACTCGACCGAAGATGAGCACGATTGTTTCTCTGATAATACCCACAACTCGCATTTCTATAATGAGCAGGGCATCTATAACGTCATGATGGGAACCTATCAGCGTGTTGATGGCAGCAAGCTGACAGGGCCATCGGTGCTCGATTTGGTCAAAGATAAAGACACTGACGCGGCAAGCGCGATCAAGACAAGCTTTGAGCAAGCACGTGATCAAGTAAAAACACTTGTCGTGTCAGCGGAAGAAGACAATGTGCATTTTGATCAATTGATAGCGGCGGGCAACACAGACGGTAACCAACTGGTTAATGCTTCTATCTCAGCACTGGTTGACCAAACCAAGCATATTGAGAAAGCCGCTCAAATCATCGGCATTGATAATCTCAACCCAGATACTGCGGACCATCAATTCTAATTGTCCGCTAATGATGTTAAGCCCCGTGCCGCGGGGCTTTTTGTTTTGTCAGGATACAACATGAAGTCCAAATTCATTGTTTACCTCGGTGCAATTGGCATCAGTACCTTGGTGAGCGCGTCAGCGGTTGCTTTTGAACGCACCTCTGGTGGTCGCACCACGGTGAGTAAAGAAGGTGCCAACGCTTTTTCTCAACCTGCCGCCAACCTCCCCATGAGCGAGCGCATCGACTTCAGTGTGGGGAACAGTTTTTTTCGTAACCCCTGGGTGAGCTCGCCGGCTTCAACCGATGCGCGTGATGGGCTGGGCCCTTTGTTCAATACCAATGGCTGTCAAAATTGTCATATTAAAGACGGCCGTGGGCACCCGCCTTCTCCTGGCGATACCAACGCCGTGTCTATGTTGGTGCGATTGAGTGTGCCGGCAATGAGCGAAGCAGAACGGCAGAAATTGATCCAATATGGCAATATTCCCGAGCCAAACTACGGCGGGCAGTTGCAAGACTTTGCACTGCCAGGCGCGAAGCCAGAAGGAAAGGTCGCCATCACCTATTCATCCGTCCCCGTGACCTTTGCCGATGGTGAGACCGTCACTCTGCGTCAGCCACATTTAACGGTTACCGATCTTAATTATGGGCCGATGGCAGAAAGTGTTCAGATGTCGGCGCGGATTGCGCCTCCGATGATTGGATTGGGGTTGTTGGAGTCCATTGCTGCGGAAGACATTTACGCCCTGGCTGATCCTGATGATGCCAATGGCGATGGGATTTCAGGACGACCAAATCAAGTGTGGGATATCGAAAAACAACGCACTGCGCTTGGCCGGTTTGGTTGGAAGGCAGGGCTACCCACGGTTAACCAACAAAACGCCGCGGCCTTCAATGGCGATGTGGGATTAACCACCTCCATGTTTCCTCACCACAATTGTATGCCGTCACAGTCTGTGTGCGACGAGATGCCCAATGGTGGCGATCCAGAAGTCAGCGACAATATCCTCGGGTTTGTAGAGTTTTACGCCCGTCATTTGGCGGTGCCAGCGCGTCGCAATATGCAGGATCCGGCAGTGAAAAAGGGGCAAGATACCTTCGTTCAAGCCGGCTGCAATGCATGCCATGTTGAGTCGTTTACTACTGCAAAACGCCCCGATCTTAGCGCCCTGAGTGAACAGCGTATTCATCCTTATACGGATTTGTTGTTGCATGATATGGGCGCGGGGCTAGCTGATCATCGAGGGGAGTTTATCGCCAACGGCAGAGAGTGGCGAACACCGCCTTTATGGGGCATTGGGTACACCAAAGAAGTGAATGCGGATGCCACCTATCTGCACGATGGTCGCGCGCGTACCCTCATGGAAGCCATTTTATGGCATGATGGTGAAGCCGCCAGTGCGAAACAGCGCGTGCTGGCGATGCCGAAAGCGGAGCGTGATGCCTTAATCGCGTTTTTACGTTCATTATAACAACAATATGCTGGAGTCTTGTCGCATGCGTTTTCGACTCAATCCTATCGCCGCGCTCTCTCTGAGCGCCACGGTATTTCTCGGTGGGTGCCTATCTCAAACCGAGACCGGCCCTAATCATGGCCTATGGCAACTACAAAAGCAGCGAAGTGAGCAGTTTCTTTCTGCGACCACGGATCTAGCTAAGACCACGCAATCGGTCTGTACTCAGGGCACGCCTATTGATGATGCGCGCCAAGCGTGGAAGACAGTGATGGCCAAGTGGATGCCGTTACAAGGGGTAGAGAAAGGGTCTGAGGACGCCTTGGCGCAAAGCTGGCGTATTCAGTTTTATCCTGACAAAAAGAACACCACTGGGCGTAAAATAAACGCTTTACTTGCCAGTGATACACAGTGGACCGCGGAGGCGTTGGCTGAGCAAAGTGTGGCCGTGCAAGGCGTCGGCGCGATGGAGTGGTTGCTTTATGATCAGCAAGCTGACTTAAGTCAACCGAAGCACTGTGAAGTGGCGATGGCGGTCAGTGCTCGCTTGCAACAAACGGCATCAGCGCTCAATGCGGCTTGGCAGAAAAACCCTTGGCATGGCATGCCGCCTTCGATGGCGGTATCAGAAAAGCTCGGTGCGTTGACCCATCAGCTGGATTACGTGCTGAAGAAACTGTCTGGCCCTCTGGGTAAACCGGGCTTTCCCAACCCTTACCAAGGTGAAGCGTGGCGCTCACGGCACTCTCTCACATTGTTACGCCAAAGCATCAAAGCGATGCAAACTCAGTATCACGCTGAGGGTGGCATTGAACAATCCCTCCGTGCGCGAGGCTATGATGAGGTTGCGGATCGTGTCGGTGAGCATTGGCAGTTGGCGTATAACAGCGTGCCGCAAGATGGTGAGCCTTTGTTTGACAGGTTAAATAGCGTTGCGGGGTACCGTGATATGCTCACTGTGTACAATAATCTTGAGTATCTCAAATTGGTGCTTGGCGGCCAGGTCGCCCAAGATTTAGGTATTATCGTCGGGTTTAATGCATCAGATGGAGACTAGTTTAAAGCGACGCCGCTTGTTAAAAGCGGCTCTGATGGGGGCGGCTTTACCTACAGTCGTCAATGCCTTGAGTGGTTGTCGCGGCAATCCTACTGCCGACCGTTGCGACTTACTGGGCTGTGCACTAAGCAGTGATGGTTCGTTCGCGGTTGTCGGCGCTGACCGCACGGGACAGCCCGTCTTCCGTCTTCCGTTACCCGCGCGCGGCCATGGTGTCGCCGCCCAACGTCGAGAGGTTGGGACACTGGGTGTGGCATTTGCGCGTCGGCCCGGCAATTTTATGCAGGTGTTTGATTATCAACGTGGCGTGACGTTGTCACAGGTAGCGGCCAGCGCAGAACGCTACTTTTACGGCCATGGTGTGATTTCTGATGATGGCCAATGGTTATATACCACTGAAGGAAAACGTCAAACCAGCGAGGGCGTGGTCGGTGTTTATCGACTGAGCGAGCACGGCCAGGTGGAAAAAGTGCGTGAGATAAGCGGCTTTGGGATTGGTCCTCATGAAATCGCGCTGGCGGATGCGAACACACTGGTGGTGGGGGTCGGTGGCATGCATACCGATGGCCGCACCGTGCTAAACATCGATTCAATGTCACCGGCGTTGGTGTACATCGACATCGACACGGGTGAGGTGGTTGAGCGTGCTGAATTAGCCAATAAAAAGCTGAGTATTCGTCATTTGATGGTGTCAGATGAGGGCTATGTGGTGACGGGGCAGCAATACCATGGTCAGGATAGTGCCCCCTTGGTGGCCATTCACCGTCGTGGTGAGCCGATGAAAATGCTCAATGCCACCCCTGAGCAATGGGCTCGATTTAACAACTATGTGGCGAGTATCGCGACACTCAATGGTTGGGTGGTGGCGACCTCACCCAGAGGCAATTGCTACGGTGTCTGGTCATTAGACACGAAAAAAATGATAGGTTTGCATCCATTAGTGGATGCCTCTGGTGCCAGTCGTGACGGTGATGTGATCAACTTAAGTTCAGGGGGCGGCAAAATGGTGACCCTTGATAGCGCACATCATCCCGATTATCAGATGACGCCAGTACGATGGGATAATCATTGGATAACGCTGGTGTAATGAAAGCATGGTAGCGTGAAAAGCGGTAGTCTGGAGAGGCTGCCGCTTTTTGTTTCATTGCGGGTTGGGGGGCGAGAAAAAATCAGGCGATGATTTTGTCGAGACGGGGGCAAAATTTGCCATAATTAAAGCATGGATGAGGAGGGGCGTATGGTGAGAAGGCACGGTGCCTGGTTGGCTAACCTTCTGATAGGATATTGTTTTTGGGTAAACCCCGTTGTGGCAAATGAGGCGATCGAGGCCGGTGGCATGCGGTTTTTGGCACCATCCACCTTGGCGCATTCGGCCTCAGATCAAGCGGCGTCGGCTGAGCAAGCCCTGTCGGCTGACGATCATCGTCAACGCGCCTATCAGTATGCGCGCGACTGGCTGGAGTCGGCCGCCCCCGATGCCACTGTTTTGGCCTATCCCTCAGCGCTGACTCAAGACTATCTCGATAATGGGTTTTCTCTGCTTTGGACCCAGGACTCAGCGCGGGACGAGCTTGCAACGCAAGTTAATGTGATTTCATTAGCCAGCTTCAGTCCGGAATTTGAGTGGCGCGCGTGGCAACTTCGCCAACTCCGGCAGCAGGGTAGCGACACCGCGTATGATATTTTTGCTACCGACACCGCGTATGCCTTGATGAGTTACCTGGATGCGGTGTCCGATAAAGGTATGCGTTGGTTTTTTGGCTCTTTGCATCACACGCCATTGCCCGAGCCCTCCGAGTCTCAGCGAGCGTCCTTTTTTCAAGCAGGTTTGGGGCCGGCGTTGCCCGCTTTTCTGCGCAAGCTTCGGCCTCACCATCCGCAATATACCGCGCTGATTAAGCAGATTGTTCGCTTGCAACGTCAAGCCCGCTCAGTGTGGCCCAGCGTGACCAGCGATGGATTGATTTACCCTGACCAAGCGGTAGCGATCCCCTTGGCGCTCAACTTAGTTGATAACCTGYGGGTGCAGGGATATTGGGGGGACAGTCAACGGTTAGAGGCACTGGATGGTAAAACGGTGCAATATGGTGGCGATCTACTCGATGCCGTTAAACGGTTTCAGTCACAACACGGACTGAGTGTGGATGGCATCATTGGCCCGTCAACGTTGAAATGGCTTAATTTAGATGCGTCGGCGCGGATCCGGCTGCTGGCGCTTAATGCGGAGCGGTTACGGTTATGGCCCCAGCAACAACCGGATCGCATTGTGGTCAACATCCCGGATTATCGTATGCGTCTGTGGGCTAACGATCAGAATGTGTTCGAAAGCAAGGTGGTGGTCGGTCGCCAATCTAGACGCACGCCCCTGTTCTCGTCACGACTCGACTCTGTGGTACTCAATCCGAGCTGGAATGTGCCCCGGAGCATAGTGCAAAAAGATATCTTGCCCAAGCTGGTTGATGGGCACGAGTATTTGTCTCAGCATCAATATCGTATTTTGCCCAATTGGCAAAGTGACACCCAGATTGACCCTAGCTCGATTGATTGGCAAAAAGTGTCAGTCGACGGGTTTCCCTATCGGCTTCAGCAGGCACCAGGTCGAGGCAACGCCCTCGGAAAATACAAATTCAACACGCCCAATCGTAATGCTATCTACCTGCATGATACACCAGCGCAAAGCTTATTCAGCCGGTCACGGCGTGCATTTAGTTCCGGCTGTATCCGTGTCGAGCAAGCGGAGCAACTGGCGGACTTATTATTGGATTTATCGGGTAAGCAGCTGACCGATTACCAGTACTATATTGATAAAACCCAGACCAAGTGGGTACCGCTCAAAAAACGTTTAGCGGTACAGACCATTTACCAGACGGCTTGGGTCACTGATGAAGGGGAATTGGCCTTTCGTGATGACGTGTATGCCTATGATGTCCCTGCAAAACGTAAGATCACCACACAAGAGCCCAGTTATTTAACCCAGCAGCGTCATTCTGTGCAGATGCAAGCGCAATAGTCACCAGGAAGCCGCGTATAACCGCGGCTCTCTCTTCATGTCGGTATAGGCGAGTCACGCCATTGTCGTTAGCTCAACGAGATGTATCAGCGTTAGGCTGGTGGCTCAGGTGAGGGGCAATGTAGCGTTGATAACGTTTGGGTTTTAAGCGCTTAAGATCGACCAAAACAAGACCATCAATACAATCGGCAAAGTCAGGATCCACGCCGAAGTCCAGGAACTGGACACCACCTGGTTCACATAACTCACTATACTGTTTGTACAAGGTGGGGATCCCAACGCCCAAGTGATCGAGTAGCATTTTAAGTTGTTTAAGGTCTTTGGCGTAATCGTTCCCGTAGAAGTGACCCAGAAGCTCACTTTCTTTACTGTCTGCCAGTTCAAAGGGGCGTTTAGAGCGTGCACACTCGCTCTCGCCAGTAAAGTAGGTACGGTAAAAGAAAATGAGCAATTCTTTAGCCGCCTGTGGCATGGCGTTGCTGATGGTGACTGGACCAAACAGATAACGGTACTGTGGCTTCTGCGCGAGCAAAGCGCCAATACCAAGCCATAAATAGTCCAAACTCCGTTTGCCCCAATATTTAGGTTGCACAAAACTACGTCCCAGCTCCAGCCCCTGTGCAAGATACGGCTGCATGCCTTGCTCAAAATCGAATAAGCTCGCGCTATAGATCCCATCAAGCCCTTGGGCGGTGAGCGTCGCTTGGGTGTCACATAAGCGGTAGGCGCCCACAATATCGAGTTCGGCGGGATCCCAAAGGACCAAATGCCAGTAATGCTGATCATATTTATCGAGATCACGTCGCTGACCTGTGCCCTCTCCCACAGCACGAAAAGCGACTTCACGTAATCGTCCAATCTCGCGCATGACAGGGGAGTCTGCTTGATAGTCGAGTAAATAAATCAGTTTACCATCCGGTGTTTGTCCGAGTTGCTGGCCAGCATTGAGGGCTTGTTTAAGCGCTAAACGAGGCTCGGGAGAGGCGATGGCTGTCTCTGTGGGAAACAAGCCAGGCTTGCGTTTGGCAATACGATACAAGTGCTTATGGAATAACTTAACGCGTGTTTTGACGGGCAGGGAGGCAGTAGCACTGTAACTGTGGTGTGGGATTAATTCGCCGACGGTAAAAGCAATGGTATTGTTCTCTTGGCGAAACATTTCCTCGACGAGCAACAGGGTAGAGAGCGGCTTATATACCATGGATGCGCCATAAAAACGGGCTGAATTACGGCCCTGGACGTGAATCGGGAGAATGGGCGCTTTTGATTTGGTTGCCATGCGTAAAAAGCCAGGGTGCCAGGCGCCATCACGGATCCCGGTTGGCGCAACCCGTGACACTTCACCGGCGGGGAAAATGATGATTGCTCCGTCATTTTCCAGCCACTGARTCATGTTTTGTAGGTTCTGTTTCGGGGTATATCCCCCCATATTGTTGACGGGCAACAAGCAACCGTGGAGCGGTTCAACCTGCATTAATAAATCGTTAGCGATCACTTTGACGTCCGGTCGGACAGAGCGCACCAGTTTTAACAGCGCTAGTCCATCCAGCGAGCCGATAGGGTGATTGGCGATAATCACGACACGTCCTGATTCGGGAATCCGCTCTTTCTCGCGATCACTCACCCGATAGCTAAAGTTAAAGTAATCGAGCACTTGCTCAACAAACTCAAACCCTTGCAGATGAGGATACCGCTCAGCAAAGGCTTGAAACTCCTGCTCATGAAGTAACCGTTTAAGGGTTTTACTGACGGGACGTTTTAGCCAGTCACGCTGTTCTAGTTGGGGATAATGAGACGATAGAACTTTATCAACATCTAACATAAGCAACCCTGCATGCAAAAATGCGCATCTGATTTATCCAGATATCCTGACGTTAGCCTAGATAGTAAAAGTGACACCTCCTTGGCAGCATAGTTGCAAACTGATGACAKCGTGGCATAGTGAGGCGCATATTGACGRTTCAAAACCTGAGGGCGTGTCACGGATTACGTGTTATTGCGTCACTGAACAGACAAAGAGAAGGTTAACTCCATGGCGTTGCATTATGAAATTGTGCCAGTCACGGCATTTCAGCAAAATTGCTCCATTATTTGGTGCGACCAAACGCAACAGGCGGCTGTCGTGGATCCCGGTGGGGATATTGCTAAAATTCGCCAAGTCATTCATTCGCTCGAAGTGACGGTGACAAAAATCCTCCTAACGCATGGCCATTTAGATCATGTTGGCGGCACTGTTGAGCTTGCTAGCGCGTTGAATGTCCCTGTGGTGGGACCGCACAAGGAAGATGCTTTCTGGCTACAAGCGTTGCCGGCACAAGCCCAAATGTTTGGTTTCGCGCACGCTGAGCCGTTTGACCCTGATCAGTGGCTACAACAAGGTGACACCGTATCCGTGGGTAATAGTTCGCTCTCGGTGTTGTTTGCCCCTGGACATACCCCTGGCCACATTGTGTTTGTCGATTTGGAAGGGCGAACCGCTTGGGTAGGAGATGTGCTATTTAACGGTGGTATCGGGCGAACTGATTTTCCCAAAGGGGATCACGCCACCTTGATCAACGCCATCAAACACACCTTGCTGCCGGTTGGGGATGATGTGACCTTTATACCTGGCCATGGCCCTACATCGACCTTGGGTCACGAGCGGAAAACGAACCCCTTTTTAACGGGAGCGTTCTAACCTACCGTTGAGAACAGCCGGCCTTTTGCTGCTATCTGATGCTAAAGGCTAGTCTTTAGTCATCACCGCTGGCAGCGGCCAAATAGCGCCGGGCGACGCCAACAAAGTCCTCGAGGGGTCTATCGAGCAAGTCTTCGCTGACAAACAAATCGTACCCGAGTAACTCTCTGGTATAGCGCATACGGTTTGCCAGCATGGCCATCAATCCTTTGTATAGCACGCCGTTGCTTCCCCGATACGGCGTGTCATCAAACATCATGTCTTCCAGCGGTTTACTGGGTTTATGGTCTCCACGCCGATACGCAGTGATGAGTAACGCGCGTTGCGTCATAATAATGTGGGTCACCATTCGCAAGCTGATACTGTCTAAGAGCACATCGTAACGCTTAATTTTTATTCCAACCCATGGAAGCGGTTCACCTAACCCTTGCCGGTGGAGGTGCGGGATGCCAATGGCTTCAATGTTTCGCCACTTAAGCGCCCAGCCACCACGAAAACTATGGTGCTGTAAGTGCATAAATGACAATGAAAAAGAGAGCTGAACACGTTGAAGCAATTGGTTAACGGCATAAAAAATGGCAATTATGGCCGCCAAGCCCAATAAGCCCTGGCCAAGCGAGAGCGTCGGTTGGACGAGGAAAAAGCAGATCAAAAGAAACGCCACCGCCATGGCGGCTAACATGCTCCAKCGCGCCGCTTCAAATTGAGGAGGATAGATTTTGATCGTCTTTAAAGCATCCATAATCATCCATTCTTCGCAAGAGGTGGCAAAACCGCCCCGTCTTTTTTACAAACTACCCGTTAAATATACGCGCATAGTGTCTGATTAGTTTGCCTAAGAATCACTGGATTGGTAAACATTTATCGCTGAATATCACGATCTTTGCGCCTATTAGGGGGCGGTTACCTACAAAAGTGGCTGGAAATTTGGTATAACACGCGCTTTGTTTTTCACCCGCTGCATTCAGCAAGCCTGAACGTAGTGCGTCGGAGTAGGATGATTGAATGAAAATCTCTCACAAGCGTAAGGTACAACTTAAACTCAACAAGCGTGTTAAGGCATCATCGCCAGCACGTCAGCGTCCGGTTAAATCAAAACCGGTTGCCGCTGCGAAACCAGCAGCAAAACCAGCCGCTAAGGCACCGGTGGCGAGCTCAGTCTCTTCATTGACRCCAAAGCAACAACAAGTACTCGAGATTGTTCAAGCAAACCCTGACGGCATTAATCCAAAAGGGATTGGCCTTGCGGCTGGTCAAGAAGACACGAAAGCGGCTTCTTGGGCGACAGGCGCATTGAAAAAATTGACTGAAGAAGGCGCCGTTGAGCGTGTTCAAGTCGCCGCCAACAAGGTGATTTACAAAGCTTGTTGATCCCTTTGCGCATCCGCTTACGTGTTTGATGATGGTATTTGATACGTAAGCGGATGTTCACTCGACTCACCAATATTCTTGTCTGATTTTCTCCCCGCATTGTGATGCTAGGGTAAACAAACTTTTCTATTATCAACTATTTGTTTTTATTGTGTTAATAAAGTTTGTCTTTATTGCGCATTCCCTTAGCTAAAGCATGATCAAGCGCAAAATACTGTACGATCTTCCAGACATACGTTTAAAACTGCCTATAGTGGGAGTGTCTATTTCATTTTCTGTCTGGAGGTAAGCCATGGATGTGCTGTCAACCCAGCTGAAAGCGCCCACAGAAGTCGTTTTCGACTACACCCACTTTTTGTGTGAGAGTCAGCAACCAAACTGGACGTTTACCGATATTTTTCGCAGTTTATTACCCATCTTTACGACTGTGCTTGAACATCAAGCCAGTGATGGAGCGTCTCCGCTTTCTGCACAAGAGCAGCTATACCAGCAAGCCACTCGCGTGATGTCGGTGCGTAACACCGATACGGCCAATTTGGTGCAGCTGGCACGTCTTGCGCGTCAACAAGGCATTGAAGAGCTAACGATTTTAATGCCTTATGCCCTTGAATATCGACAAATGGAGGCGATTAGCCAGCAAACCGATGCGCAAATTGAGTACAGCAATGAGAACCGTGAATGGGTTCGTCTAACGCTACCCTCAGGTCTTAATCCTCAATCCTAACCAGCCATCATCCCAACTTATTGATACTGCGTGAATTAGTGACGCTGGATAAAGGCGGGATCGACGCGCGCGATCCCTTGTTTGTTTTGCTCACAGTAATTGAACGGCTTGTCTGTTGGGGTAAAGGCGATAATGGCACATGAGGTGTCAGCCGCTAACGCCGCATCAATAAGCGCTTCATCATCGTACCCTGCTTGGCGATGGACCACGCGTACCTGATTCGCATTAATGCCCCAGAGGCTAAGCTGTGCCGCATTTAAAGCGCGAGGTGGATTAATGATCGTGACCCACTTGGGCTGGCGTGCTTGCAGTGCAATCTCGCGTAAGGTCGCTTGCCAGAGTGCGTTTACCTGTGTGGCGGCGGTAAAAGCAGCATGATAGCAAGATGATGACGTGACACGCGCGGGAGACTGAACCTTAGCTTGATTTGACACATTAGACGTCACGTACATAAAACACCTGTATATATAATCAATACTGTATGTTTAAACAGTAATGTTTTGTGGCATCACTCGCAAGTCACTTAGTGGCTAGTTTGTGATCAAGATCGATAATAGCGTCTAACGCGTCTGAGTCTCGACGTTAGTGAGTTTGGGGAAATAACTTGCTAAAATCACCGTTTTCATCACGTTGGAGATAGCATGGAACAAGCGTTCTGGCATCAGCGCTGGGCTGAAAACCAAATAGGCTTTCATCGCGATACGGTACACCCGATGCTTATCCGCCACTGGTCATCACTGGCCCCACAAAGTGACGAAACGGTTTTGGTGCCCCTTTGCGGAAAGTCGATCGATCTCAACTGGCTTGCTGAAAAACATCAGCATGTGATTGGCGTCGAGCTTAGTGAGATCGCAGTGCGTGCCTTTTTCTCGGAAAACTTATATACCCCTCAGGTTTATCGCGCCCCATCAGGGCATATGCACTATTGTTTTGATGAACTGGAGCTGATTAATGGCGATTTCTTTACCGCGCGCCTGAGTCCTATGCCATTGATTTATGATCGCGCCGCCTTGGTTGCTATGCCTCCTGCTATGCGCGCGCAGTATGTCAGTCATATTCGAACTTTGCTTGCACCTGGAGGACGTTTGCTGCTGATCACCTTGTTTTATCCTCAAACGGATAACACGCCGCCATTTTCCATCGACGCGTCAGTGGTAGAAGAGGCGTTCCAAGGGTTAGACATCAGCTTGCTCGAAACCCACACGGAACCTGATGGCGAGCGTGGCGAACAAGTGTGGTTACTCAAAGCGGCGGCTTCATAGTGGCCGATGTGGTTGAGAGAGTGCTAAGGGGCCTTGACGGCCCCTTTTCTTTGACGTAGCAAGCGCTTTGACTGAGTAAGCAGTAGCGCTAGTGGACAAGTGGACGTAGAAACAAGAAAACCGATTACGCGAGCTTGTTTTGTGCCTGTGCGTATTGGCGTGATTCCCAGTGGGTGATAAAAAAAACCGCCGCAATAATAATACCCGCCCCTAACCATAGTCGACCGGGTGGAACCCAGCTAAACACTAGCCAACCGAAGAGGACGTTAAGAGGGAGTTTAGCGTGATCAAAAGGCTGCACAAAAGACGCATCAGAAACGGCATATGCCTTGGCAATGGCCCACTGGGCGAGAGCGGTAAGTATGCCGGCACCAAATAACATCCACCATGCGGTTGATGTCTGGGGGAACGTCCAATCGGGCACGGCGAGCAGCAAATTAAAGGGCGTGATCAACAAGAGCAGATAGACCACCATGGTGGTGGGCGGATCATAAGAGGATAAACGCTTTACCATGAGTGAGTAGGTAGCCCAGAAAAACGCCGCGCCCACCGGTAATAAGGTGGCCCAGGTAAACCCATTTGACCATGGCTCGAGGATAATCATGGCGCCGCAAAACCCAGCGAGCGTCGCAAGACCGCGTGCGATGCCGACCCGTTCACGGAGAAATAACCCCGAGCCGACCGTGGCAAAGAGCGGAGAGGTCATTAATAGCGCAATCCCTTGCCAAATGGGCACTGGGTAGGCCAGCGCCCATAGCCACAGTTGAATGCCAATCACGGAGATAAACACCCGCAAACAATGCTGACCAAGGTGTTGGGTTTTGAGTGCTTGACGGATCCCGAGTTGTTTCAACCAAGGGATCATCGCAACCAGGGCGATGGCGTATTGAATGAAGGCAACCGTGGTAGAGGGTAAGCCCATTTTAAAACTAACGTACTGAGACAGGCTGTTAACGAGGGCAAAACACAGGCCTGCGGTCAGCATCCAGGCTGCGCCTTGGAGTGGGTTATGAATCTGTTTCATTGCCATGACTATCCGAAAAAAGACGCACGGATAGTAGCGTAAATCCGACCCCAGGGCGACCTGAAATCCCCCGAGGGTCGGATAAATAAGGAAGGGGTTAGCGTGTTGAGTAGACGAAGGGGATATCCGGGTCAATGGCATCCAGGGTCGCCTGTGTATCGGCAAGGTGACTTACCGTGCTGCTTGCCATTTCGGCCAGTGCAACAGAGCGAATGTCTGTCCAATGGTAGCCCGCCATATTGACAGCAATTAATGCAACCTGAAGAGGAGGAAGGCTTGGGTTAAAAGCCGCGTTCTCGGCATACATGCCAGAGAAAAACTTGCCGTCATTGGTTTCAACCGCTGCCCCGCTATAATTACCTGAATAGGGCGCGTGACTGCGGTTAGCGGCGTCAGCGGCTGCTTTTAGTAATGGTATATCAATATCATCAGTTGATAATTGATTGGATTCGTCAGTTAATAAGCGAGACTCAATCCCCAAGTCAGCAGGACCAAACGGCTCAGGTAGATAGGTGTGCAAGCTTTTCGGATCGGATTGTGGCAGCTGGATGATCAAGGACTCAGCACCATTGAGCTCATTCATGAACTGCCGGCAGTGACCGCATGGGCTGTAATTGATCGTAATATCGGTTAGGCGTTTTGCCCCTTTTGTCCAAGCATGGCTGATAGCGCATTGCTCGGCATGCACCGTTTGCCCTAGTTGCGCTCCAGTGAATTCAATGTTTGCGCCTAAATACAAGGTGCCGCTTTCATCACGGACAATCGCTCCAACATTAAACTGAGATATGGGGGTAACCGCATAGGCCGCCGCCAAAGGCAATAAAGCAAGACGCAGAGCGGCGCCGTTAAGGCCACTGGCGGATTCCATTTGCGCCACTTGTTCTGGTGTGAAGGTAGCACCAAAGCTTGCGTCATTTATCCAATCAGAGACAACACTTTGCAGTGCGTCGGGCAATTGTGTCAGTGCGTCAGTAAGTGCGGTTCGCATAGCATCTCTTCTTTATCGTTAACGGGAGGATAGTGTAGAGAAGCCTTTTGAATAATTGTGTGAGAGAAATCACGCATAGTTTGCAAAGAGTTACTTGTTGCTGAAAGTTAGAGTGATATCAATATTTTTATGCCGATGAATGTGGCCATTATGGTGGTGTGAGTAGGCACAGGCGTCCGCGAGCCGAAATGCGGTTGAGAGATTTATGGCTGCCAATCGACATAGGGGCGATGCACCTTACGGTACTCATGCACGAGATCCCCTTGGTTACGCAAGCGAGTAATCAGTCGTGTCAGATACGCATTGATTTCCTGACCCGCTTTGCCTTTAGGGATAATAAAGACATCGTCAAAGTCAGCGAAGTGCGCGCGTTTGATCATGGTTAAGCCTAGCTCTTTGAGTGCCATGTCAGCTTCCTCTTGCGCCCAAACGAACCCATCAATTCTTCCTGCTGCCAAGCGTAACAAAGATTGTTTAATACCGTGCGAGCGTTGCACCTTAAAAGGCATATAGTAGGGAACTGCCTCAATGGTATAGCGCGAGGGAGTTGCCCAGAGTTCTTTGACCGAGAGTGGGGCCGCTTTATTGGTGTAAAGGACATGAGTGACCTGGCCAAATGACACCTCGCTAAAGGCGAAAGGCAAGGTAGACACTTCCCGCGTTGGGCGCACGGCAGGCAAACCAAAGTCGGCTCGGCCTTGTGCGACACTGTTTATCGCTCTATGAATCGGAAACACTTCGATGGTGATGCGGGTGTGAGGGTCTTGCTCATCCAGATAGCGGATGAAATCAACAAACGCACCGCTACCATCCAAATTGATCAAACCAGGTAGTTCGCCAAGGTGTGCAACATAGGTTTGGTTATTAGTGGCTCGGGTAGGTGCGGAGAGACTCAGCAGCGTGATAAACAGCAGAAGCGATAAATAGCAGCGTGGCATTATCTCTTTCTCGGTTTTAAAGGCCAATGAACAAAGCAAAAACGACGAGCTAACACGACACGCCCGTGGTACCCACGGGCATCAAACAGGCTAAGCTTGGGTCAGTAATGCTGTCATGCCAATAATGACCGCCGCTGCCGTGACCAGGACCGTAAGTGGTTTAGCAATACTAAACGATGATTCTTCAATGGTGGCTGAATGCGTTAAAGACGCTGGGGGTGTCTGCGATGTAGCGTTTGCTGCCCGTCCTGGACGCTTGGCAAGTGTTTGCTGTGGAAGAGACACACGAAAACCAAACTCACCGACGACCTCAAACGGGAGGCATTTTTTGCCGTTGCGGTAGGATTTAGCCATTAATGATGTCACCACACTTTGATGTTGGGCAAATGAGCTATCGGGCAAGGCCACTTGTTTGAATAATGTGCGGCTCGAGAGTACCTCTCCGGCATAGTAGCAAAGCATCTCGAGTAAACGAGACTCTTCATAAGAGAGAACCGTCATCGTGTCATCAGACCAATATAACGTACGGCTTTCTGGTTCAAAATCAACCTCAGGAAAGCGGTAACAGCGCGTATCTACTTTTGTTGTCATCATTACCCACACTCCAAACAACATCCTTTTTAAAAGTGTGGACTCAAATCACAGAACTGCAACTGGTCAAGCTATCTTTTTTTTGGTAGGACAAAGTAGACAACATGTCAGTGTTGCTAGTTAATGACTTAAAAAACATGACGTTAAAAATAAAAGGCGACCAAACCCGTCCACCTCAGCCACCTGATAGGTAGACTAAGGTCGGAGTGACGGTTGGTCGCCTTCTAGACAGATCGGTGTATCGGCTATGCGTCTTTAGCGACCGTGCCGGTGTTAGCCAACCAGTGACTCAACATAGTGGTAAATCGCTTTTAATACGCGAACCTTGTCCTCCTCAGCTTGGTGCTGTTCAGCGAGATGCTGCAGGTTATCCATATAGGCAGGAAGGTGCGTTTCAAAGTAATCACGTCGATGCATAAACCACTTTTTTTGCTCGGCTTCGGTGAGCGTCCACGGATAATTGCGCGCGCGATAACGGAATAACAGCGGCTTGATGCGCCAGTCATCAACGCTGAGATCCAGAGCGGCAAGATTTTCAGGATCGCGTGCACGGATGATATCCATCGCACTGCGATCGCTTTTTGAGAAAAAGCCAGCATACAGAGCCGTATCCACGTCCTGATCGTCGAAAGGCTTAGCATCGGCAAATACAGCGACAAGCTTTTCGCGTAATTCAGGGCTTGCTTTCAATGTTTTCAGGTGCTGTAAGCAGGCTTCGCKATTCACACCCAGTCGGGCGGCATCCTCCGGTCGCAATGTTTTTGCATCCGCGAGCACGGGACATTTATTAATATGCACCAGTTTTAGTGGTGCCGGTAATTGTCCTTCCGTGAGGTCGTGGTGTGGCGTGTACAGGCGTTCACGCAGTGCGTCAGCATCCAATTCAAATAAAGGGGCCGGGTCACGGGCCAGATCGACAGTAATCACGGCATTGGGGTTATCAGGATGCCAAGCAACGGGCACAATCCAGCTTGTGTTGCCGCGCTCGGTGCCGAACATGCCAGAGACATGCACGAGAGGTGTCATGTTCACCACATCGATCAGGTGCTTGATTTTGTTTTTATGGCGATGTTTTAACAAATAATCAAATAGCCGTGGCTGCGCCGCTTTGACCTTTTTTGCCAGCTCGATGGTTGCGTGCACATCGGCCATGGCATCGTGCGCGTCGCTATGCTCAATATCGTTTGCGACGGATAGGTTTTCTAATTTAAAACTGGGTTTACCGTTGTCATCATGGGGCCACTCAATGCCGTCTGGGCGCAGTGCGTAGCAGGCGCGCATCACATCGAGCAAATCCCAGCGTGAATTGCCGTTTTGCCAGCTCCAGCCATAGGGGTCAAAAAAGTTGCGGTACAGCGTATAGCGCGTGACTTCATCATCGAAGCGGACGTTGTTATATCCAACAATACAGGTATTGGGTTGCGAGAAGGCTGCATGGATCTGTGCGATGAATTCCGGTTCGGATAAGCCTTTTTTCAGTGCTAACTGCGGTGTAATCCCGGTGACCAAACAGGCTTCCGGTGCCGGTAAGTAGTCATTCGGCGGTTGGCAGTACAGGACTAAGGGTTCACCGATGACATTAAAATCACTGTCGGTACGAACGCCAGCAAATTGGCAAGGCCTGTCTTTACCTGGATGGGTGCCGAATGTTTCAAAGTCGTAGAAAAAAAAGCTTGGCTGGTCGGCGTCTGTCACAATCGAATCCAACTTGGTCAATAAGAAAGCAGGCGCAAAATCCTGCGATAAACCAGTATGGTAACACTGGCATCGCGTATCACCAATCCTGAGCTAACCGGCGCAATATTGAAGCGCTGATGCGTATAAAAACAGGCAGTCAGCAGTGAAGATCGATAATGAGAGCCTGCACGCAGGCAGGCTATCGTGATAAGGCAGGTGGAAAGGTCGGTTCGTTCACGTCGCGCGAACACCCAAAAGCATGCGTTATCCGCCGCTAAGACGCTAAGCGTTTCAGTGTTTGCTTGGCCTCATCAATGGCTTGGCTTGCAGTGCCTTCGCCCATTGCCAGCCCCTCGGCGTAAACAAACTCGACGTCGGTGATCCCAATAAAGCCAAGTACGGTCTGCATGTAACCCGTGATATGGTCGGTCGTGCCCCCTTTGTGCATCCCACCGCGTGTGGTGACCACAATGGCACGCTTGCCTTTCAGTAGACCTTCGGGACCATTTTCAGTGTAACGGAAAGTCACCCCCGCACGGGCAACGAGATCAATCCAAGCTTTGAGTTGCACGGGGATAGTGAAGTTGTACATAGGCGCAGCAATCACTAGGGTATCGCTTTGCTGAATTTCTTCAATCAACTGATCTGAGGCTTGCTGAACTTGCTGCTGGGCATCAGTGAGTTCACCTGTACCGCGTAGGCCGCCCACATTGTCCCCAGTGAGAACCGGCAATGGGGTAGAAGCAAGATCGCGCTCAATCAGCGTGTCTGGAGACAGCTCATCCACCACACTGTTAATCACAGCGTTTGAGCTTGAGTAGGGGCCAAGAATACTTGATTTCAGTACCAGCGCTTTCATGCGTCTCTCCTTACAGTTTATGGCGTTTTGCCCATGAGGTTGTTTTGTTGACTCGATGTAGTCTAGAGACTTTCATAATGAACACCAGCGTACAGATTCGTTAAACTTGTTCAAAAATTTTGTTGATGTCGCTGCACGTGGCGTGGTCAGTTGCGCTGCGTGAGCATGGGCGTATGATAGCGGCCGATAGTCGTTCAAAATGTAAAAATAATGTTATAATGCCCGTTGTGTTGGCTAGGTATCCAAGACAAAGAACGGCAAAGCGCCAGATCAAATCACAAGTCGGTCGCTTGTGGGACGCAACGGGGTTTGAGGAAATGCGCGTGAAAAATTTATTTATGTTAGACGTGGATGGCACGCTGGTCGATAGCTGCCAAATGGACCACGAGTGTTTTAGTCAAGCTGTTTATGAAGTTACCGGTTTAACGGTGCCGGATGATTGGGGTGGCTACACCAATGTCACCGATGCGGGGATCATTGAAGAGCTGATTGATAGTCATGATCTTCAGCGCGAAAAGATCATGTTGTTTCGAGAAATTAAGCGCGTATTTACGCATAAACTGGCCAGCGCAATTGCTAACCACGGATTAAAGCCGTTGCCAGGTGCGGTAGCATTTATTGATGAGATGCGTCATATGCCGACCGTTGCCTTGGCGATAGCAACAGGAGGCTGGGAAGAGACCGCACGGATGAAGCTTAAAGCCGCTGGTTTTAATATTGACGGTATTGTTTTTTCTTCGTGTTCAGATGCGATGAGTCGTAGCGAAGTGATGGCATTGGCTGCGTTCCGCGCCAAACAAGATTACGGTGTCCATTTTGAGCGGCGCATTTATTTTGGTGATGGGGTGTGGGATAAACAAGCCACACAGTCGCTAAACTACGAATTTGTTGCCGTGGGCGATAAAGTCGAGCACGACGTAAGCGTGAGCAATTTTGTCAACCCGCGTGCGATTTTAGGCAAACTGGGTATTGATGAAGCGCAGCGTCAATACGCCTAATCGTTTTATGCGTAAACGCGATGCAATGCGTGAACGCGAACAATGAGCAGAAAAGAAAAGCCGACGCGTCGACACGTCGGCTTTTTTATCCGCTGTTCAACTTCTTAGCGAGTCGCTAATCACTTTCACTGTGCATCAACAACGGCGTTGTTTTCTTGGCTCGGTACATTGGTTGCGCGAGTCCGGTTGTCTAGTGTGGCAAAGTAAGCTTGGGTTTCCGCAATGACCACCTTGCGCAGCAGCAATAAACCAATCAAGTTAGGAATCGCCATTAAGCCGTTGACGATATCGGCCAGTATCCAAATCGTATTCAATTGAATAAAGGCACCGGATGCAATTAAGCCGATAAAGAATAGCTTATAGATATAAATGGCTTTTTTGCCAAACAGGTACGCGACGCAGCGCTCGCCGTAATAGTGCCAACCTAAAATGGTGGTGAAGGCAAAAAACAATAGGCCAATGTTGACCAGCACCGGACCAACACTGCTTTCCATCCCTACCGCAAACGCATGTGAGGTCATGGCGGCGCCTGCGAGCTCCCCAGACCAAGATTGCGTTAGGATCAAGGTCAGTCCTGTCATGGTACAAATCACCAGCGTATCGATAAAGGTGCCAGTCATTGATACTAAGCCTTGCTCAACACAGGAGTCCGTTTTTGCTGCGGCCGCGGCAATGGGCGCACTCCCGAGGCCAGATTCGTTAGAGAATACCCCACGTGCAATACCTGATTGAATCGCAAGCATCAWGCCGGCACCCGCAAAGCCTCCGGTTGCGGCCATGCCGTTGAAAGCAGATTCAAACACCAGGCTGACTGCTTGTGGTAGTTGTTCGGCGTTTGCCACGAGGACCCACAAGCACGCGCTTACATAAAGCACTGCCATAACAGGCACAATCTTGGCGGCGACGGCGGAAATGGATTTGACGCCACCCAAGGTGACTGAGGCGACGAGCACGGTTAACAGGGCTGCAACAACGGCTGTTGGGATATTAAATAAGTGGGTCGCCGCGCTGCTAATCGCGTTCACTTGTGGGAAGGTGCCTATGCCAAAGCATGCCACTCCCAGTCCAAATAAAGCAAAGAGCTTGGCGAGAATGGGTTTACCGGCACCTTTAGAAAGGTACATCATGGGGCCACCAAGCATGTTGCCTTTATGGTCGACCTCACGGTATTTCACCGCGAGTAGACACTCGGCGTACTTAGTCGCCATGCCCAAAAAGGCGGCGAGCCACATCCAAAACAGTGCTCCTGGGCCCCCAAGAGAAATGGCGGTGGCCACGCCGATGATATTTCCGGTACCTATGGTTGCGGATAAGGCTGTACACAGTGCCGCAAACCCTGAAACATCCCCTTGGGTTTTGGCGTTCGACGGCTTAAAGATTTGCTTGAGCGCAAACGGCAGGCGACGGAGTTGGAGTAGCCCTAACCGTACTGTAAAAAAGAGCCCCGTACCGGTGAGTAGCAAAAGAAGCGGTGGCCCCCATATCCAGTCGTCAATGGTGGCTAGAAGTGTTTGTATATCTGGTAGTTGCGAAAAAAATGGCATTCATTCCCCCTTTAAACATCAAAGGAGGAGATAGACCACACTAATATTAACAAAAGTGCTACATATTGGGGTGGGTATCTCCTCTGTCCTTTTGCCTGAGAGTTTCACTTGAAAACAAGCTTGCTCCTTCGGCGCCCGAACTAACGGGTCTCTCCAGAGTCTCCTCCAACAGCAGTCCATACAATTAAGTGCCTGAAAGATTTACTTCTTCGGCGGATGGCGTCAGCCACCTCTCTCCTGCTGTCTTCATCGGAACGTCGTCATGACGGAAAGTATGATAGATCACAGAAATATGAATGCAATGCAAAAATCAGTGAATGGGGAATAATTCTTTCTTAATGGCAAAAAACACAAACTTTTAGTATTTCTTTCTAACAACAGAGATGTCGACGCATGCCTTCGCCGAGTTTGTTAACTTGAAAACAAGATGAAAGGGGTTAATTTTTTCCCACATTGGCCGATAAATTGGCTAATCTGGACAGGCAACGAGTAGGATAACGAGCAGCAGCATGACCACGTGGAACGAACTTTTAGGCGTGAACGCTGGCGACAATGCCGAGCAAATAAAACAGCGCTATAAGCGACTTTCTAGCCGCGTACATCCAGATAAAGGAGGCAGTACGGGGCTAATGCAGCTGGTCAGTGAAGCCTATCAAGCGGTTAAGTCAGGTAAAGGCGAGGGCAGTGCGCTGGGTCAGCCGCTAAGTGGTGCCAGTCAGGCAGCATTGCGCAGCCAAATTGCGCATCTACAAAAAGAACTGGCGGCGCTACAACAAGAAAATCGAACATTGAAGTCTCGCCAAGCCAATACTCAAATCCCCGCACACTTGACAGCCAAAATTGCCAAACTCGAATTTGATAATCGCCAATGGCGCGAGCAATACCAAAAGCTTGAGCGACAGCATCACTCATTGGAATCTCAGCATCACGCGTTACAGGGCGAGCAGGACCAACGTAAAAAAGACCTGGTACAGGTGAACCGTGAGTTAAAAGAAGCGCTATCGCGCGCAGAGCAATTGGAAACTGATCTCACTCGCAAAGCGACACCAGTGACATTAAAGCCAGCCAAACCTGGTTTATCTTGGCGCTGGGTGCTTGTGTCTTGGGCCATGATGGCGCTGCTGATAAGCCCATTGGGCCAATGGCAGCAATGGGTTGACCGCTTTTGGGGGCAAGATCAGGACCAGACCGCACAACGTGTACGTATTATCGACCCAGCGCCCTCAGAGTCTCAGCCCACGCAAGCGAATAATGAGCCTCAGCCTCAGGCGGCGCCTGCACCAGCGATACCCGTTGCCCCGATGATTCAGCTTAACCCTGACGCGAATCAGTGGCATATCAATCAATATGCAGAGACCGCACGGCCTTACTTGGCCTTACGCAGTGAGCAAGGGTCATATGTGGTCGCGAATTGTATGGGCGAGTTTTATATCTACCTTAATCAGGGCTATCAGCCTCTCCGTGTGCCACCAAACTTGGATTACGTAGCACAGCGTCAGCACTTTCATGTTTATGCCATTCCTTACGGGCAGGGGGCGTCGGTGGATAGTTGGCAGTTGGCACGTAAGGTACAAATACTCGAACACACCTTCGTTAGTGCTGACTTGGCGCCCAAACTCAGCGCTTTTGAACAATCCTGTCGACAAGTACCAGGTTTAACCGCGGTAAACTTATAAACAGTATCGCGACTAGGCACGCATCTCACATCGCTTTAATCATTGCCTCGCACGAAAATCGATAGCGAGATCGCAGACCGCGAGTGGGCACGCTCAAGATATCAGTGCGGAAAACCGTGAAATAGCGCCTGATTTCACGCACATGTATTACACTGATCAATAAGTAATAAGCGTGACTGATGAGGCCTGTGTACATGCTCGATCAAGCGATGTTTGCGCACCCGTTCGATCCACCACGTCAAGACAGCCTAAATGGGGTGTTTCGGCGTTATAAACTGGCAGTGTCCCACTCGGTGTCTGTTGAGGAACATGTCGCTGGTATCGGGATCCCCTCATGGTCTGAGGGACGCACCGCCGCCAGCCAAGACGCTGCGGTTGTCAAAACCATGATGGCCCAGGGCGCCAGCTTGATTGGGCAGCTGCAAATGGATCCTTTAGGCTTCAGTATTACCGGTTTTAATCCGTTTTATGCGGAGCTTCGCAATCCTCACTTTCGCCAATACCGCGTCGGAGGGGCAAACGCAGGTATCGCGGTGGCGGTGGCAAAAAAGCTGGCGGATTTGGGCATTGGTAACGATGCATTTGGCGGCGTACGGATCCCTGCTGCACACTGTGGACTGTTCGGATATCGTCCCACGCCAAGCCTTATCGATACCCAGGGGATCATCTCTGTCTCGGAAACCTTTGATAATGTAGGTGTGTGCAGCGCGGCACTTGGCCCGCTAAGTCAGTTCCAAGAGCTGGTGGCCAAGCCGTCCTCCGCCGTGACGAATATCCAAGGCGTGGTCATCGCCGAGGCGGTTTTTGCGTTATTCTACAGCGATGAAGCGATGGCGCAGGTCTACCAGCATCTTGAGCATTTAAGCTTACCGCAAGAGTCGACGTTGACCATGAACAAACTGGTGCTGTCGCGGCTTGAGAATGCACAGGTGTCAATTGCCAGCCAAGAGTTTCTGTTGATGTATGGCGCATGGTTGAAACAGGCCAAGCTTGATTTGCCCACCTCAACCCAACAGTATTTAGACCGCTTACAAGCTGTCGACTACAAAGCGCATTATCAGGCGAAGAAAACCCGCAAGCAGTTGAGAGATACCGTTTGTGCCATGTGGCCAAGCGATAAAGTATTACTGATCCCATCCACACCGGGCGCCATTTTACCTCGTGATGCGGATGCGTCAGACGGTGATGCGTTCAACTTATCCCAGCGACGACTCATGGCGCTGGCGGATGTATGTGGCTTACCCCAGCTCACTATCCCGTTATTTGAGCATCAAAACACACCTTATGGCGTGACATTATTGGCTCACCCTTTTAAAGATAAGTTATTGATGGAAGTAGCACGCCGTTGGCTCGATTAACCGTATGGATTGCACCTTTATCCGCCCAGCCGTCAAGAATTTTCTATAAAAAACCGTTTTTTGTGTTTAACGTTCTGATAATAAAATAAAAAATAAGTTTATCGTTCCGCGTTTACTATCAACAGAAACTGTGGATAACCGGTTGGATTAGTCGGTGTTTAACTTGGTAACTTATTGAAAATAAAGATTATAGTATGGGTCTGTTGAGCTTGGGACGGGGTGGATGAGTGTTACAAGAAAGTGACAAATTGGCTGTCACTTTGGTTTAACACCGCGTAGAGACTGTATTCACCCATATTCTGATGCGGTGATGCTGTCACTTATCGTCAACATGGTCACTTTTTGGCGGCTTTAAGCTTGTATTGTGTCTTACAATGGCTACGCATCACGCTCCTGGAACGCAGGGCTGTGTGCTTGGTTTTGCGACCACGTGTACGCGCACGCCATACTTTGAAACTACGCGGTTTTAATTCACGTCGCATTAAAGCAATCACATCATCTTGGCGTAGCCCATAGAGTGCTTCAATCGCCTCAAACGGGGTCCTATCTTCCCACGCCATTTCAATGATCCGGTCTACGTCACCAGGTTCAGTCAGTCGCATAGTCTCCTCCTCGCATTGGACTAATAATTACGTATACGTTGAGCAACGCGGATCAATAAGTGGGGATGCCTAAACCCCTTATGACCCTTATTTTTTGGCTATTTAAAAATAAACAATAAATACAGCTAGTTAAGAAAGGCCATTTTAAACAAGGGTAAAAGGCCATTTTTATCCTAACGGCCTGTTGTCACTGACGATTATTAAGTTATTCTATTGTTCACTGCCGCACAGGCAGCTTAGAAATAATTCTTGGTTTTTCGCTCGCCATGCCTGCGGTTCACTGCCGCACAGGCAGCTTAGAAWTCGGTCACTGCTTCGCGGTTGTCGGGATCTTTGTTCACTGCCGCACAGGCAGCTTAGAAAAAAAACCCATCAGGCGGCAGTGGTAGGTAGAAGTTCACTGCCGCACAGGCAGCTTAGAAAGGTGATCGTGGCACCAGTTCTTACTTCATAGCGTTCACTGCCGCACAGGCAGCTTAGAAAAGATTGAATATCTCTGTAAGGTGATAGGCAAAGTTCACTGCCGCACAGGCAGCTTAGAAATTAAAAAAGCCCCGCCTCGCGGGGCTTTATTTGTTCACTGCCGCACAGGCAGCTTAGAAAGATGAGTATCAAGCGTTAATCTGGCCAGAGCAGTTCACTGCCGCACAGGCAGCTTAGAAAACTCAAAAACAGCTCAACAACGAGCAATGGCTGTTCACTGCCGCACAGGCAGCTTAGAAAGACGTGCCGAGTAAATCCGGCGTGGTGTTAGTGTTCACTGCCGCACAGGCAGCTTAGAAATCAGTCCCTCGTTGAATACTTTGCCAGCAAGGATTCACTGCCGCACAGGCAGCTTAGAAAGGACAGAATGTAGCCATTACGAACAATTTGAAGTTCACTGCCGCACAGGCAGCGTAGGTGACACAAGCCCCAACACTATGTTGGATAGGGGACATTGCCAACGGGCGCCTGTCACGATCGAGGTTAATCGTTGGCGCCGATGTCGGAGGCGCGCAGTCCGCTTGGGTAATAGATGGCTGACACTGCACTGGCGCTTGTCCGACCTACGCATAGGCAGCGTAGGTGACACAAGCGCCGGTACGGTGTTGGATATATAAAACTGTCAACGGGCGCCTGGCTCGATTGGCGCTTATATCAAACGATGTAAATGCACCATGCTAGTCTTGATGTTGTGACTTATTAAACAATGAATATGTTGTAATTCCTTAAATGACAACTAATATGTTGTATATAGGCTGTAGTACAACATTAAAGTTGTTTGAGGGTATCATGGCGTCATTAAAAGATATCGCGCGTGCATTGCAAGCGCGTCGCAAGTCACTTGGACTAGAGCAGTCTGACATGTACATGCGTATTGGCATGAAACAACAGCAGTACCAGCGAGTAGAGGCGGGGAGTGATGTCCGGCTATCGACCTTGCTGCGTGTGCTCGAAGGGCTCGACCTGACATTAACGCTTACGCCCAAAACGTCTCAGACGATCGATGAGCCGGTAAACCTCGGTCGTTATAAAGATGATGATAACGACGATCTCGACTTTTGGTTAGGGACGGAGCGTAGCGATGACCAAAACCAGTGAAAAGGTTGAGGGACTAAACATTCAACTGCATGGCGTTGACGTAGCGATTGTCACCCACTACGCGGGTGGGAAGAATATTCTCACGTTCAACCCAGCGTTTATCGCCACCTCTCAGCATGAGCGTTTAACCTTTTCGTTGAGGCAACGTCGCGATCCGCAATACTTACGCACACCACAAATTCGCACGGACAAACTGCCGCCAGTGCTCTCCAACTTGCTCCCTGAAGGCGCATTACGAGATGTCGTGTCAAAGGCATTACAGTGTCACACAAACAATGAATTCGCGATACTGGCATACATGGGTAAAAACCTGCCCGGTGCTATTGTGGCGACGCCAATTAAAGCTGGAGAGTTACCGCGTTGGGCATTGGCGCAAAGGCTTTCAACCGCGCCGCAGCAGATTGATGTTAAGCATGCTGATAGCAAATTCTCATTAGCCGGCGTACAAATGAAGTTTTCTTCATCGCACCGTGATGGGCGGTACCATATTGATCACGACGCCAATGAAGACTCATGGATCATAAAAACGCCCTCAACCGTACATAAAGGGGTGCCTCTCAACGAGTTTACATGTATGACGCTCGCTGCGCAGGCCGGCGCCGTGGTTCCCGAAAGACGTTTGATCAATGTGGCTGAGTTAGAGGGGTTACCCAATATTCAGCTGCCAAACGAGCCTCTTGCGTATGGCATACAACGCTTTGATCGCGGACCCGACGGCCGAATACATGCGGAGGATTTTGCACAGGTATTTGGCTTATATCCTTCAGATAAATATCAAAAAGTGAACTATGAGCAGTTGGGAAAAGTGTTATATCGCGAGAGCGCTAATGGGCGAGAAGACATACAGCAAATGGCACGCAGGCTGCTGATTAATATCTTGCTCGGGAACGGCGATGCGCACTTAAAAAATTGGACGATCTGTTACCCCGATCGCATGTTGCCGCGTCTAGCACCGCTTTATGATGTGGTCTTTACGCAGCCTTATATTGAATATGACAACATTGCGTTGAAAATGGCGAAAAGCAAGCGTTGGTATGATATTGGTTTGAGCCATTTCGAACGCTGGTCGCAAGATGTGGGTGTGCCGTGGCAAATGATCAAACCGCACCTATTGGATACGATCAACCTGGCGCGAAATATGTGGCCAAATCAACTTAAGCAATTACCGATGTTAACGGAGCACAAAGCGATGCTACGTGATCATTGGAAAGCCCTGCACGAGGACTTCACCATCGGTTCATGATCCCGCCAAACCGGGCGCTAAATCGGCGCCTTCTTACCCTTATTTTTTGGCTATTTAAAAATAAACAATAAATACAGATAGTTACGGAATCCCCTTTTAAACAAGGGTAAAAGGCCATTTTTATCCTAACAGCCTGTTGTCACTGACGATTATTAAGTTATTCTATTGTTCACTGCCGCATAGGCAGCTTAGAAAGCCCAATGCGATTGAACGCGTTCTTTTGTGCTGTTCACTGCCGCACAGGCAGCTTAGAAACTATGACGTTTGGCACTCGTCACGACGGACGAGTTCACTGCCGCATAGGCAGCTTAGAAATGTCTCGCTCGGTGATGGGGGTAGCGAATTACGTTCACTGCCGCACAGGCAGCGTAGGTGACACAAGCCCCAACACTATGTTGGATAGGGGACATTGCCAACGGGCGCCTGTCACGATCGAGGTTAATCGTTGGCCTTAATGTCGGAGGCGCGCAGTCCGCTTGGGTAATACATGACAGACATCGCACTGGCGCTTGTCCGACCTACACACCATTTTAATATCGGCGGTGCCATTGGCGTACATTGGTTATCGGAATAGCCACTTTTGGCCCGATAATACCATTGGCGTAGGTGACACAAGCCCCAGCACGGTGTTGGATAGATGCACATTGCCGACGGGCGCCTGTCACGATCGAGGTTAATCGTTGGCCTCAATGTCGGAGGCGCCAGTTGCACTGCGCGTGGTGCAAATCACACCTAGCTTGTACGATCGAGTTAGCGCTTCTCCGACCTACGCACAGGCAGCTTAGAAAGGATTGAATGAGAAGTCTTATGTGTGCTGCTGTAAATCCAACGTTGTTCGGCTGAATCAATATGAGTCAAAAAGTTGGGAGTCACTTACAAAAAGCGCTATATTCATTATTCATATTTATGAATAAGTGCGATAGTTATGGCAACAACAAGTTTAAGCTTAGGGGAGCACTGGGAAGTGTTTATTAAAAACGAGGTAGCAAGTGGCCGGTACGGCTCTGCTAGCGAGGTTGTTCGTGATGCATTACGCACGCTTGAGGAACGCAAAACCAAACTGGATGTGTTGCGCGCACATCTTGATGAGGGGGCTCAACAGGCAGCCAGTGATACGTTTGTCGATGACTTTTCAATGGATGAACTGATTAACGACTTGGACACAGAATCTTGACGGCGAGCCAAAAAAAAAGCAGGTTCGTATTACGCCCAGAGCACGTGATGATCTTAAAAATATTGGTCGTTACACTGAGCGTAAATGGGGAAAAGCACAGCGTAACACTTATTTAAAGCGCCTAGCTACGCGGTTTAACTGGCTAGCAGAGAACCCGCAACTAGGCCAGCATAGAACAGACATTGAAGACGGATACTATTGCTTTCCTGAAGGACAACATCTTGTCTTTTATCTTATCCGACGCCATGCAATTGATATCATTGGTGTTCCTCATAAAGAAATGGACATTATTAACCATTTCACTATTGGTTAGTGCGCACATTGTGATTGATAACTACTGACATACGCACTACTAATGCGATCCTCCTTCAAATTCTTTGCTATGTTCACTGCCGCACAGGCAGCTTAGACACTGAAAATAATTGTTTTTTTATGTCAGTTCATTGTTAGCGGTCGTGGCATCGAGGAATTAGGGGATGGTTAAAGGTCAATAAAAGCGTATGACTAGCAATGACCATATACGTCAATTTGACGCATGTTTATAGCCAAAGTTAAGCTTGCAATTGCATGCTTTTGCATAGCTAAGCAGGGTTTTAAGGGTTGGATTACCTTTCCCTTTTTCAAGTCGAGAAATATTGCCTTCTTTCGTCCCCATACGTTCTGCAACCTGCTGTTGAGTTAGCCCGGCCTGCTTACGCATACTGAGTAACATATCGATCAACTCAAACTCAGGCGTCAATTCATCGTATGCTTGTTTCACGTCTGGGTTTTGCAATGCTTTCGCTTTTAGTGCTTGTAGGCTATTCACTTTTCACCTCTTTCATACGCCCTGTTGCCAATGCTAAGTCGTTCTTTGGTGTCTTTTGGCTTTTCTTCACAAATGCATGAAGGACATAGATGTTGGGGCCGTCTAAATAGCAGAATAGACTGCGTCCGATCCCTTCTTTTGCTTTGGCACGAATTTCAAACAGGCCGTTACCTATTGATTCTGTGTGAGGAGGGCCTAAGTTTGCGCCATGTTTTTCTATTAGTTAAAGCAGCTTGAGCATTCGCGCTTGAATCTTAGGAGGCATGTTGAGAATGCTCTCTTCCACGCCTGGGTAAAAAACAATGTTCCAGTTCATCTCTTACTTCTTTTTATCATATATGATAAGTTTTTATGGGTCAAAATCCACTTATCATACCGAGTAATCTCGAGCAATCTTGGCTGATTAGTATTATCTGGTTCGCATAACAATCGCACAGACATCAGAATGCGATCTTCCTTCAAACCCTAAACTGTGCCTTGTTTCACGGGCATGCGTTGCTATTTTTGTTACCTTTCCAATGCTTGTGAGTGATCTGCTTGGTCACTCGGACAATCACGAAAGGGACACCCATGGACGATCTCTCGCCCTCGGATCTTAAAACCATCCTTCATTCTAAACGCGCCAATATGTACTACCTCGAGCATTGCCGTGTGATGCAAAAAGATGGGCGTGTGTTGTACTTGGCGGAGGCGAAACGCGAAAACCTCTACTTTAATATCCCCATTGCCAATACCACGGTGTTGTTGCTCGGGACTGGCACATCAATCACTCAAGCGGCGATGCGTATGCTCTCGCAAGCGGGCGTGCTGGTTGGCTTCTGCGGAGGTGGCGGTACACCACTGCATATGGCAACTGAGGTTGAGTGGTTTACACCGCAAAGCGAGTATCGACCTACTGAATATCTACAAGGGTGGTTGTCATTTTGGTTTGATGATCAAAAGCGATTGGACGCTGCGCGAACTTTTCAGCTGGCACGCCTGAGTTACTTAAAGCAGGTCTGGCAAGCGAGCCGTGAGCTCAAGCTTGAAGGGTTTGATGTGGCCGAATTGGCCGGCGCACTCGATACCTTTGTGGCGCGAACTGACAAAGCCAGCAAGCCGGCGGATTTATTGCTTACCGAAGCGCAGCTCACCAAAGCGCTTTACAAACACGCGGCGAACCGTACTCAAAAAAACGGTTTTAAACGTCAGCATGAGGCGGACGATCTCGCCAACCGCTTTTTAAATCATGGCAACTACCTAGCTTATGGCTTGGCGGCGAGTTGTTTATGGGTGCTTGGGATCCCGCACGGATTTGCGGTGATGCATGGCAAAACCCGTCGCGGCGCGCTGGTGTTTGATGCCGCGGACCTAATCAAAGATGCCATCGTGCTGCCTTGGGCGTTTATATGCGCCAAAGAAAACGCCACCGAACAAGAGTTTCGCCAGCAAGTTCTGCAAGCCTTTATTGAACACAAAGCGATGGACTTTATGTTCAACACCATCAAAGCCATTGCGTTGCAAGATGACGCCGACGATGAGATGACGGAGCCGCAACGATGATGGTGACCTTTATTTCTCAGTGCGAGAAAAAGGCACTGAAGAAAACCCGCCGCGTGCTTGATGCCTTTGCCAACCGAATTGGTGATAACACCTGGCAAACGCTGATCACCGAAGATGGCTTAAATACGGTGCGAAAAATGCTGAGCAAAACCGCCAGCCGCAGCACCGCGGTCAGTTGTCATTGGGTTCGTTCTCGCTCACGCAGCCAGTTGTTATGGGTGGTGGGAAATAAAAATAAATTTAATGCAGAGGGATATGTGCCTGTTAATAGTACAGAGAAAAATTTGCTTAACAGTGACTATGAAAATGACTGGAAATATTTACCACTGATTAAATCACTCGCGAGCATGGCCGCTTTGCTGCACGATTGGGGTAAAGCCTCTTTACTTTTTCAGGAAAAGTTAAATCCAGAAATTAAAACTAAGCATAAAGGTGACCCGCTACGTCATGAGTGGATATCTTGTCTTCTATTCCATCAATTTGTCGATAATCCAATACACCAATCTCAAGATGAGGCTTGGTTGGCGACTCTTATCAATCAAGGTATTGATGAATCTTGTTTTAAAATCAATGAATTACCAAGAGAAAAAGCACTTTCTGAATTACCGACAGCAGCAGCGTTAATTGCTTGGTTGATTGTTTCTCATCATCGATTACCTTTGCCAAAAGAAGACGCGTTATGTAATAACCAGCGAGAAGTAGGTAATGCTTCTTTAGAGGAATTGTTGGCTAGAATTACCCCTGCATGGGGTTATGAAAACCGCTTTGATGAGTACAACGCACTGCTGCCGAAATGTTTTGAATTTCCGTTAGGGCTGCTTTCTAATTCCTCGACTTGGCTTACTGAGCTAAAACGCCGCGCAAAGGATCTATTGCATCAGCTGCCTTTACTCGATCAGGCAATCAATGATGGTAGTTGGCGAGGGATTCTACACCATGCAAGGTTGTGTCTGATGCTAGGTGACCACTATTACTCTTCACAACCTAATGATCATCAATGGAATACATCGATAGAGCTGTACGCCAACACCGATCCCACTACTAAAGCACGTAAACAAAAGCTGGATGAGCACTTAGTGAATGTCGCTAAAGTTGCGGTGAACACAGTGAAGTTACTGCCGTTTTTTGAAACCGAACCGCTCAAAGCCACCGAGCTTAGCGAGCTTACACCTAAGGCCAACACGCCTAAAGCATTCCGTTGGCAAGACAAAGCGGTACGCAAAATCAACGAGTGGCGAGAACACACGGAAGACAAAAGCCAAGGCTATTTTGTGGTGAACATGGCTAGTACCGGTTGTGGAAAAACCATCGCCAACGCCAAAATTATGCAGGCGTTATCTGAAGAGGGCGAAAGTCTGCGATTTATCTTGGCACTTGGCTTGCGCACACTCACTTTGCAAACCGGCGACGAATACAAAGAACGGCTCAAACTGCAAGAGAGCGATTTAGCAGTGCTGATTGGCTCTAAAGCCATTTCAGAGTTACATCAATCGGGTAAGGCGGTTGAAAAAGACGACATTGAACCAGAACAAGCAGATGCTGGCTCTGAGTCTTTGGAAAGTCTTCAAGATGAAAACGATGTTCTATATTGGCAAGGTGTGCTACCTGAAGAAGAGCTCACGACCGTTTTAACCAAAGAAAAAGATCGAAAACTTCTTTATGCCCCAGTACTGGTATGCACCATCGATCATATTATGGCTGCAACCGAAACCAAACGCGGTGGCCGTTATATTCTGCCCTGTTTACGTTTAATGTCATCCGACTTGGTGATTGATGAAATTGACGACTTTACCGGTGATGATCTGATTGCGATTGGCCGATTAGTGCATCTGGCAGCCATGCTGGGGCGCAAAGTGATGATTTCCTCTGCCACCATACTGCCGGATTTAGCATTGGGTTTATACAATGCCTATCGTCAAGGATGGAAAGTCTTTGCTGCTAGCCGTGATCGAGTCAGTACTGTTAATTGTGTTTATGTCGATGAATTTAGCGCTGATGTTCAGATGGTGGGCTGCGATGATGCTGATTTAGCTGCTTATGAGGCTTTCCAGCAACGCTTTGTGTCTAAACGTGTGGATAAGTTAAAACAGCAGGTCGCGAAGAGAAAGGCCGATATCATTCCATGCATTAAACAAAATGAACAATCGCTAGAAGAGCAGTATTTCGAGATAGTCAAGCAAGCGGTTTTAGCTAAACACCAGCATCACAACACGTTAGAGCCAGAAAGCCAAACAAGAGTATCGTTTGGCGTGGTTCGGGTTGCCAATATTCAACCTTGCGTCGAATTAACCCAATATCTACTGAGCTGTGATTGGCCCTCCGATACTGAAGTGCGCTGTATGGCTTATCACAGCCAGCAAGTGCTGTTGCTACGCCATGAGCAAGAAAAGCATTTGGATGAAGTACTCAAACGCAAAGAGAAAGCGGATGAACTGCCCTGTGCATYTGCTCATCCAGTGATTCGTGAACACCTAACTGCTTGCCAAGCGAAAAACCTGATTTTTATTCTGGTTGCCACCCCAGTTGAAGAAGTGGGGCGTGATCATGACTTTGACTGGGCGGTAATTGAACCCTCATCTTTTCGTTCGATTATTCAAATGGCAGGTCGGGTACGCAGGCATCGTGATGGCGAGGTTCTGGAGCCAAACATTGGCTTGTTGCAATACAACGTTAAAGGCTTTAAGGGAGGAGTAGAGCGAGTATTTAATCATCCCGGCTATGAAACAGACAGCGCCACCCAATTTGCCACTCATGATTTATCTGAGTTAGTGGATAAAAAGTCGCTGTTGCATGCGGTCAATGCCGTTGTCCGTATTCAAAAGCGAGCAGTGCTCGAACCGCGCAACAACTTAGCGGATTTAGAGCACTTTGCCACCGCGAAAACCCTTGGCATCGATCAAATTGGCAAACCACAGCAAGCCAAGAACAGTCGTCAGGATAGATACAACCGCAATCGTCGGAGTAGATCGCCGCAGTCATGTTGGTATGAGCATCTGCACGGTCATATTCACGGCTACTGGTGGCTGACCGCACTACCGCAACACTTCAAACGCTTTCGTAAAAGTGAACCTACAGTCCAAATCTACTTAGTTAAAAAAGAGCGCAGCATCGAGTTTTGTTTGCGTGAAGAACCGGGCGGCTTACACCCGATTGAACGCACCTTGAATATTGAACATCTGCCACTGACACCAAAGCAACAACAAAAACTTTGGCTACAGCGTGATTACAGTGAGTTAGTCCGTTTATACAGTCCAAGTCCTGAGCAAGAGTTTGCCACGTCAGTGCGCTATAGCGAAATCAGTTTTATCTACCGTGAAGGTAACCAGCAATATAGCTACAACGACCAACTAGGATTGGTTAAGGTCAAATAATGGAAAAAGAAAAGAGTGAAGTAAAACAAAGTCTAGACAGGTTGATAAAAAACAGACCGGATTTAGCCTTTAAAAAAAATGACAATAACGGTAAAGAAAAACCTGACTATTTTAAGGTCTTGGATGCGGTGTTGAGGCTTAGCCCGCAGAGTTATTTGCCTAAGTCGATTCCTGAGTGTGATGCCTGTTTATTGATGACTAGTTCTATTAATGAAGGAGCGACAACATTCAAATATGAGAATACTTTTAAATTTATGTGTGAAATTAGTCATCCAAAACTGGATGAGCTGTGGAGTTTACTTGATATTTCTAGTGAGGAAGCAGAAGTTTTGATTGAGCTTTCAGAACGTTTTTACGCTGAAAGGTTAGAAGCATATTTCTTTTTTAAAGATGGTATGGCTCATGATAAAGTAGCTAACTTTGAAACCGAATCTGTAGCCGGGGTGATCAAAAAGATCGCAGAAGGTAGCAAGCATGGCACTGTGATTAGTCATCCTTCTAAAATGAGTCATCCTTCTTGTAAATATCCGAGAGTGTATTCTACGGATTTTAAGAAATATCAAGACGGCTATCTTCGAAGTGGTAATGCAGAGGCATTATTTGATCTACACATCAATGCTACTCAATTGAAGGTCTACAAATTCCTGTCTTTGAAAATAAACGACGTTTATATTTTAGAGTACCTAAAAAATTCTAATGTCGCATTGCTTGCCGAAACATTCGGACTTAGTGGAGCGTTTTTTGAGAATATTGTGAACATGTTTACTGATTGCATTTATTCGCAATCTGTTGACACTGATAGGTTTGTAAAACAAGTTTATTTTCCTATTGGTTTTGAGCAGTACCATCAACTTTCTCTGTTAACACCAGCTGGTTTGGTCTTCAATATGAAAGCCAAAATTGATTGGATTACCAGTCGTTCACCTCAAGCTTACTCTGGGAAGAAAGCTAGAAAGAACAATGATTATCATGAACTGGGTTACAAAACGTTATCAGATCTTACGGTAACAAAGCATGGTGGTGATCATCCTAAAAATATTTCTGGTTTAAATAATAAATACCAGACTTACTATTTGTTATCGTCCATACCGCCGGAGTTAATACCGCGTGATATTCGTTTGCCGAAAACGGATTTCTTTAAAGAGAGTTTTACCGCTTGGCAAGCCAAAGAAATCCTTGAAGCGCTGCATCGACTTTTTCTCACCGACTACAACAACATTAATATTCGTGATGGGCGCGACTACCGCATTCAGCAATACGTTGATTTGGTGATTGAAAAAATGTGGCAAGTGCGCCTGTTTCTTGAAGACTATTCCGGTGAATTATCGAGTGCGTTGCCTTTGGAGCAAAAAATCTGGCTCTATCCAGAGTTTGCAGAGCAGCGTCAGCAAGAGGATGAGTGGCTCGATAAAATCACTCGCCACATTGCCCGTGGCTTAATCAATCACTACAGCCGCAGCAAAGTGATCCCCAATCCCGTCACATTGGCAGACCAAGAGCTGCTGGCAATAGAAGAGGTGGTTGCCAGCAATAAGGAGAACTTGCGATGAACGTATTGCTTTTACCGCATCTTAAAATTCACAATGCCAATGCATTTTCAAGCCCCTTTACTATTGGCTTTCCGGCCATGACGGCATGGTTAGGCTTTGTGCATGCCTTAGAGCGCAAGCTCAGCCAAGCAGGTTTATCCGATCTCATGCTGCATAGTGCTGCGGTGGTGAGCCACCGTTGTGATGTACAGACTTATAAAGACGAAGGCGATTTTGTTAATTCTATTTTAGGAACAAGAAACCCGAGTATCTTTGACGGACAATTCAAAAAAAAATACGGTTCTAGATACCAGTCCAAATTTGAAGCGCCACTGACAAGTCCATCATTTATCGAGGAGCCACGCTGCCACTTAGACGTCTCTTTAGTCATTGAGTGGAGTGGCAATGAAGATCAAGTTCAGCAGTCAGACTTTACCCAGCAGTTGCAAGCAGTGATCGCGACGATGAAAGTGGCAGGAGGCGACGTTCTTTCCTTTGGGAAGTCCTCCGTTAAATCTGTGATTACGGAGCAGGATACTGCCCAAGTCCTAGGCCAATTAATGCCAGGCTATGTGCTGATTGAACGTCGCGATTTAATGATTGACGCCATGCAGCAAGGTGATGACGCAATAGATGCGCTGCTGGGTTACCTCACCGTACACCACCATTGTAAACAGCTTGAAGACCAAAGTGTTGTTTGGCATAGCCAGCGCAAGACGAGTGGCTGGATTGTGCCTATTGCCACCGGATTTCAGGGCATATCGAAATTAGGAGAGGCAAAAAATCAGCGCGATCCATCAGTACCGCATCGCTTTGCCGAAAGTGTGGTCACACTGGGTGAATTTGTCATGGCGCACAAAATCAAACATCTCGATGACATCCTTTGGCAATACCACCCCGATTTAGAAAACGATCTTTACCTTTGTCAGCCAGTTAACGCTATCAACGAACATCAATAAGGAACAATCTCATGGCTAAAAATAACGATACCGCCTCAGTTCTCGCATTTGAAAAAAAGCTTGTCCCATCGGATGGTTACCTCTTTGGATGCCAGTGGGAAACCAAAGAGCAAGCAACACCATTAGCCCTGCAAGAAAAATCGGTACGTGGCACGATTTCTAATCGCTTTAATAAGAAAGATGCAGGCGATTTCAAAAAAGATCCAGCTAAACTCGATGCAAAAGTTGAAAGTCCAAATTTGCAGCGAGTGGATGCCTGTGCGTTGGGGCAGGATCACGATACTTTGAAGCTCCATTTCACACTCAAAGTATTAGGGGGGCTTGCCCAACCTTCGGCATGTAACAATACGCTGTTCAAACAGAGTTATAGTGCTGCGGTTTCTCAGTACATTGCCAAATATGGATGTTTTGAGTTGGCGAAACGCTATGCCACCAACCTTGCCAATGCCCGTTTTCTATGGCGAAACCGAGTTGGTGCAGAAGACATTGAAGTGCAAGTTAAGGCGCTTAACAAAGGAGCGGAGCAAACTTGGACTTTTGATGCCAAACAATTTAGTACACGTCATTTTGATCATAATGCTCAGGATATTGATAGCTTGGCAGAACGTATTGCCAAAGCTTTAGCAAGCGAGTCTGAACATTTGATGCTGCAAATTGACTGCTATGCCAAAGTCGGTAAAGCGCAAGAAGTGTACCCCAGTGAAGAGTTAGTACTCGATAAAGGCAACAGCACAACCAAGAAAAGTAAAATCCTGTATGCAGTTAATGAACATGCTGCGATGCACTCACAAAAAATTGGTAACGCACTGCGTTCCATTGATACTTGGTACCCAGATTACGCATCTGAAGAGCAAAGTGCAGGAGCCATTGCCATTGAACCCTATGGCGCTGTCACTAATTTAGGAAAGGCGTTCCGTACCCCGAAAGACAAGCAGGATTTTTATACCTTCTTCGATAAGTGGGCGCGCGGTGAAAGTTTGCCCCGTGAAGAAGATGAACATTACGTCATGGCTGTATTAGTGCGTGGTGGAGTTTTTGGCGAAAGTGACAAATAGGTGGCAGTGATGAACTACTACCAAGAGATCACCTTATTGCCAGACGCCGACATCGCAGTAGGCTTCCTGTGGCAAAACGTCTTTCAACAAGTGCACATTGCTTTGGTGGAGCACAAAGTGGCGAGCAACCAATCTCTGGTTGCAGTCGGTTTTCCTGATTATCGTCAAGCAAAGTTTCCGCTTGGCAGTAAGTTGCGTCTCTTTGCAAAAGAGCAAACGACATTGGAAACGTTGGATATCCACCGCTGGCTAACTCGGTTAGAAGACTATGTACACATCAAAGGCATCAAACCCGTACCAAACGATGTAACTTACGTAAGCTTTGTACGCAAGCAGGTGAAATCGCCCGAACGAATAGAGCGGGATATGCAGCAAAAAGCCGCACTATGGGCAGCAAAATCTGGCAAACCGCTGGTGGAATGTTTAGCGGATTTGCAACAAAGCAAGCCGACAGCGTTGTGCACCTTGCCGTTTATTTACTTGCATAGCCAGCAAACCAAGCAACGTTCACCAGAAAAAAACAGCAAGTTCCCGCTGTTTATTGAGATGCAGCAGCAAAGCACATCACAAGATGGGAGCTTCGATTGCTATGGTTTGAGTAGCAAAGCGAATGGGCAGTCAATATTGGCGACCGTACCGCACTTTTAAATTGAACAAAAAAGGGTAGTTTTTACCCTTTATTTTTGCTCTTTAAAAATGTGCTTTAAATACAAATAGTTGCAAAAGGTGAGTTTTAACAGGGTAAAAAGATGATTTTTACCCTAACAGCCTGTTGCAGCTTATTTTTATTGGTTTATTCTATGTTCACTGCCGCACAGGCAGCTTAGAAAGGCTCTCGCGCGTCGAACTGGAACAACGAGCCGTTCACTGCCGCACAGGCAGCTTAGAAATCGATATCAGACCAGGCACTACCATCATGATTGTTCACTGCCGCACAGGCAGCTTAGAAAATCAGACCCGCCATCGGAACCACCATCAGAGCGTTCACTGCCGCACAGGCAGCTTAGAAATTTTTATAGGCATCTAACAGCTCAGAATGAAAGTTCACTGCCGCACAGGCAGCTTAGAAAGCGAATCTCGCGCTGTATCACGTCGTATTTTAGTTCACTGCCGCACAGGCAGCTTAGAAAAGAGTCATGCCGCCGAATGAGTCCGAGAATTGGTTCACTGCCGCACAGGCAGCTTAGAAATTTCCAAATTGGATGTTATGTGATTTACCAGGGTTCACTGCCGCATAGGCAGCGTAGGTGACACAAGCCCCAGCACTATGTTGGATAGGGGACATTGCCAACGGGCGCCTGTCACGATCGAGGTTAATCGTTGGCGCCGATGTCGGAGGCGCGTAGTCCGCTTGGATAATAGATGGCTGACATTGCACTGGCGCTTGTCCGACCTACGCACAGGCAGCGACGATGACACAAGCCCCAGCACTATGTTGGATAGGGGGACATTGCCAACGGGCGCGCGTCGGCCTGGCACCTATAACTAACATCATGCTGGCGCTTGTCGACCTACGTGAACGTTAACGTCGGTGGTGCCAGTGGCGATGCTGCCTGTCTGGCTTTTTCATTGAAATGACTAGTTTAATGTATCTCTGAGCCACTTAACTTTATGGCCCTACATTAATCGTTGCGTTTATTTTTATCGAGTAATCAAAAACTAATTGATATCGAGACTTTTCCTGTCCAGCTTTTTTTAATTGATGGCGAGAATCTATTCTACGATCAAACGGTAGTGGCATTTTGGTCGATGTTGTCTGTTGTTGAGTGGCAGGAGTTGGATATGAACATCAATAACACCATGAAGTTAGTGTTCTTTATTATTGGGGCAGGGATTGTCGTTAGTTTTATAACTATTATTCAACTCAACGGCCTGATGAATAAAGTCGATGAAATGGCTCAGGTGCGATATGAATCGTACCAAACGGCCGATGAATTAAGGCAAAGCTCTGATGACTTGACCCGCTTGGGTAGAACGTATGTGGTGACGGGAGATGAAAAGTACGAAAAGATGTACATGGATATCCTCGCTATTCGCAACGGAGAGAAACCTCGCCCTGAAGATTATCACACCATTTATTGGGATTTAGTATTAGATTATGGGCAAAAGCCAAAACCTGATGGAGAGAAGATCGCGTTAAACCAGCGTATGCAGGCGCTTGGTTTTACGGAGAAAGAGTTTGATCTTCTTAAAAAAGCTCAGGCTAACTCTGATGGATTGGTGAATATGGAAGTGAAAGCCATGAATGCGGTCAAAGGGCTTTATCCGGACAGTAGCGGTAACTATACCGTTCGTGGCGAGCCAGATAGGCAAATGGCGATCGACTTGTTACACAGCCCGCAATATCACCAAGAAAAAGCAAAGATCATGAAGCCTATCGAGCGTTTTTTTGTGGCATTGGAAACACGAACCAATGCGCAATTTAATCAGGCGGCGGCTAGCGTGAAAAAAACCGTTCTCATTGGCAATATTTCGTTGGCCGTTGTGGTTGTGATTGCTGTACTGGGTTATGTGGTCACCAAGCGTAATGTTGTTAACCCCATTGATAGAATGGCATCTACCCTTAAAAGCGTTGATGACAACTCAGATCTAACGTTGCGTGTTGATGATAGCAAAAATAATGAAATTGGCACGATTGGTAGCACGGTAAATAAAGTTATCACTAGCTATTCGTCGACCATTGAAAAAATCAATACTGTTAACCATATGATTTCCCAGATCACAGATAGTTTGGTGAACATCACGGATAAAAACGCTAAGGTGTCGAGCCAGCAGAATCAGGAATTGGAAATGGCTGCGACCGCGATGGAAGAAATGACCTCTGCATTATCAACGGTCGCGGAAAATACGTCGATGGCGGAAAAATATGCGGGCAATACCGAGCAAGAAACTGGTTCGAGTAAAGAGGTGTTTGACAAAACAATGCTAGAATTCGGTAGCTTGGAAACGGAGTTCAAGAAAACCTCGGAAGTCATTCAAGAATTGGCTGATGAATCGACCAATGTTGGTAATGTTTTGGACGTAATCAAAGACATCGCTGAGCAAACAAACTTGTTGGCCCTTAATGCGGCTATTGAGGCGGCACGTGCAGGTGACCAAGGCCGCGGCTTTGCGGTGGTGGCGGATGAAGTTAGATCACTCGCACAGCGCACGCAAAAGTCAGCTGGCGAAATAGAGGAAATGATCGGTGGTCTGCAAGGTAAAGCCGAGCAGTCGACACAAACTATTCGTATTAATGCTGAAAAGATCTCATCCACGCGTGAGAATATGACCACGGCGAATGACGCCTTGGGGACAATCAAAGAGTCGGCAATAGAAATACATCGCCTCAATACCTCGATTGCCTCAGCGACCGAAGAGCAGCTGTCTGTCAGTGACGAAATTTCTGGCAACTTATCGAATATAAAGAACTTGTCGAGTGACATGAATGAGGCAATTGAGCAGTTAGGCCCGATTGTCTCTAACTTGAAAGAGAATGTTGACTCGCTCAGTGGCGCTATTCGACATATTCGCACGGAATAACCGCACTTTAGGCTGGTTGCCTGGGGCAGGAAAGCAGCCATTCTCCCCGACGAGGGAGTGGGTGTCTATTTAGAGCGCGCTCTCACGGTCATCTGATTTCTAAGCGGGCGCGAAACTAAACACTCGCGCGTCTTCTAAAGAGACGATGCCCCATTGCATTGAACAACGCGCCAGCGACAATTAACCCGCCACCGATATATGTCCAGATCGAGGGCACTTCGTTAAATATCCATACCCCAATTAATGTCGAGAACACGATTTGAATATAGGCGTAGGCAGAGGCTTGTCCCGCTTGTTGGGTTTGCATCGCTTTAGTTAAGCCGTATTGGCCAACTTGGGTAAAGACGCCGACTAACACCAACAGCAAGGTCAGTGACAGGCTGGGCATTACAAAAGACGGCCACATCAGCACGGTGGAAACCGGTAAGGCGATCATGGGGAAATACAAGATGATCACTGAGCTGTCTTCGGTGCGACTGAGTTTGCGCACAATCACATAGGCAATCGAGCTGCCGAATGCGCCCATTAACGCCACTACCACGCTAAAGGTAGGAAGTGCATCGTCAATGGATGCATTGAGGTTAGGTTGCACCATAATATAGAGCCCGGTTAAACACAGGGCGATACACACTAACGTCGCCCCTTGTAAACGCTCTTTAAGCAGCACGAGCCCTAGGATGGCGGTAAATACTGGGTGGGTGTATTGCAACACGGTGGCTTCGGCGAGTGGCAGCGTCGTTACCGCATAATACACGCACATCAATGCCATGGTTCCCAATACGCCGCGCAATAAAAGTAGCGGTTTGTTGTTGCCCCAAGGCGATAAGCCTTTGCGTCTGACATCGGTATAACTGATGATTAGCGAGACCAAGGCTCGCGATGCCACAATCTCAAACACTGGGATGCCGTTGATGCTGACATATTTCACACAGGCCGACATGAGCGCGAACCCGAGTGCAGAGAGGAGCATATAGCGGATCCCGATGGGGATCGCAGAAAGAGAAAAGGTAGGCATAATCACACGGCGTTGAACAACAAGGCGGATATGATAACGCGTCTCGATGCTTTTTTCTTGCCGGTTTGTTAAATAAACACGCGACCCTCAAGGCCGCGTGTGGAAAGCGAGTGTGAGGTTAAGGCCAAAGTTGGGTTAGGGAACTGAGCAACCCTTGACTGGCACCTTGTTGCCCAAGGTACTCAAGCACAATGGGCACAAATTGTTGAAGCGTTGCAGGGTCAATCCCGAGCTGCTGTGTGACGTCGTATAATGCACTGATGGAGCCAATGCCGCTGCTGACGCCTGAACCGCCAAGGAGCGAAGACAGTGACGTTAAATCGGGGCGGAGATTGGCAAGCTCTTGTTGGTTGTTACCGGTGAGGTTATTAGCTGCCATCGCTAACAATGCACTGGCGCCGCTGGCGGCTTGCGTTGAACTTACATCCACTTGGTCGGTAATCGACTGGACAAGGGGAGATTGGCTGGCCTGGTCATCCGCGAATTGCGTCGCCATTTGCGTCATCACATCGGTCGTTTTATCGCCTTGGCCGAACAGTGCGTAGCTTGGTGTTGCGAAAATAAGACTTGAGAGCGTCAGAAAGGTCGCCGCGTATTTCATCATGATCATCCATTAAGCAGAAAAGAGAACCGTGATCTAGGTATAGCGAGGATCGCCGCTGAAATAAAGCACCTCAGCGGCAAAGTGTTGGCGAGTCTCAGCGTTAAGCCACGGCACGCACTTTTTCTAGATGGGCGAGGTACTCATCGTAACTGCCATTAAAGTGGATCAATTGCTGATCTTTTATCTCAATAATGTCGGTCGCCAGTGAGGAAACAAATTCACGGTCGTGGCTGACAAAAATTAAGGTGCCAGGGAATTGCTCTAGCCCTTTGTTGAGTGACTCGATGGCTTCCATATCCATGTGGTTAGTCGGCTCATCCATCACAATCACATTGATATCTTGCATCATCAATTTGCCAAACATCAGGCGGTTTTTCTCGCCCCCTGAACAGCTTTTGGCTTTTTTATTCACATCATCAGCCGAAAACAGTAAGCGGCCTAAAATGCCACGAACCATCAAATCATCGTGCTTGGCCGTACGCCACTGCGACATCCACTCAAACACGGTGAGATCGTTATCAAACTCAGCGCTGTTATCTTGCGCACAGTAACCAATGGATGCGTTCTCTGACCATTTGATCGTGCCCTCGCTTTGCGCAAGCTCACCGACCAAACAGCGTAGCAGCGTTGATTTACCCACCCCGTTTTCGCCAATAATCGCGAGGCGCGAGCCGGCTTCCAGTAAGAAGTGCCCACCACGGAACAGGGGAGAATCGTCAAAGGCATGGCCCACCTCGCGCAATTCCACCGCTTGACGATGCAGCTTTTTACTTTCCGTAAATTGGATATACGGGTGCACGCGACTGGATGCTTTGACTTCATCAAGTTGGATTTTTTCCATGCGTTTCGCACGAGAGCTGGCCTGTTTGGCTTTGGAGGCATTTGCCCCAAAACGGTTAACAAAGTCTTGCAGCTCACTCAGTTCGGCTTCTTTTTTGGCATTGCTGGCCAGTAATTGCTCGCGTGCCAAGCTGGATGCTGCGACAAAGTCATCGTAGTTGCCAGGGTAAACACGAAGCTCACCAAAATCGATATCGGCCATGTGTGTGCACGTGGCGTTAAGGAAATGACGATCGTGAGAAATGATAATCATGGTGCACTGGCGCTGCTGAAGCTCACCGGCCAACCAGTTGATGGTGTGAATATCCAAGTTGTTGGTCGGCTCATCCAACAGCAAAATATCAGGATTGGCGAACAGCGCTTGCGCGAGCAGCACGCGTAGCTTCCAGCCCGGTGCGACTTGCGACATCAAGCCAAAGTGCAGCTCTTCGGCAATACCCGCTTGCAAAAGAATGTCGCCCGCGCGGCTTTCCGCGGTGTAACCGTCCATTTCGGCGAACTGGCTTTCTAGTTCCGCCACGGCCATACCGTCTTCTTCGCTCATTTCCGGCAGAGAATAAATGCGCTCTCGCTCTTGCTTGATTTCCCATAGCTTGCGGTCACCCATCATCACCGTATCAATCACTGAATACTGCTCATAGGCAAATTGGTCTTGGCTGAGCTCGCCCAAGGTTTGTCCTGGGGTGACGGACACATTGCCTGCGGTAGGTGTGAGCGCACCACTCATGATTTTCATCAGGGTTGATTTGCCACAACCATTGGCACCGATTAACCCGTAGCGGTTTCCGTTACCAAATTTGGCAGAGATGTTTTCGAATAGCGGCTCGGCACCAAATTGCATGGTGATATTGGCGATTGAAATCAAAAGAGTTTCCTAGCGACTGTACTCAACCAAGGCCCGTATCGTTTATGGCAAGCGATAAATTCACGGCCCAGCGAGGAGGGTGTAAAGATAAATATGACTGAGCGCGCATTGTACAGAAATGTGATGGAATTAACAGATTAACCTGAAGAAACCCAAGCCAGCTGGGCTGGCGTGGGGAATGTAGAGAGGCTTACAAATACCGCCCTTGAATGTAGTCGCGGAAGTGGGCGGGGTTAAGGGTTTCGCCGGTGGCGTCTTTGAGTAGGTTATCGGTTGAGGTGGTGCTGGCGCGTTGCCAGATATGTTGGGACAGCCAATCAAATATCGGTGACAGATTGCCGCTGGCGATAATGCCATCCACGTCCAATTGCTGGCGCATCGCTTGCATCAATTGTGCGGCATAGAGGGCCCCTAGCGTATAAGTCGGGAAGTAGCCAAAGCTGCCATCGGTCCAGTGGATATCTTGCATGCAGCCGTTTTTGAAATTCCCGGCGGTGCTGAGGCCAAGATATTGCTGCATTGCGTTGTCCCAGCGCTCAGGGATATGCTCGACCTCCATCTTGCCACTGATCAGATCGCGTTCAATGTCATAGCGCAGCATAATGTGCGCGGGGTAGGTGACCTCGTCGGCGTCGACGCGGATATAGCCAGGTGATACCTGAGTGAGCACGCGGTGGAGGTTTTCGACCTGAAACGCGGGATCGTCTTGGCGGTTAAAGGCCTGCTTGGCTTGCTGACAGATTAATGTTGCGAAGGGTTCACTGCGGGCGAGCTGCATTTCAAAAAATAGGCTTTGACTTTCGTGTACGCCCATTGAGCGTGCTTGGCCAACCGGTAAACCGGCTAGGTCTTTAGGTAGCCCTTGCTCATAACGCGCATGGCCGGTTTCATGAATCACACCCATCAAGGCGGAGGTAAAATCTTGCTCATCATAGCGGGTGGTAATCCGTATATCGGAGGGCACGCCGCCACAGAATGGGTGGGTGCTGACATCGAGGCGACCATGGACAAAACTAAACCCAAGCTGCTTCATGATTTGCTCACCTAGGGCCTTTTGTTGCGCTTGCGGGAAGGGGCCATTAGGCTTGATGACTGGCTGCTTGGCTTGCTTGTCGACCACGGCTTGGATAGTCTCCGGCAGCCATTGTTTGAGTGCACCAAACACTTCATCAATACGCTCTGCCGTCATCCCCGGCTCATACAAATCAAGCAGCGCTTCATAAGGCGAGCAAAGCTTTTGATCGGCACGAATATGAGCTTCTTCACGCGCGAGCGCAACCACCTCTTTCAAGTTTTTGGCGAAGCCTTGCCAATCGTTGTCTTGGCGCTGCTGACGCCAAGCATGCTCGCATTTAGCCCCAGCCAAAGACTTCGCTTTGACCAAGGTGTCGGGTAACACGCTGGCCTGCTGCCACTCGCGCTTCATCTCTTCTAGACTGGCGTGTTGCGTCGTCGTCAGTGACGAGGATTTTGCGTCCACATCTGCAAACCAATCACCCAGCTCGGGTTGAGTCAGTTGGTGATGACAATACAGCGCGAGCTCTGCCATGGCTTCGGCGCGAGCCTTGTTGCCGCCTTCTGGCATCATGGTTGCTTGATCCCAACCGCAGATTGCGGCAAGGTGCTGAAAATGCGAAAGGCGCTTAAAATGTGCTTCCAGCTTATCGAGTGGTTCCATTATCACTTCCTTGTTGACAACATTGCCGGATATTCTGGCAATTTCAGTGAGAAAAGCAAGGCAGCGCCTCTAGTTCTGCCAGCGAATGCAATAAAGGAGTTTGCAACGTCATGTATCTATTTGGGTACGGGAGTTTGATGAATCCAGCCTCACGGGCGCTGACAGGCGACTCAGGGTGGGCYTGTCCGGTGACTGTCAGTGGACTTAGCCGCCACTGGAGCAATGTGAGTGAGGCATTTATCTCGCCGCTGGTGGTGCTTGAAGGGGAGGGGGAATGCAACGGGGTATTGGTAAACATTGACCCACAATCACTGCCCGATTTTGATCGGCGCGAGGCAGGTTATCAGCGTTTACAGTTAGCCGAATCAAACATTGCTTTGCCTGAAGACGTTATCCTGGATGGTCCCGTGTATGTATACGTTGCTGATGCACGGCGTGCCCCAGATGCAGATAAGCCGATTGCGCAATCCTATGTGGATACGGTAATGGCAGGGTGTTTGCGCTATTCGACGGACTTTGCTCGCGCCTTTTTAACCACCACTCAGGGGTGGGAAGGCGCTTATCATAACGATCGCTCAGCGCCAAGATACCCGCGGGTGGCGGGCGTGAGTGATCAAGACAGAATCGAAATAGACCGTTTGATGCAGAACCATTTACAAGGTGTTGTCGCGCCCTCCGTCAATTTTTGATCTCGCGAGCACAATAAAACAGGCCACCGCTCAAACGGTGGCCTGTTGGGCGTTTAAGTCATTTTAAGCGCGGGTGGCGTTAATTGACTTCCACGTACACGATCTCGGGCGAGGTAACCTCAACGCGGCGGTTTTGTGCGCGTCCTTCCGGCGTGTTGTTACTGGCGATGGGATCGGCTTCGCCCTTGCCTTCGACGGTGAGGCGGCTCGCATCGATACCCGCATCCAAGAACACATCTGCCACCGCTTGCGCGCGCTCAACAGACAGCTTCTGGTTATAAGCCGCAGGGCCTTTGCTATCCGTGTGACCCACAATCGTCGCGGTGGCTTCTTCGTGGCGAAGCAAGCGATCAACTAAGGGCTGTAACGATGCCGCTGCTTGGTCAGAGAGTGTGGCTTTGTCAAAACCAAACATTTCGGTTTCGCCGGCTTCCGAGAGCACGATTGATTGTGGTTCAACCACGGGTTGTGGCTCTGGTGCAGGCTCTGGCTCTTCCATCACTGGCTCTTCAACCATCGGCTCTGGCATTGGCTCGTGGTTAGTGCGTCCAAAGTGATACGTCATACCGACAGTGACCAAATTGTTATCGACGCTTGAGAAGTAGCCATCATCCATATCGTTGATGTGCTGATATTCAAGGCGAACGTTAAGTTTTTCTGTTGCTTGGTGATCGACACCTAACGCCCCCATTAGTGACACATCGTCACGATCGCCGGCGTTGCTATTAAAGTCCCACATGGCGCCACCAAGCTTACCGTAAAGCGCCGTATCAGGTTTGAAGTGATAAGAAAATTTGGGCGCAAGTGTCAACGCAGTCAGATCGCCCGAGGCGCCAACAGTGGTGCCTGATTGGTCAAATGCGGTATCAAAGCGGCCTAAGTAATCATAGGTGCCTTCGAGCGCAAACCAATCGTTGAAATCATACCCGGTGATTATCCCCGCGCCGAGCTCTGAATCTCCGCAATCGGTGTCAGTCACACAGCTATCTTCTAAAAACGAAGGACCAATGCGGCCACCCATATATAGGCCACTGTCTTGCTGTGCATAGGCGGTAGGTGCCACCGCGATTAATAACCCTAGGCTTGTCACTATTTTTTTCATGCCACTGTCTCCTCAGTAAGGATATGAAGAATTATTTTACGCATTTGCTGCTTGTTATAGGCTCACATTAGCTCATAGCAACTGGACTGCCAGCGGGCAGCGCCAATAGCCATTGATAACGTGACACTCTCGTAATCATCGGTCATGGCCGCCATGGCTTCTTTCAGTTGCTGCTTAAAGGTCTCGCGGTCAATATTGGCGAACTCTTTATCGATATAGCTTTTGATTTTGTCGTCGCTATCACGCGCGTCAAGCTGAGGAAGTTTATCGAGCGCGCCCTCAAGCCAGCCTGTGGTAAATGACTGTACGCGCCGCGTCACCTCTTGCGTACTGGTGCCTGTGCCTGCAAAGCTATTGCGAAACTGGCCGATATGTTCATTCATATCACGATAGACCACATCGAAGGCAAAGGCCGCAAAGATGGCACGGTCTGCATCACCAATAAACTCGGCCTGCTTTAGCCCCTTGTGATTGACGAGCACACACTCCACCCCAAACCGGCTATTGATACCGCGAATGATTTTTAAGATCGATTGGCCAATTGAAGCGGGTAATAGCTTTTCTGAGCGCGTTTTGCCCATGCTGATGAAGTCAATGTCGTCCTGGTCGAGACCATGCTTACGCATCAGCCGCTCGGCCATTTTGATCGCCTGCGCTGCCTCATTCACATTGGCGGAATTGCTGAGCTCGAGACACTTAGCAATTTTTTTGAGCGCTTTGCTTTTCGGATCTGACATGCATACTTCCCGGAAACGAACAAACGCGTATTGTATCGCGTCCGCAAGAGACAACAAAGGGTTGAAAGAATGGGTGGCTGCGTTCGGTCYTGTTGAAAGAATCAGTAATAAGGTATGAGGACGAATGAAAAGAGCGAATCGTGTCATTGGCGCGTTAGTGGTGGTTGTGGTTGTGGTGATCAATGCCGAGGTGGGCCGCCGTGTGATTAATCAATGGATTGATCCGGCCAGTTACATTGGCCTTTGGTTGTTATCTGCCGCCGTCATGGCGTTGGTAGGGCAGCGATTTTCCCCGTTAAAGGACGTGGCCAACCGTTGGCAAGGGGAAGCTCTCGCCTCGCGTCAAATGCCGCCTTTTACCACATGGCGCCTTGCAGGCTTGCTTTTCCTGGCGGTGACCAGCGCGGTATTCGCCTGCCGATTACTTGATATCGCCACCTTGGGATTGGTCGTGGTGGCGAGTGTGCAAGGTGTCTTGGGGCTGGTATCCCGTTCAACGCATCAACATTGGTTGTGGATGGGGTTAATGTTGATTTTCGCAGGACTGGGATATTTACTCGCGCCGGGCATGTATGCCCCCAGTCCGTTAGGCATGGTGCTAGGGCTGATTAGTGGTGCTGCATGGGCGAGTTTTTGGCTGCAAGTGACCCAAGGTGCTCATCAAGCCGACGTTATCGTGGCGACCAGTTTACGGATGAGTTTATTGTTGGTGTTGCCCCTAATCATCTTTACCTTACCCAATGGTTTTCTTTCGCTGCGCGGTGTTGGGTTTGCTGTCCTTGCTGGTGCATTGTTTGTGTTCGCTGCTGGGGTATTTTGGCGCATGATGGCGTCAACCCAGAGATTGTTGGCACAACAGCTCATTTGGGTGGCCGTCTTGCTCGCCTTAATGGGTCTGGTGGCTTGGGATCAAAGTAGCATGATGAATATGCGACTCACTAGCGCGGCTGTGGTCGTGGTGGTTGGGGTAGTTGTCATTGGCGTTGCCGGGCGCGCTGAGGATCCCGACCAACCTACTTAGGGCTGTTTATCTATACAGTGGTTGGTGGGGTTTGTTACACTGAACGCATGACCTACACAATGCAACCGTGATAACGCCTGTGCCCTCACTCTCTTCGTCCTACATGCAGCAAGGCTTCGTGATCACGCGCCAACAGCGTGATCGCGGCCAAACCACGTCGATTGTACTGTGGCTATCGACGCCAGATGGTCCCGTAAAGCTGTGTATTGATGATCAGCAAAGCGTGTTTTTTGTGCCTCAAGAAGAAAAAGCGCGTGTGGATGCTTTACTCCCATCGGTTGATCCTCACGCTTACTGTAAAGCGGTGTCATTATCCACCTTTCAACACACCCCCGTGGCGGCTTGTTATTTCAGTAGTGTGAAGCGCGCGCAAGAGGGACAGAGGGTGATAAGCGGGGCGGCTATTCCTTTGTATGAAGGGGATATTAGGCTCGCCGACCGCTATTTAATGGAGCGGTACATTTGTGGCAGCTTGTTGTTCACCGGTCAAGCACGTCAACGTCAAGGTTACCTAGAGGTGACGCAAGGCAAAGCGAAACAAGCAGACTACACCCCCGCATTGCATCATGTGTCTTTGGATATTGAATGCTCACAAAAAGGGCAACTTTATTCAGTGGGGCTCGCGAGTGAAAAAGACAGCCGAGTGATCATGGTGGGCAGCCCGCAAGACAATGCCCCTGATTGGATAGAGTGGGTCGATGACGAAGAAGCATTACTGAGCGCGCTAGAAAGATGGTTTACCTATTACGATCCTGACGTTGTGGTGGGTTGGAATGTGATTGATTTTGACTTTCGCTTGCTTGTGAAGCGCGCCCACATCTATCAACGTGATCTACGTCTTGGGCGCGGCGGAGAGCGAGCTTATTGGCGGGATGGGGGGAGCAATAAACCTGGCTTTATCAGTTTGTCGGGGCGGGTGGTGATTGATGGTATCGACGCACTAAAAACCGCGACTTATGGGTTTCGTTCATGGGCGCTAGAGGCGGTTGCACAAACGTTATTGGGAGAGGGAAAAGCGATTGATAATCCCCATGATCGCATGGCCTCCATCAATCGCATGTTTCATCACGACAAAGTCGCACTGGCCACCTACAACTTACAAGACTGTGTTTTAGTCAACCGTATATTTGATCACACCCATTTACTCGACTTTCTCATTGAACGATCGCGGTTAACCGGGGTGGAGCTTGACCGTGTAGGGGGCTCGGTAGCGGCCTTTACCAACTTGTTTTTACCACGCCTGCACCGATCGGGATATGTGGCGCCTAACCTTGCCAGTGAAGGGTGGATAGCAAGCCCCGGCGGTTATGTGATGGACTCAAAGCCTGGGTTGTACCACTCGGTGTTGGTCTTGGACTTCAAATCGCTGTATCCCTCTATTATCCGCACCTTCCTTATCGATCCCTTGGGGCTTATCGAAGGACTTAGAGCGCAAGAGGCAGGGCAGGACGCGGACACGGTGCCAGGCTTTCGAGGCGGCGTCTTTCATCGTGAAAAACATTACCTCCCCGCCTTGATTGATGATTTGTGGCAAGCTCGCGACCGAGCAAAAAAAGCCGGTGAAAAAGCCTTTTCACAAGCGATAAAAATCATAATGAATTCCTTTTATGGGGTGCTGGGCTCACAAGGGTGTCGGTTTTTTGATCATCGTTTGGCATCGTCGATTACCATGCGTGGCCATGAAATCATGAAAACCACCCGTGAATTGATTGAGGCGCAGGGCTTTGAGGTCATATATGGCGATACGGACTCGACGTTTGTGTCCTTGGGTGGTGAGCAATCGAGCGAACAAGCGGACCGTATTGGTCAGCAATTAGTGAGTGAAATCAATCGCTGGTGGCAAAGCCATTTACGCAACTCATATGGTTTAGACTCGGCCTTAGAAATCGAATACGAAACCCATTACCAACGCTTTCTCATGCCAACCATTCGGGGTCAAGAAACGGGTAGTAAAAAGCGCTACGCCGGCCGCGTAGTAGACAGACAGTCTGGCGAGGCAACACTGGTGTTTAAGGGGTTAGAAACCGTTCGTACCGATTGGACCCCGTTGGCACAAACCTTCCAAAAACAGTTGTATCAACGTGTGTTTGATGGTGACGAAGTAGACGGGTTTATTCGCGACATCGTAGAGCGTACCAACCAAGGTGAGCATGACGATGCATTGGTCTATCGCAAGCGGCTGCGCCGACCATTGGCAGAGTATCAAAAAAATGTGCCACCGCACGTGCGCGCGGCGCGGATGGCAGAAAGTGAAAACCGTAAACTTGGGCGTCCCGAGCAATACCAGCGGGGTGGCTGGATAGAATACGTGATCACGGTAAATGGCCCGGAACCCTGCGATTATTTGCGTAGCCCGATTGATTACCAGCATTATATTGATAAACAGTTAAAACCGATTGCTGACGGCATTTTGCCCTTTATCGGCAAAGAGTTTGATACGTTGGCGCTGCCGCAACTGGGGTTGTTTTAATCTAAATTTGCAATTTCGTTGCCCACCCGCTTGAATGAAAGAATCAGCAGGGAGGTCGACGTGGAACAGCTCGATTTTTTCGAGGTGCCGAACCCGTGTAAAGGCATCTGTCAGGTCAACAACAAAGGCTATTGCAAAGGATGCTTTCGCAGCCGCGACGAGCGTGTTCACTGGTATGCGTTTACCAACGAGCAAAAACGCAATGTCGTCCGCCTTTGCCATCAGCGCTACCTGCGCATCTTGCGCGCGAAAAGAAAACAGGCGCAAGACGCGGCTTTAGACGCAGAGCCCCTGCCTTACCAACCTTCTTTGTTCGATGAACTAAACGACGACTCCTCGTCTTAGTTATTTGCTTTCCCTCTCCCTTGATTGAACGGCATGTTCGCTGGCGAGTTGGCACGTCCTTTCTAAAATAGAAATAGGAGGGCGAGCGATGAGCGGTAAAGTATGTGGGTTTAAAGCGCGTAATGGGTGGCAATGTGATCAGCAAGCGGGTGACTCCGGTCTTTGCTATTGGCATGATCCTAACATTGACAAGCGACACCATGACGTAAAAGCGGATGTAGAAGCGTGGGCAGCTTCGGGCCGGCCACTGGATGGTTTTCAGCTGGCGCGCACCAACTTGACTGACATTCATTTGGTCAAYCGTGGTAACAAGCAAGGTTACTCGTGCCAAGGTGCGGATTTTTATCGTGCGAATTTAACCGAAGCSCATTGCTTTGGCCTGGACTTACGCAATGCATCCCTGATGAAAGCCAATTTACTGCGCGCCAATCTTAATTGTACCCGTCTCGATGGTAGCAATTTATTGGGGGCGGATATGGCGCGCACGGGGCTCGAAAATGTCGATTGGGGAGCGCAACTTAAGCAAGAGCGGTTGGCTTTTTTGGAAAAGGATCCGTCTCGGCGTCAATCTTTGTTCCAAGAATCGGAAGAGGTATGCCGCAACATCCGCAAACAATGTGAAAAACAAGGGCTGTTTGATGTAGCGGGATATTTTTTCAAAAAGGAAATGCGGTTTCGCCGTTATCAGATGCCGAAGCTCGGCTTTCAGCGCGCACTATCGAAGACGGTCGATTTGTTTTGTGGTTACGGTGAGGATCCGTTACGGGTAGTGATTTTTTCCGTATTAGTGATTGCGTCTTGTGCGCTGGCGTATTTTGCGCTGGGTACCACACAAGCCAACCCGATTTATCCGGATCTGACTGGCGTCGAAGCCCGCTTTTATGAGTTGCTGAATGCGCTGTATTTCAGTGTGGTGACCTTTACCACCCTAGGATATGGCGATATTACACCGTCTGGCTTTGCTCGCTTTATTGCTGCTTTTGAGGCATTTCTGGGGAGCTTTACCATGGCGCTCTTTGTGGTGGTGTTCGTGAAGAAGATGACGAGGTAGGGACGGAAAAGCAGAGGAAGAACTCACAATGAAAAAGGCGCCGCAAAGGCGCCTTCTCTCATCTCATCATGATCGCAAATGCGATTAGATGCGGATGAAGTCCATGTGCTCAACTTTTGGCTTGAACGCGTGGCGCTGGATGTCTTGTGGCTTAACTTTTACTTCTTGGCCATCGATAACCAGGATGATGCCTTCGTAGAACTCAGGCTTGTCCATTTGGTTAACAACCACTGGGTGGTCAAGTGCGATTGATACAGGCTCTTGGTTGCCACCGTAAACGATCGCAGGGAATTTCTTCTGATGACGTAGGCGGCGGCTCGCACCTTTACCCTTTTCTGTACGTACTTCAGCTTCGAACTTAAACATAATTAATAACTCTCTTTAGAGTGAAAACACAGTACTGAGCGTAGCGACCTAACTCAGTACCCAAAAACGAGCGCGGATATTAGCACTGCTTGACCACTAAAACAAGCTTTATAGGCGGGATTCATCGCCGCCCAAGCAGCCCACACGGTGCCTTTTGCTCGTGGAGGCGTCTTTGAATGGACCCTTAGTGCTTTCAACTCGCGTCGGATTCTGCGAAGGCTTGCCCTCGGCTTTGCGCTAACATGGCCGTTAGCCTGTCTTGGCCAATAAAGCGCTCCACATCAAAGATTTTCTGACGCAGATGCCAGAATCGGCCTTGTTTACGTGCAATCACAAAGTCGGGCGGACGAAATCGGTGCTGTGACGCGGCCACTTTGGTCGGGGCGGTGGCGTCGAAGGGGCGGTGCCGATCGACCAGGTGTGGTCGGACAAATCGTGCCAGGAAGTCTTGTTTTTGTTTTTTGCTGGCCAGCGGCCACACCTCGTGTAAATCGTTGCCCTCGTGGGTGTGATAGGTCACTTTAAGTTGTGGTTTTTGATAGCGGTTTTTGCCCGCGGTGAGGGTCATGTCGGTGCATGCGACCACGAGTGCATCCTTGAGCTTGAGCGCTTCACGGAGTGTTTTGTCTGGATCAATTAAGGGGGCGTCACATTGGTGACAGCGACGTGCGGCAATATCGTTATCGGCGCCACACTCATCGCAAAACTTGGCGCGAAAGCGGTAACCACAGATCTCGCGTTCGCCATCTTCATCCTCAAAATAGCCTTGGCACTGGCGGCCATAGTGTTCAATCAAACAGCCATTGTCGTCCAGTTTGCCCCAAAAGCTGTTATTAAACCCGCATGCGGGGCAGGGGATCGTCACCAGCTCACTGTCACTATCAGGTTTGGGCATGCCTATTTCTGGTTGGTACAAGTCGTAGACATTCCCGGCGTAGTCGAGAATCAAACAATCTTGCTTTCCTGGCGCGAGGCGAAGACCACGCCCGGCAATTTGTTGATAGAGACTGACCGATTCCGTGGGGCGTAAAATCGCGATCAAGTCCACATGAGGCGCATCAAAGCCGGTCGTGAGTACCGATACGTTCACTAAGTATTTGAGCGCTTTTTGTTTGAAAGCACTGATCAAGCGATCTCGCTCGATACCAGGCGTGTCACCCACGATCAACGCGGCGGAACCGTCCGGCAAATAAGAGAGAACTTCCTGCGCATGATTGACCGTGGCGGCAAAGATCATCACCCCTTGGCGTTCTTGTGCATATGCAATAATTTGTTCGACAATTTGCGGTGTCGCGCGAGGGGCATTGGCAACCACCTTCTCGAGATCCGCTTCCCGATAATAACCGTTCGCGGTGCGTGATACTTGGGAAAAGTCATAGCTAAGTAGCGGTGCATCCAGAACATGGGCAGGGGTAAGGAAGCCTTCATCAAGTAAGTGACTAATCGGCAGCTCAAAAACACAGTCACGGAAAAACCGGGAAGCAGTCGTGCGCACTTTGCCACTGGTATGGTATTGATAAATCCAGCCTTGTCCGAGTCGATAAGGGGTGGCAGTGAGTCCCAACACTTTGAGGCCAGGGTTGACCGTTTGCAGATGCGCAATGACGCGGCGATAACTACTGTCTTGGTTGTCAGGAACACGGTGACACTCATCTATCACCAGTAAGGAAAACTGGTCTGCAAAGGCATCCAAGTTTCTTACCACTGACTGAACTGACGCAAAAACCACTTTGTCGTCAGAGTCTTTGCGGCCGAGTCCAGCGGAAAAGATCCCGCCCGTTAATCCATAGCCTTCATATTTGGCATGGTTTTGCTCGACAAGTTCTTTCACATGAGCGAGCACCAGTACTCGACCTTTGGCGATACGTGCGAGCTCTGCGATCACCAAACTTTTTCCCGCACCGGTCGGTAACACGGCGACAGCAGGAGACGTATGGCGGCGAAAATAATGCAGCACGGCTTTAACCGCGTCAGATTGATAGGGGCGTAGGGTATACATAACGAAAAAACGGCCTAAATGAGGCCGTTTAGTTTACTGACTTGTGACGTCAGGTACAGAATTAAAGTCGTTTAGTCATAATGCAGTGCTGGCGGCGAGGCTGGTAATCGAACTGCTCATAGAAAAGTCGAGCGCCTTTGTTGCCAATATTGACCTCGAGGATGACGGCCACACACTCTTTTTCTTTGGCTCGCGCTTCAACGTGTGGGACCACTTGCGACCCCACGCCTTGCCGTCGCCATCTTTGTTGGATAAAGAATTGGTCTATCACACCGACGCTACCGCCGTTTTCCACGCTGAAGCTGTAAGCGACGACTAAAAAGCCAATCGTTTCGGTTTCTCCCTCATGCTCAACATCAATCAGAAAAACATCACCACGCTCGGGTTGTGAGAGCAAGGTGTTGAAAGTGGCCGCGACGGGAGTACGATCAAAGGGCAGCGCTTCGTGGTCGTGCTGTTCGTGTGACAGCGTCAATAAGGTTTCAAAGGCATCGGCGTCGGGGCGGCGAAGAGAGACAATCATGGTGTTTCCTTCTTTATCACTGATTGGTCAAGACGACCGTATCATACTCGCCAAATTGGCATGCTCAATCACCAACAATATTTTGATTGGCAGGTTGTGACAGACTCGGCGTCTCAGCAAAAAGCGTTGGGTTTTGCTTGCATTGTCATATGTCCATCACGTGGACGATGACAATCAGTTTATCCCATCACGGCGTGCTTTTCCGTCAGATCTCGTAAAACTTGATCTGTGTCTGAGCCGCAATGTGACGTATAATCCGCGGCAAACAAAGGTGTAATAAGCGGTAATATGCGATTAGATAAATTTTTATGTGAAACCTTAGGGGTGACACGAAAGCAAGCAGGGCGTGWGCTTAAAAGCGAGCTGGTGACGGTTGATGGTGAGGTGATCAAGTCGGGTGCCGTCAAAGTGAGCGATCAAGTGGAAGTGGCGTTTGAGGGACGTGCCCTTACGTTGTCAGGCCCGCGCTATTTTATGATGTACAAGCCTGCTGGCGTGGTGTGCTCGCATGAGGATGCGTTTAATCCGACGGTCTTTGTATTGCTCGATGAAGTCAATGCGGAAAAGTTACACATTGCTGGGCGCTTGGATGCGGACACAACGGGACTGCTGTTGTTTACCGATGACGGTCAGTGGTCACATCGTATTACATCTCCTAAACATCAGTGCACCAAAACCTACCGTGTGTGGCTGGCTGATCCGATCAGCGCGGAGACGGCAAAAGCCTTTGAAGAAGGGGTGATGCTACGAGGCGAGAAGCAACCCACGCTACCGGCAACCCTCGAGAAAGTTGATGATTATGAGGCACTGCTCACTATTCAAGAGGGCAAGTATCATCAAGTAAAACGTATGTTTGCGGCAGTGGGCAATAAAGTCGATGCGTTGCATCGAGAGTCAATCGGTGACTTGGTCTTAGACGAACACTTAGAGCCTGGTGAATATCGTCCATTAACAGACGAAGAGATCGCGTTACTCGGTTAACGCAGGTGACTGGTTAGCCCCGTCATTGTTGGCGCTCGGTGAGTAACGGTAAGCACAGCATGGGCTGTGCTTTTTTATTGCTCATCGAGAAGCATGTGTTACGACAACGTGACCAAAAGAAAGACATTCTTTCCCACGGCGACACAATAAATTGTTACACTTTGACCACGCTCACGTTATTTCCCTTTGTCCTGTCTTTTACGTTAAGGAGAGTTATGTCGCAATCATCGGCTGTCACGTCGTCCCCGACTCAATTAAGCTGGCTTTTGATCTTGGTGCTTGGTGCGATTGCTGCGTTGACACCGTTAGCGATCGACATGTACCTCCCGGCGATGCCAGCGATTGCCGCGGATTTAAATGCACCAAGCAGTGCGGTGAAATCAACCTTGGTTGCGTACACGGCCGGCTTTGCCATTGGACAGCTTTTTCATGGTCCGATTTCTGACAGTTATGGTCGCAAACCAGTGATGCTGGCCGGTGTGGCACTATTTTTCGTTTGTGCAGTGGTCAGTGCGATGGCCCAAGATATCGACGTACTCACTGTTGTGCGTGCAACGCAAGGATTTGCGGGGGCCGCTGCCGCGGTCATTATTCAAGCCTTGGTGCGTGATATGTTTGAGCGTGAAGAGTTTGCGCGCACCATGTCTTTTATCACCTTGGTGATGACGATTGCGCCTTTAGCGGCACCGATGATTGGTGGCTATTTGCTCACTTGGTTTGATTGGCGCGCGATTTTTTGGGTACTGGCTGGTTGGGCGTGTTTTGTGCTGCTTTGCATTATTGTCCGGATCCCTGAAACCTTACCTAAACACAATCGTCCGCCTATGCGTATTGGCGCGTCATTGCGTAACTATGCCCGCATGCTCAAAACACCGTTTGCGGTAGGAATGATCTTCTGCTCAGGGTTTTCCTTTGCTGGGATGTTCTCTTTCTTAACCGCAGGCTCATTTGTTTACATTGATTATTACGGTGTGAGCGCGAAGATGTTTGGCTACTTGTTCGCGTTAAACATTGTCTGTCTGATTGTGATGACCTTTATTAATGGCCGTTTGGTGCGCAAAATGGGCTCKCAYTGGATGCTGCGCTTAGGGCTGGGGTTGCAGCTGGCTGCGGGGATAGCCATTGCCGTGTTCCAATGGTTAGACATTGGGCTTTGGGGCACCGTGATTCCAGTGATGATGTATGTTGGGGTAATTTCAACCATCGGCAGCAACAGCATGGCTTGCTTGTTGGCCTGCTATCCGCAAATGGCAGGCACCGCGTCTTCTTTAGCGGGGACAATGCGGTTTGGTATTGGCTCGTTGGTTGGTGCAGGGGTTGCCGTTGCTTCAGACGGTACGCCCTGGGGGATGGTTGGCGCGATCGCCCTTTGTGCGATACTCTCTGCCGCTTTCTATTGGCTATTGGCAAGCAAAGAACCATGAGTTATGTCACCGAAATTCAAACTGTGATGGCCGCCGCCTTTGACGATCTCGCGGCAGCGATCGCCGCCAAAAAAGTGGCCGATGCGCCCCATGCGCGTGAGGCGTTTCTTGGTCGCTGGGTGGCGCAAGCGGTGAAGCAACAACGTTTTCATCACAGCGTTAAAGCGGACTTACAACGTTGGACTCAACGTGCCCGCAGTGCCGGCACGCAGGCGGGTCTCGGCGCTGAATTTGCTCAAATCCAAACAGTGTATGCCGAGTGGTTTCCGGTTGGCGAACCTGCCAAGCCTGTCCACAAATCGCAATTACAGCAGTGGATTGATTGTGCGGTTGAAGCGGGTTGGTGCGTGCATACACAAGATACGATTGACCGAAAAGTGAAAATCATATCGGGTGGGCAGCATTCAATGGCCGTGTGTCCAGACGCGATGCAATCGGCTTTTGATGATGAGCAGCGCTTGGTCTCACCACTGAGCGTTTATGTCCGGGGGCCTGAGCAGGCGGTCGTAGCCTGGGCGCATCAGGCATGGATAGCACCGACGAGAGTGACTGCCTATAAATCGATCGTCAAATACCATGCTGAGTACCGTATTTGGCCGAACAATCAAGCCGATGGCTTAATGGTGATGCCACATTAATCGGAGTGTCTTCGCAGATAAGAAAACGCCCTCGGGCGTTTTTTTCTGTTTTAAAGGCACGTAAACTAACCAGGTTACCTATAGGTTGGAGTCGTGTGTGACCGTACTTTCCCGTCCTTTCTTTGATCCTGTGTTTTTAAAACGCTTACTTTTAATTGCGGTACCGATTGCGCTGCAAACCATGATGTTTTCGAGCCGCAGTTTGGTCGATATCCTGATGGTGGGACAGTTGAGTGAAGCGGATGTCGCCGCCATTGGTATTGCCGGTAAAGCGATGTTTATCTCCTCCTTACTGATTCTCGGCGCCATGACCGGCGGCTCTATGCTGGTGGCACAATATTGGGGCGCGGGTGATCGGCAAGGCTTTCGTGAAAAAACGGCGCTGACTGTGACTTTAACCAATGCCACGGCGGCGTTAAGTGCGTTTGTCTTTTGGGCTTATGCAGATGTCATTGTGGGGTTTGCCAGTGATAATCCCACCGTTATTGCGCTGGGCCAAGACTACTTGCAAATTGCGGGTTTATCCCTGTTTTGTCTGGCCAGTGTATCAGGGTTGGCTGCCGGGCTTCGTGCCATGCATAAGCCAGGGATCAGCACCTTTTTTAGTGGGGTCGGGATCAGTGTCAACGTGGTGCTCAACTGGGTATTTATCTTCGGTAATCTGGGCGCGCCTGAACTGGGTTCGAAAGGGGCAGCAGTGGCGACTGTACTTAGCGGTATGGTTGAGGTTGTTGCCTTGTATGTCTATTTGTATCGCCGTCAACACTTGGTTGCCTTCTCTTTGGCTGATTGGCGTGCGTCATTAACGTTACTCGCCGTAAAGCGCTTTTTATCACTTTCGTTACCGACGGCATTTAATTTTTTAATGTGGTCGTCAGGCTTGTTCGTTTACCACGCGATTATCGGTCACGTTAACGAAGCAGGCTTGGCGGCTATTGCGGTTATCACGCCCGTCGAGTCACTTTCACTGTCGTTTTTGATTGGCACCGCCAATGCTGCCGCCGTTTTGGTCGGCAATAACCTTGGGGCGCAACAAACGGACACCGCTTACCACCAAGCCTGGCAGGTGGCGGTATTTAATTTTATCGCCGGCGTGGCAATTGCCTGTTTGATGCTGATGATTCAGCCCTGGGTGTTAAGTTTCTTCCCTGCATTAACGGGTGAGACCGCACAGATTACGGCTTATTTTTATTGGGCGATGTGTGCGTTGATTGTGGTGAAAACGATCCCCATGGCGATGATTGTTGGGGTACTACGTGCTGGTGGTGATGTGCGCTACTGCTTGGGGCAAGATTTTGTTGCACAGTGGCTCATTGGCATTCCTGTTGTATTGGCCGCCGCGTCGGTTTTTGAGTGGCCGGTTTATTGGGTGTATGTGCTGCTGGGGGTGGAAGAAGTGGTCAAATGGATAGGGTCCTTGATCCGGGTGAAGTCGGGCGTTTGGCTAAATAATCTTGTTAATGATGGCTAAGGATAAACGAAATATAAATTGGGAAGCTGCCCATCGGTTTTAACGCTTTTCTCAGCCTCTTAATTGGGGTACATTGCCAAATTAATCAAACAGTGTGACCTAGTTCTCGTTTATTGCTGTTTTTAAGACACTATAAGGGTGTGCATTGGCATGTTAGCAATTAAAGGGCTGTGTAAAGGTTATCAGGATGGGAGCGATTTCCACCCTGTGCTGCAAGGCGCCGCGATGTCGCTGTCGTCGACTAGCCAATTGGCGTTGATGGGCGAAAGTGGGTCGGGCAAAAGTACCTTGTTAAATTTGATTGCGGGATTGGATAAACCCGACAGTGGCGAGATCTGGTTTGACGATACCCCCCTTCACCGATTGAGCGAGGCGGCACGCACGCAGTTTCGACGTCAAAACATCGGCTTGATCTTCCAACAATTTAACCTGCTTCCCACCCTCTCTATTGCGGATAACATTCGCTTTTGTCGCCAATTAAAAGGCTTGAAAGAAGACGGTTGTCTGTGGCGACAAATTGTCTCTCAGCTTGATTTGATGCCATTGCTCAATCGTTACCCAGAAGAAGTGTCTGGTGGTCAACAGCAGCGCGCCGCCATCGCACGCGCGTTATATATGTCGCCCAAACTGCTACTTGCCGATGAGCCAACGGGAAGTTTGGATGAGCGTAATGCGGACGCGGTGATGCGCCTGCTTATCACGCTAACCGGTCAGCAGGAAGCTGGGCTGCTATTGGTGACACACAGTGATACCGTGGCCAGCTACTTGCAAGGTAGTGTGGGCCTACAAGGAGGCGTGCTCAGTGTTCGGGCCCGTCGCTAGCGCTTTATGGGGGCATTATCGCCGCCATCCGTTTCAAGTCTTTCTCGTCTGGCTTGGGTTAACCCTGGGGATCTCTTTGCTGGTTGGYGTGTTATCGATAAACCAGCATGCGCAGCAAAGCTATCGCCAAGGTGCACAGCTTTTTAGCAATCCGTACCCGTTTAGCATTCATCATACCGAGCGAACACAGCGCGTGCCGCATGCTTTTTACATTGGCTTGCGCCGTCAAGGCTTGACGCAATGTGTGCCGATTGATCGTCTCGACGTTGTGACACCGTCACTTAGCGATATTCATCTGATGGGAGTGGATGCGATCGCGATGCTGCCATTTATCGCGAATCAGCGTACAGATGACGCCCCCTCATTGTCTCCCATGGATGCCATTTCAGTGCCTTATCCTGTCTATGTAGGAGAAGCCATGGCTGAGCACAAAGGCTGGGAAGAGGGGCAAATGATCGATTTGCTGGATTACCCGCCGATCGGCCCTTTGCGTATTATCGATAATGATGCGCTGAGTATGGGCACCTACTTGGTGGCGGATATGGCGCTACTGCGTAAGCTTTCGCCTCGTACTGGGTTTACCGAGGTGTTATGCGGGGATTTGTCTCAAGCGGAACGACAAACGATTCGTGACAATTTACCTTCAGCCTTGACGCTGACCAAAACCCAATCAACCCAACTAGGCCCACTGACCCGCGCTTTTCACTTAAATTTGCTTGCGATGGGATTGTTGGCCTTTGTGGTGGGGCTGTTTATTTTTTATCAGGCGATTTCCCTTTCCATGACCCAGCGTCAGCCCTTGGTCGGTACCCTTCGGCAGCTAGGCGTTGATGGACGCCAGCTTTCTGGTGTTATGGCGACAGAGTTATTACTTTGGGTGCTACTTGGCGTGGTCAGTGGCAATGTGTTGGGTATGTTGCTTGCCAACCAATTACTCCCCGCGGTTGCTACGACCTTGTCTGATTTGTACGGCGCAGATATCACTTTAGTCATGCATTGGCAGTGGCAATGGGGACTCTACAGTTTACTCCTCGCTATTTTGGGGGCGGCGATGGCATCTGCTTGGCCGCTGGTGCGCTTAGTCAGCACCTCACCAGGGCGCTTATCGCAACGGATGACCTTGATGCGTGGCACACATCGAGAGTATGCCGTGCAGGCGATTTTAGCGGTGTTGCTTGGCGTGGCGGCGTGGGGCGTATCGTATTGGGAGACCAGCCAATGGCAAGGCTTTACCTTGATTGCCTTTACCATGTTAAGTGCTGCTTTAGCGCTGCCATATTTGTGTGGCGGGCTGTTTCATGCCAGCGCAGCAGCCTATGCGGGCGCGCGATGGCGATGGTTTTTCACCGATGCGGCGGCAAGTTTAAGTTACCGTGGTGTGGCGGCGATGGCATTTATGCTCGCGATTTCGGCGCATATTGGTATGGAAACCATGGTCGGTAGCTTTCGTACCAGCACTGAAACTTGGCTGCAGCAGCGCTTGGCTGCGGACGTTTATGTTCGGCCGAGCCATGCCGCTCTCGATGAGATGGAAACATGGTTGGTCAACAATAAAGACGTGGCGCAATTTTGGACCAGCTACCGGCGTGAGCTGACGGCAAACCAAGGGCGGCTTGAAGTGCTGTCGGTAGGAAACCGTCCGTCTGAGAAACAAACGTTGGCGATGAAGGCGGCTCAGCCTGATTATTGGGCACAAGTTCACCAAGAACGTACCGTATTACTCAGCGAGGCATTAGCGGCTAAATTTGGCGTGGGCGTGGGGGAGAGCATCAACCTTCCCGCGCCGATGGGCGAGCGCTGGCAGGTCGCTGGGATCTATTACGATTATGGTAACCCCTACGGCCAGCTTGTGGTGTCTACACGCAATGATGCGGGACAATGGCTAAAGCAAGGCCGATCATCACTGGCGGTGGTCTTGAATCAGGACACGCAAACTGAGCAATTCGTTGATCGCATCAATCACCGTTTTTCGCTGACCACCGGGCAGGTGCAAAACCAGGCGGATATCATGCGTTATGCAATGTGTATCTTTGACCGCACGTTTACTGTGACCGAAAGCTTGTGTGCACTGATGTTGGTTGTCGCGATATGTGGGTTGTTCTTTTCGACTTTGGCGACCGAGCTATCGCGCCAACGGCAATACAGCTTGCTACGTTACCTTGGCCTGTCAGGGCGTGAGCTCATTGCGCTCGGGGGAGGACAGTTAGTGTTGCTTGGTCTCACCAGTGCGCTGATTGCTATCCCGTTGGGGCTTGTGCTGGCGGGCATATTGATCCATGTTGTCCTGAAAGCATCGTTTGGGTGGACCATGACCATGAGCGTCTTCCCGATCAGCTATGCCACCACGATCGGGCTATCCATGTTGGCGCTTATGGTCGCAGGGGCTTGGCCTGTTTATCGCATGCTAAAACGCACCGCGGCGGCGTCGTTGCGTGACGCGCAGTAAAAAAGAGGCAGTGAAGTGATTCAGCGATGGAAGCGGAAAATGATACGTTCATTGTTAGGAGGCGGAGTGATCATCGCGCTCGGCACGCTGGTATGGTGGGGTCAGCAGCCTGCATCGTCTCCTGATACCAGTGGAAATTTTGCCGTTTTTGATTCGCAAAGTGGCTTTGCCCCTGTAACCCCAGACCACACGCCTACCTATCCCCAAGACATGGCGGCACACTTAGACTTTGCCACTGAATGGTGGTATTTGACCGCAACGTTAACCGACGCTAATGGACAAGCGTATGGCGTGCAATGGACATTGTTTCGCCGCGCATTAGCACCGGATCGTAAAGAAGGATGGGCGAGTCAGCAGCTGTATATGGCGCACGTCGCTATCACGAGCGATGATAAACAATGGGAGTCGGAGCGCTTTGCCCGTGGTGGGATTGATCAAGCGGGAGTGACGCTGTCACCTTTTGATGCTTGGTTAGACGACTGGCAATGGCAGGGCGGTAAACAACCTTTTCCTGCCAATGTGCGTGCAATGTGGCCTGCGCAAGGTAAGCAAGTAGGCTTTACGTTGGAGGTGCGCGAAAATGGACAACAGGTCAAGCACGGTGAAGAGGGATATAGTATCCGTCATACCAGTCAGCCGTCGGCTTCGTATTATTTTTCTTGGCCACAGCTAACCGTCAAGGGTGTGCTAACCATTGCGGGTGAAACCATTCCCGTGACAGGAAAAGGCTGGTTTGATAAGGAGTGGTCGAGTGGCGCGATGGCCGCCGAACAAACGGGATGGGATTGGTTTGGGCTTAACTTAGATGATGGCCGTGCGTTAATGGTTACCCAAATACGCGGCACCGAGCCGTTTATGTTTGGTTCATTACTGTTTCCTGATGGCCGAGTCGTGACGCTGAGCCAGGATGATATTCGTATGCTGCCGGTCAGTCATGCCAAGATGGCGGAGGGCGCTAACTTACCGATTCGTTGGCAGATCAAAGTGCCCAGTGAGGACATTAGCCTTATCACTCAACCACTTAACCCACAGAGCTGGATGGACTTGAGTTTTCCCTATTGGGAAGGGCCTGTGGAAGTGCATGGCAGTGCCACAGGCCGAGGCTTTATGGAAGCGACAGGCTATTAACCCAGCCCGACCCAGGCTTGTGTTTGATGGGGGCGCCAAATCGGTTGGCGTTCAACCGTGATAACCCCAGGATGGTTGTCTCCTTGCGCGGCCGACACCGCGAGACTGAGCGCCGCGTCGCTAATTGCTTCAAATTGTTGAGGGAGAGACTGCACCCCAAAGGGAAGAAAATCGAGGATGCGGCTATCACCAAAGGTGGCAAAATACAGTGCAGTAGGGGCGATACCTGTTTGCCTAATGGCGTCCAGCACCCCTTCACACAGCGTGAAGGACGTGGTGAGCAAAGCATCGGGTAAGTCACCAGCTTCAATCCACTCTGTCATGAGCCTTTGTCCCTCAGCACGGCTAAAAGCTTGGCCGTAACGCACTTGTCCATCTACGCCTTGTGCCGCTAATGCACCACGAAAGCCGTTCTCCCTGTCTTGTGAGATGGCCAGCGATGGGACGGCCCCAATCAGCCCTGCTTGATAGACATCCGTTGGGGCAATTAACATCTCGGTGAGCTGGTAAGCGCCTTTTTCATCATCACTCAGCACATTCGCGAATTGGTTGGCATCTAGCCCACGGTCAATGGCAACGATGGGAGTGCCTTGCTGTTGTAATTTGGGGTAGAAGGTATTATCTGCAGGCAAACAAGAGGCGACGATTAACGCATCAATTTTCCTAGAGACGAGGGTCTCAGCCACTATTTTTTCTCGTTCTGGATCGTCATCAGAGCCCGTGATAATAACCTGATAGCCCTGATCGTGGGCTTTTCGTTCAAAGAGTTTTGCCAACGTGGCGTAACTGGTGTTTGCCAAGTCAGGAACGACTAAACCAAGCGTTTGTGTGGTGCCTGCACGCAAGGCTGTGGCGGCGCGGTTCGGCTGATAATTGTGTTGTTCGACCACCGCCATCACGCGTGCTCGCGTTTTTTCACTGATCCGATAACGGTCGGCTTTGCCATTAATCACATAACTTGCCGTTGTGCGTGATACACCGGCAAGACGGGCAATTTCATCAAGCTTCATAAAGCGATCCTTAAGTAGGCCGATCGTTACTGATGGCTTTGTGAATGCGATCAAAGTTTACGCACTTCAGATCCATAATTTATTTGCATTATAAGCTAAAACGATTCAGCCTTAAAGCTGAAAGGTTTCAGCTTGTGTCAATTATTGGCGGCTGATCTCAAGATGCTGGAAAGACGATGCGGCTTATCTCTTCCGGCACTTATAAGGGGAAGAGATTGACCAAAAGCCGGGAGCAATGTCTATCGCTTTACCTAAAAGCTGAATCGTTTCAGTTTTTAGGTAAAGCGAATGTGGCAAGTCAAACGCGAACACTGCCAATGACCGGTGACTTGCGACCAACCAATATGTCCGCCATGTCTAAGTGATACTGATGTGGCCGACGACAACATCAACCCGTGCCGCGGCACTGAAAAAAGAGGAACGACCTCATGTTGGCACTTAACGTACACGATATTCATATGCAGCAACACGCGGCGTCTAAGCACGAGGCTATCAAAGCCATGGCCGCAGCACTCACCCAAAAAGGGCTAGTCGACGCGGGCTATCAAGACGGTATGCTGGCGCGTGAAGCCCAAACCAGTACCTATCTGGGCAACGGTATTGCCATCCCGCATGGCACCACAGATACCCGCGATCAAGTTAAACAAACAGGGGTACAAGTGTTTCATTTTCCCCAGGGTGTTGACTGGGGAGAGGGAAACCTCGCTTACGTGGCCATTGGTATCGCCGCTAAATCAGATGAACACTTGAGTATCTTACGTCAGTTGACGCGTGTGCTGTCACAAGACGGCATAGAGCAACAACTAAAAACGGCGTCGGCGGCAGAGCAACTGGTTGCTTTGCTCAATGGGCAAACGGCGGATACTCAGACCTTCACGTTTAGCAGCGACATGGTGTTAACTGGCTTTCCAGCGTCAGATATCACCACCTTGCAAGCCGTGGGCGCGGGATTGCTCAAAAATCATCACTGTTTARATAGCGATGGCGTAAGCCAAGCCGTCGCTGGCCAGCCGGTGCACCTTGGTGAAGGGCATTGGTTGCTCGGTGTGGGAGACGGTGTGCTGCAGAGCGGATTGTCGTTGGTGATGCCTGCGACGTCATTGTCTCACCAATCCCTGTCGGTCAGTGCGCTTTGGTGTGTCGCAGCCAACAACCGTGCGCATCTTCCTGTGCTCAATACCTTGATGCAATGGAAGCTTGATAAACAACTGGCGGAATCTGGCCGTTACTCGCCACAAGCGCTGGTTGATGCGTTGTCTGCTGAACCCGCCCCCGTACAACCTCATACAGCGGCGCCGTCTGAAGCGCCCACCGCAGAGGGGCCAACAGGCCTGTATACGGTGACGAATGCGCATGGTTTGCACGCTCGTCCTGGGGCGATGTTGGTCAATACGGCGAAAAAATTCAGCGCTGATATACAGGTTGCCAACGCTTCCACCCAGTCGGCGCCGGTTAACGCAAAAAGCTTGATGAAAGTGATCGCGCTTGGGGTGAAACATGGGCACCAGTTACAGTTTTCCGCCCAAGGAAGCGACGCTGAACAAGCGATTGCGGCACTGGGTGATGCCATTAAAGATGGGTTGGGAGAGAACGCATGAGTGCCATTCTGACCGTAACCTTCAATCCCGCACTCGACATGACAGGCTCAGTCAGTGCGTTGCAGCCTGGTGATGTCAATTTGGTGCAAAACTATACACTGCACCCGGCGGGAAAAGGCGTCAATGTCGCACGTGTCTTAACGGATTTGGGCGCGACGGTCGCAGCGTCAGGTTTTCTTGGCGCAGATAACCAAGACCCGTTTGCCCACCTTTTTACCGAGCACGGCATTGCCGATCACTTTTTGCGTGTGCCGGGCGTTAGCCGCACCAACGTCAAGCTGGTTGAAAAAGCGGGACGTGTCACTGATTTGAATTTTCCTGGTATGGCGGTTGAACAGGCCGATATTGAGGCATTGACGGCGCGCTTGCTTAGTCTGGCTGAGCACCATGAGTGGATCGTGCTTGCGGGCAGTTTACCTCCCGGTGTCTCGACCGAGCAGTTGACCGCTTGGATAACCACCTTGCGCGATGCAGGGAAAAAAGTGGTTGTCGATACCAGTCAGCATGCCTTACGCGCAGCCGTTGAGGCAACCCCTTGGTTGGTTAAACCTAATGAAGCTGAACTGGCTCAATGCCTCAACGCGCCCATCAGTAATGAGCAAGCAGTGTTGCTGGCACGCGGTGAGCAATTGTTTAATCAGGGGATCGCGAATGTAGTGATTTCTCGCGGCGTCGATGGGGTGCTTTGGCGCGATAAGGAAGGCTGGCTTAAGGCTGTGGCGCCTGCGCAATCAGTGGTGAGTACCGTTGGGGCGGGGGATTCTTTAGTGGCAGGGCTGGTATCAGGATGCCAGGCAGGCCTAAGCAAAGAGGCGGCGCTGTGTCGCGCGGTCGCTATCTCTGCGCTTGCTGTCACCCAAGTGGGGGTCGGTGTGCGCAATCGTAAAGACGTGAACCAATTAATCGAAAAAATCAGCGTGTCGCCTGTTGAGCTGTCAGTGCACGCGTAATAAAACCAATCCATGAGTGGGGTAAAAGGTATGAATCTGGTGATTGTGACGGCGTGCCCAAGTGGCGTCGCCAATACCGTTATCGCGGCTGGGCTGTTAGAAAAGGCCGTGATGTTAAAAGGATGGACGGCACAGATCGAGTGTCAGTCCAGTGTACAACCAACCCAGGCGGTATCGACAACTGATATTGAAAACGCTGACCGTGTTCTTTTGGTGGGGGAGCCAAAAGAGTCGGCTCGCTTTAACGGCAAGCCAGTCTATCAAGCAAGCTTGAATGAAGTGATGGCCGATACCCAAGCGGTATTGGATGCCGCCGCGAATCATGCACAGCCGTATCACGCGCAGACGCAAAGCGAGAGCAGCACCGTCAGCATCGTGGGCATTACGGCGTGTCCTACCGGTGTTGCGCATACCTTTATGGCGGCGGAAGCGGTTGAAGAAGCGGCTAAAGCGAAAGGTTATCAGGTAAAAATTGAGACACGTGGCTCGGTAGGTGCGAAAAATGCATTAACAGATGAGGAAATTGAAGCGGCGGATCTCGTCTTTATCGCGGCGGATATTGAGGTCGACTTGAGCCGGTTTGCGGGTAAACGTTTATATAAAACCAGTACGGGCACGGCGTTAAAAAAGGCGTCGCAAACGATCGATGATGCGCTTGCTAACGCAGAGGTCTATCAAACAACGCAAGCGAGTTCATCGAACAGCAGTGCCAACCAAGGTGAGCGCTCAGGTGTCTATAAGCACTTGATGACAGGCGTATCACATATGCTCCCTCTGGTCGTCGCCGGCGGGTTGGCTATCGCGCTCTCGTTCGTCTTTGGCATCGAGGCGTTCAAAGAAGAAGGGACGCTTGCGGCGGCATTAATGCAAATTGGTGGCGGCAGTGCATTCGCGCTGATGGTACCGGTATTGGCCGGGTTTATTGCCTTCTCAATTGCAGATCGCCCTGGTCTGGCTCCCGGCTTGATTGGTGGTATGCTTGCCGCGTCTACCGGTGCTGGGTTCTTAGGGGGGATACTGGCAGGTTTTATCGCCGGTTACAGTGCTAAATTTGTGGCAGACAAAGTCAGTTTGCCGGCCTCAATGGAAGCCCTTAAACCCATTCTCGTGATCCCTTTATTAGCCAGTTTGTTTACCGGTTTGGTGATGATCTATGTCGTGGGCGGGCCTGTCTCTGTTGCCATGGAGAGTCTTACCAGCTTCTTGCAGGGTATGAACTCGACCAATGCGGTGATCCTTGGCGTCGTTTTGGGCGCGATGATGTGCTTTGACCTTGGCGGTCCCGTCAACAAAGCGGCGTATACCTTTGGCGTCGGCCTGATTGAGAGTGGTACCTATATGCCGATGGCAGCGATCATGGCGGCAGGTATGGTGCCGGCGCTAGGGATGGGGCTATCGACGTTCTTAGCCAAGCGTAAATTTAATGATGCAGAGCAAGAGGCGGGTAAAGCATCGTTTGTGCTTGGGCTGTGTTTTATCTCGGAGGGGGCGATTCCATTTGCCGCTAAAGACCCAATGCGAGTGATCCCATCGTGTATCGCAGGTGGTGCGCTGACAGGCGCGATATCTATGCTAATTGGTGCAAAACTGATGGCACCACACGGTGGCCTCTTTGTGCTGTTGATCCCGAATGCAATCAGTCCGGTGTTGATGTATTTAGCCGCCATTGCCGCAGGTACGCTGGTAACTGGTTTGGTTTATGCGGTGCTTAAGCCCGTCAGCCAACCGTCACCCTTGACGGCGGCTGAACAATCTTAACCTTACATTGAGTGGCGGACACGTAATAAAAAAGGCCCATCAGGGCCTTTTTTATGGCGGTAAAACGGGTTAAGAAAGCGCTTCTGGCTCGGGAACCATCGGATAGCGTACTCCCATCATTTGTTCCATGCAGTGAACAACCTGGCAGCTGTAGCCAAATTCGTTGTCATACCAGATGTATAGCACACAACGGTTTCCTTCGGCGATCGTCGCTTGGCTGTCCACCACGCCGGCAAAGCGCGATCCCACCAAGTCACTTGATACCAACTCCGTCGACTGGGTAAAGTCTATTTGCCCAGAGAGTGGTGAGTACAAGGCCACATCTTGCAAATAGGCGTTGATTTCGTCTTTGTGAGTTGGGTTATCTAAATTCAGGTTGGCGATAGCCATGGAGACATTTGGCGTGGGTACACGTACAGAGTTCCCCGTTAACTTACCTTTTAGCGCGGGCAAAGCTTTCGCGACCGCACTGGCGGCACCGGTGGACGTGAGAACCATATTCAATGAGGCAGAACGACCACGGCGATCGCCCTTGTGGTAATTATCAATGAGGTTTTGATCATTGGTAAACGAGTGAACTGTCTCAATGTGTCCGCCATCAATACCAAATTTATCGTGCATGGCTTTGAGCACGGGTGTGATTGCATTGGTGGTACAGCTAGCGGCAGAAATAATTCGATCATCTTCGTTAATCACGTCATGATTAACACCGAATACGACGTTTTTAAGCTCGCCTTTGCCCGGCGCGGTGAGTAGCACCTTCTTGGCGCCTTTGCTGTCAAAGTGTTGACTCAGGCCTTGTTCATCACGCCACATGCCTGTGTTATCGACCACCAGTGCATCATGAATACCGAATTGGGTGTAATCGACTTCTGTTGGGTTATTGGCATAAATGACTTGGATAAAATTACCATTGGCGATCAACGCATTGCGTGATTCATCAACGGTAATGCTGCCATTGAATGGGCCGTGGACAGAATCGCGACGCAGCAGGCTGGCGCGCTTTTCCAGGTCGCCTTCTTTTCCGCCACGCACCACGATAGCGCGTAAACGTAAGGGATAGCCGGGACCGCTTTTTTCAATCAGTAAGCGCGCGAGTAAGCGACCGATACGACCAAAGCCATAAAGTACTACGTCTTTAGGGTCGACTCGATTACCCGTTCCCAATAAATGCCCCAATTGGTGATGTAGAAAATCAGGAATGCCGTTCTCACTGTCATGCTGTTGCCAGTAGGTCCATGCGAGCTGACCGATATCGATTTTACTGGGAGCAAGATCTAATTCAGCCATCACTTCGATCAATGGCAACGTTTGGCTGGGCGATAAGGTGCCCCCCGTATAGCGGCGCGCAACGCGGTGTGCCTTAATGATATCAATGGTGCTAGCGTTGATCAGTTGACGACCGAACAGTTGAATTTCAACGCCTTTTTGGCGGTAAAGCTGGCTAAGCAGCGGATACATGGTTTCAGAGTGAGTTTGACTGGTTTGCCAATCGAGTAGGTAGCTTTCTGGACTCATGAATCGACCTTTTTCACGAATGATAGTGGGTGGGCAGGGTGCCCAGTAGGGTATTTGGCTGATCGTCGCCAGCCTTTTGATTTTGCCGCGCAGTCTAAATGATGCGGAATTATTCACCTACTAAAAAAAAGTGGGCAGAGATAAAGACTTATGAGGGCGAGAGGTGGGGAAACGACGACCACAATATCTATCAAATGTGATCAAGGTTGTAACTCATATGAAACAAATATAATTGGTCACTTATAACTGTGAAGTGCTGTGTCCGTTGAATTGACTTAATAATCGCCAAGAAAAAAGTAAGCAAAGAAGAAAAAACACAAGTTACACGCGTCTTTGCAGCGAAGCGTTACAAATCGATAGCAACTTGTGTTTATGTCTTAGCGACAGTAAGAGGGGGGAGGGGTTAAATCCCTAGTTCGTCAAGTAAGTCATTACTACCGCTGTCTTTTTTGTCGCTTTTGTCGTTAGACTTTTCTTCTAGTTGGCGTACTGTTTCTGCTTCCAGAATGGAATCAGGATCAACCTCTTCCCCTTCTTCAAAGTCCTGAAGCTGAATAAACTCGGTACGCTCCATGGCAAGCTCAAGATAGAAGATATTGTTGTGCTCAGTGGTAAAGCTCACGCGGCGCGCTTGTGGCTTGTCGATGTTGCTATCGACTGACACCGTAAGATTTTTGTTAACCGCCATCATCTTCGGCTGGTTTTGGGTGATAGAGGTTTGGATTGAACGCTTAATCTTACCGGTGAAATCGCCAATAATCTGGTTCATGAGCTCACCGAGCACATCGCCCACTTCATCTGCGGTGTGTAAGCTGGCTAACTCTTCTTCGGGGATCCCCATATGCTGCATGTAATTGCGGTAAATTTCTAACGCCGCGGCGGAGGAGAAGTTGATCACAACAAGGCCAGAGAAGCCACCATCAAACAGCACAAAACAGCCGAGGTCAGGCTTAAGGCTGGTTTTGGCAATCTTTTGTACCATAGCAGCATGGTGTACGGGAGAGTCAGTCGCTTTGGTTAATACTGCCGTGGCGGACTGACACAGTTTGAGCAGAATGTCCTCGGAGGTGACTACTTTGGTTTTTCTCATTATTCACTACCGTCATGGTTGATAAAACTTACTGTCAGTGTGGCACTGGATTGCGCGATTTGTACACCGATTTTCCGGATATCCGGATAAGGGATCACATTCATCTGTCTGTGACTGCGTATATTGGATCATTGAGGGTCACGCGGTAATACCTCCAGCAAATGATCAAGTACCGTGTTGATACGGGTTAATGCCTGAACAAGTGCTTCTGTTTGCTGATTGTTTGCGGTTTGCTCTGCCTCAAGACAGGCTTGGTGAAGCGCTGTCGCACCAATGCTGCCTGCGGCAGATTTTTGTTTGTGTGCCGCCTCTTTTAATGCTTGCCAGTGTTCAAAAGGCGGTTGCGATTGCGCGAGGGCGCGTAGGCCAGGGACGCTACGTTTGAGAAAAACATTCACAATGTCTTGATAGGCGTGTTGCTGTCCGCCATATAAGCGATCAACCACCGTTGGATCGAGTATAGATGGCGCGTCGGCGCTGGCTGTCACAGGGGGTGGAGTAGGTCGCGTCGTCGCGTGTGGACGGTTAATCCAATAGGTTAAGCGTTCGTCTAGCGGATCCAGCTCAATGGGCTTGGTAATGTAATCGTCCATGCCTGCTTCAAAACACCGTGTTTCTTCACCACTGAGCGCATTGGCGGTAATGGCGATAATAGGCACCCAACCCGATGCCCCTTGGATCTCGCGTAAAGCCGCGGTGAGCGCATAGCCATCCTTGTTGGGCATATGGCAGTCGGTCAGGACAAGATCCACCTGATGGTGTTGATACGCTGTGAGTGCCTGGTCACCATCATCCGCCATCACCACCTCATAGCCAAGATAATGGAGTTGCTGGGTGAGTACCTGTTGGTTCGTGGGGTTATCCTCTGCGACTAAAATACACCCGCGAGTGCGTTCGGGATCGCGTGCTTTGGCTTCTGCCTCGTCAGGAAGAGGCAACATAGCGTCAGATTCCGCCAACATACTGATATCGGGACTTTCAAGCCCAAGGCATACACGTAGACCGTGGACCAGACGACGATAGGTTAATGGTGAGGCAAACAGCTCTACGATGCGTTTATCAGGGTGGGTTGCCAGCGATAAGGTATGTTTGAGCGCAATCACATGATCGACCGCGCGTTCAGCGATTAATGTACTTGGCTCGGCGTGGGTGGTAATCAATAACCGGTGTGTGGCCAGTTGCTTGTCCACTTTCGACGGCGATGAATCATGGTGATAAGCGATATGCAAGTGCTCCAGATAGCGGCACACCGTGTGATTGAGTGCGTCTTGAGGAATATCCACTGCAACCGATAATTGTTGCGCATGCTCGCGACTAATCGGTCGCTCTGCAGGTTCTGCCAATGGGTTTACCGTATAATCGATACGCACGGTAAATCGTGTGCCGTTTCCCTGCTCACTCTCAATGTCAATCTCACCGCCGAGGAGATCGATAATATTCTTACTAATGGCTAAGCCGAGCCCTGAGCCTCCAAACTCTCGGGTGGTAGACGACTCCGCTTGGCTGAATGGCTGGAAGATAGTGTCGAGTTTATCTGGTGCAATGCCGATCCCGTTATCGGTGATGGTAAACACCAGCTGTGCTTTTTGCGCCTGTGGGTTATCTATCGCGTCAATATTAACTGTTACAAAACCAGGCTGACGGTGCTGGCCACCAGAGAACTTAATCGCATTACCAACTAGATTAAACAGTACCTGTTTTAACCGATTGGGATCGCCCACCAGTTGATCGGGGAGGTGAGGGTTAATAAATAGTGACAGTGTCACCTTTCGCTTGTTAGCTTGATGGCTGAGGGTGTCCATCACTTGTTCTACGGTGTCGGACAAAGAAAAGGTGACACGTTCAAATTGCAGCTTTCCGGCCTCGGTGCGTGAAAAGTCGAGGATGTCGTTAATGATGGAGAGCAAAGAAAGAGCGGATTCGCGCACCGTGCTAATCAGGCTTTGCTGAGAGGGCGTTAACGACGAGCGACGAAGCATATCGAGCATCCCAATCACACCATTCATTGGCGTGCGGATTTCATGACTCATGGTGGCGAGAAATTGCGCTTTGGCGCGAGAGGCACTTTCTGCGCGCTCTTTTTCGGCCATTAATTGCTCTCGAGCCTGATTACGAGAAATGATATGCGCACGAAATATCACCAGACCATGGGCGATCTTACCGACTTCATCCGTCCGATCTTGAAAATTACTGGCCGGTGGGGTCATATCGCCAGCCACCAGGCGCTGCATGGAATCGGCGAGTTTGGCAATCGGCTGAGTGAATGTGCGGTAAATATAAAAGTACATCGCGCCACTGACGAACAAGATAAAAATCAGTAAATAGCCAAGGTTGAGCTGATTTGAGTGGAGTATTGAACGCAAATCAACCATTGAGCGGGTAACCACTTTTCCTGTCTGTTGTGCGAACGTTGAGAGCGCATCCTCAAGCGCTTGGTATTCTTGATCACTCAAGGTTCGCACTGCGGTCATGGCGCCGACTTTGGCACTGGGCTGGTAGTCATTAAAAATGGCGATACCACTGCGCTTTAAACTGGTGAAATGGTGGCGGATGTTGGACAGTTTTTTCAGTGAGGCAGGGTCGTTGAGCTCGAACTGCGCCAAGGAAAGATAGCGCTCGAATGTTGCCATATCTTCCATAAAGCGTTGTCGGCTACTTTCTCGCCCATCTAGATATTGGTTAAGCTCAGTCAGCATATCGCCATTTTCATCGACCAGCTCATCAAGGTATTGCAACACGGCCAGGTTACCGGGCTGTGTGAGCGATTGTGAGGCCTTTAATTCGGCAATCAAGTTATCAATCGGTCGCACCACATCAATGGATAGTCGCATTACCTGTTTACGTGCCCATTGCTCAGCGACCGGATCAAACTCTGTTAAGACTTTTTGATGAGCGATACGTTGAAAGCGCTCATAAAGCTGGCTGATCAATGAAAGTCGCTGCTCTGCGTCGGGTTTTACCTCACGTAGGCGAGCCAGTAATTGTTCAAAATCTTGCTGACTTTCTAGAAAAACCGCGAGCGATTCATGACGGCCCATGACATATTTGAGCATGCTGGCATTCATATCACTGGCGGCACGCTGCATGCGCATGGTGATAATTGCACTCGGGATTTCTTGATGAGTAGCGCGGCCAACATCGCGGTTGACGCGCTCCTGCATGATGTAGCTCGAGACTGACAGGCCCAGCACCATCAAGGTGATGAAGGTCATGATCAACCCAATCTTGCTGACGATACTCTTACCAAATGGGCGAGGGTGATTTACCTTCATGACGATTCCTACATCCTTGTCAACGATTGATTTGGGCGTGATCCGTGTTAAATTGCGCGTTGTGTTGTTTGCTTTCATCACAGTGAAGCCAGACTATACTGCAAGGAGACTGGCGTCAGTCGTTTGTATGATTTGACGTTGCCACTCGGCCCCCTTATTCGAGCCAGACTAAAAGGAAAGAGGACGATGTGAGCAGACACCATGTCATAGAACGATGATCAGTTTATAGTATACAGTGCGCTAAGCACTGCGAAGCGTGACTCGCTTTCTAATTTCGCCTTCAATAGGCGCAAGTAGCCGACGGGCACGGTACAATAGCGATAGTTGAATAGTCTAAGGACAAGTAATCATGGTAGTAGACTCAGACGGGTATCAAGCACTGATCGAACATTTTGCGTTTAATCTCTCTGTGTTTGAAAAACCGGGTGAAGCCATTGGCGATGACACCATTGCCGATATTGTGCACGATCTGGTCGCCTCTAATATTATGACCATTTGCGAGCAAAATCCTGGGCTTTCGTCTGCATTGCGCTTCACCATATTACGAGAGGCTGACCGTGTGGTTGAAGATATGGAAGAAGTGCTGGCGGGTCGGTGGGAGCAACCAGTGACCGCAGAGCAGGTAGGCTTTCTCGAAGAGTACGTTGCCTTGGTAAAAAACCTTTTTGATGGTGCCATGGTCGAGCTGCGCTAGCGACAAGCCCTGGCGGTTACCGTTTAATGCCCGTCTTCCTCTGCTTTTGTGATCTTGGCCGCGCGATACTGACAGCAAACCTCAGTTCGGTATACTAGGCGGTCAATTTACAACCTCAGATTTTACCATGTGCCAATCCGCCCCGCGTCACGCTATTCATGCGCTTTATTCCGCCCGTTTGGCTCGTGCAACGCGTCCCTATCTCGCACGTGGCGCCGGTGTAGACCGCTGCCCATCATGCATGTTAGTTCGTCATTTCTGTGTGTGTGAGTACCGAGCAGCGTGCCAGACCCATGCCGCGTTCATGTTACTCATGTACGATGATGAGGTGCTAAAACCCAGTAATACAGGGCGTTTGATTGCTGACTGCGTCGCGGATACCTACGCGTTTATCTGGTCACGTACGCAACCTGATCCTGATATGTTGGCGTTGTTATCCCGCTCAGCGTTTCAACCCTATGTTGTCTTTCCTGCTCAGTACACAACCCCGACGCGTATGACGGCGCCAGCACGTATCCATGACAGCGCGAAGCGGCCGTTATTTATCATCATTGACGGCACTTGGCGGGAGGCGAAAAAAATCTTTCGTAAAAGCCCTTGGCTTGATCACTTTCCGGTTTTAAGTATTGAACCTCAGGCATTATCTCGGTATCGCGTGCGCGATGCTCACGGTGAAAACCAACTGGCGACAGCAGAAGTGGCTGCGGAAGTGCTTGCTGTCAATCAAGAGCACAAGGCGGCAGATTACTTAAACCAATGGTTCGATGTCTTTCGTGAGCGATACCTCGCAGGCAAACGACAAAAACACCTTGCGGAAGACAATGCGTTGACGCGCTTTCTTGATGACCGACCCCTTGTGAATGATGCCGACACCTGAGTGAAAAGTCTGGTTGGAAAACAACGAAACTTGGGGCTAATCACGGACTTTTGCCTTGGTTTGCTGAATAATCTGGTTAAATAACGACAACTTAAGGTGGCTTAGCCATGTATTACGGCTTTGATGTGGGCGGCACAAAAATTGAATTTGGCGCCTTCGATAAACAACTCAATCGTGTTGCGACCGAGCGTCACCCAACACCAACGCAAGATTACCCCGCATTAATCGACACATTGGTGCGGTTGGTGGAAAAGTATGATGCGGAGTTAGGGCAAAAAGGAACCATTGGTATTGGTATTCCAGGCTCTCAAGCAGAAGATGGAACGGTGCTGACCGTCAATGTGCCCGCGGCAAATGGACAGTCGTTACGGGCTGATCTACAAGCACGCGTCGGGCGCGAAGTGCGTATTAGCAATGACGCCAATTGTTTTGCGTTGTCAGAAGCATGGGATGCGCAAGCGCAATCGGCGAAAACCGTGTTAGGGCTAATCTTGGGCACAGGCTTTGGTGGTGGTTTGGTGATCAATGGCAAAGTCATTAATGGCAAAAACCAAATGGCGGGCGAAGTCGGGCATATGCGTATGCCGATTGATGCCTGGCTAAGGTTGGGTGACAACCCGCCGATGTTTGCGTGTGGTTGTGGGAATAAAGGTTGCCTAGACAATTATTTATCTGGGCGTGGGTTTGAACAGCTTTATGCTCACTTTTATCAGCCGTTGTCAGCGATCGAAATCATCGAACAGTATCGCCAAGGTGAACCGGATGCGGTGGCATTTGTTGACTGCTTCTTTGATGTGTTAGCCATGGCTCTGGGAGGCGTATTAACCGCGTTTGATCCAGACATGGTCGTGCTTGGTGGCGGTCTATCTAACTTTGATGAGCTGTATCAAGCTATTCCTGAACGCTTACCGGCACACCTACTGTCTGCGGCTAACGCCCCTGATATTGTCAAAGCGCAGCACGGTGATGCGGGAGGGGTGCGTGGCGCTGCCTTCCTACACCTAACCTGATGCCAATAACAAAGCCGACGCAAGTCGGCTTTGTGGTGAGACATTTTATTCTGGTTTTTTATGCTGACAATGGCGGATGGCGTTGTCGAGTAATTCAAGTGCCGTTTTATCGGTTGGCGGTAACGCTGCGTCAGACTCAGCGATTGGCGTTGTACGCTCGCCCCAACGGATTAAGCCTGCGCCCCAAGTCAGGCCAGCGCCAAATGCCGCGGTGAGTAGCTGGCTATGTGGCTTGACCGCCCCTTGCTCAACTGCTTCGCACAAAGCGATGGGGATCGTGGCTGCTGAGGTATTGCCATAGCGCTGGATATTAATAAACGCCTTATCTAACTCGATGCCAGCGTGCTCACATAAGGTTTCGATAATCCGTTTGTTGGCTTGGTGTGGCACGACCAGATCAATACCGTCAGCATTGAGCTGATTCCGTGTTAACACCTGATTCGCCGCTGATCCCATGCCTTTAACCGCGCGTTTAAAAATATCACGGCCGATAAAATCAAACGCAAAATAGCCATTGTCCGGGTCGAAGCGATCCATTGCGGTGCCAAAGGCAGGGATCGCGAGTACATCACGGCCTGCTGGATCACAACCAAGTTGCGCGTCAAGTAACCCCACTTCCTGTTCGCTTTTGCTCACCACGACCGCGCCGGCACCATCACCAAATAGCACGGCGGTATCGCGTTTGCTCCAATCCAAATACCAGGTTAAATGCTCTGCGCCGATAATGAGTGCATGCTGATAGTGGCCAGCTTGGAGCATCTTGGTTGCGGTTTCTAATCCGTATAAAAACCCGGTACAAGCGGCATTCATATCAAATGCAGCGGCACGAAGTGCACCTAAGTTGCCTTGCACTTTGGAGGCAATATTGGGGATCAGCGTGTCTGGTGAGCAGGTCGCTACAATCAACAGATCAAGCTGGCTTGCCTCAATGCCTGCCGCCGCTAATGCGCGTTGAGCGGCAACGGTGGCGAGCTCTGAGGTTTCTACATGACTCACTCGGCGCGCTTCAATACCTGTGCGTGAGCGAATCCATTCATCATTGGTCTCTAAAATTGTGCTGAGATCGTCATTGCTCAACACCGCGGGCGGAAGGCACTTCCCCCAGCCTGTAATTTCTGCAAATGCCATAGTTATTTACGGGTTGTTTAGCGTTGCGCTAGTGTAAACCTGAAACTCGGATGAAACAATTTTGATGGTTGATAAGGCGTGAAAAACACTACCTGGCGCAAACACCAGGTAGTGGGAGAGTGACTACCAGAACAGGCGAGTGAAAATCGCCAAGACAGCAATACAAACAATGTTGAGATATAAGCCAACACGCATCATATCACGTTGTTCTATATGGCCTGAACCAAACACAATGGCGTTTGGTGGCGTGGCGACCGGCAGCATAAAGGCACATGACGCGGCAATAGCGATCAGCGCAGAGAGTGCAACGGGTGACACACCCAATGCTTCGGCGATGGTAGCAAAAACCGGTACTAGGAGTGCAGCGCTGGCGGTATTACTCGCAAACTCAGTCAAGAAAATGACGAATGCCACCACGCCTAGCATAGTGAAAAACAGCCCAGATCCTGTCAGTGCATTGCTCAGGTGGTTGGCGAGAAACAAACTCGTGCCGGTTGCTTTGAGGACATTGCTCAAACAAATTCCCCCACCGAAGAGTAGCAGCACGCCCCAGTCAGCGGTTTTTTCGACTTCTTTCCATTTCACAACTCGCGTTGCCCCCAGCAAGACAATCGCGGATAACGCCACAATAGAGTCAAACTTGCTAAGGCCACCAAGCATGGCATTCAATGGTTTACTGAATATCCAGGCACTGACGGTCAGTGCGAAAATCACAAGCGTGATCACGCGAGGTTTGCTCCAGGTGAAGTCACGCTGATCCGCTTTAAAACTATGGTTAAGGTTCGGCTTGGTGAGCACATACAAGACGGCAACGGCGATGGGGAGCAATATCAGAGTGACAGGCAGGCCTAATTTCATCCAATCTGCAAAGCTAAGCCCAGCTTCAGCCGCCGCAATCGCATTTGGGGGACTACCGACAATGGTCGCTATGCCGCCGATGCTCGCGCAATAGGCAATACCCAACAGCACAAACACATAGGTGCCATGATCTTTCTGATTATTTACCTTGTGCAAAATGCCTAACACCAGTGGCAGCATCATAGCGGTTGTCGCGGTGTTACTGATCCACATGGATAGAGCGGCCGTGACCCCAAATAACATCATGACGGCCACCGACATTTTGCCTTGGGCAATGGTGAGCACTTTATTGGCGATGGCTTGATCGAGGCCTTGTGCTTGCAGCGCGGCTGCCAAGGCAAAACCACCGAGAAAGAGAAAAATGATGGGATTGGCGAAATTTGACATCGCTGCCGGTGTTTCAAACACGCCAAGCGCGACGGCCATAATGGGCACCAGGATCGCGGTGATGCTGACATGAATCGCTTCAGTCAGCCATAACACGGCAATGAATATCAGTAAGCTTAGGCCGGTTGTGACATCTGTTTCAAACGGCAGAGTGTTATACAAGATGAAAAACAGGGCAATGTCAGCAAACAAGATCCACGCTTTTCTATCCAGCCCCGACGCACGGGAGGAAAGGGTTTGCACATCCATAGGGCGTCCTTTTTTAAACGTTATTGAGTATTTTTATAATGTTTTGCTTTGAGTTTTTAGGTGCTTGATAGGGGTAGGGTTACTGCCATTTGGGCGACAGTGGGCCTCCAAGCGACGGCTAATATACGCCTAAATAGTCCGCGTGTTAATCGATTGCAGGCAGGTTTTTAAACAAATGATTAAAGTAATGTGAAAATTGTGATTGGGTCGGCACTGGTCGATATTGGGGTTAGTCGTTCGACGTTGAGACGCCACTGATTGGCTCTTTTGGGCCGGTAAACTTGGGTTTGACGTTGAGAATAAAGCTATCAAGTACCGCTTTGGTTCTTGCTAATACTTCACGTGCGCGAATTTTGACGCCTGCCCAGCCTTGCGGACTCGGTACGGCGTAACAAATAGCATCAATATTGTTTACATCGGCGAGAAATAACGCACGCTCGCAATGAAACTGTTGGCTGATCACGGTGTAGCGCGCCAAACTGAAAACGGTTTTCGCGCGGACAACGGAGTCCAGCGTTCGAAAACCCGCATAGTCAAGGTGAATCGTCTCTTCCGGGATCCCTGCTTGACGTAAATCTCGCTTCATCGTCCAGGGCTCATTATACGAGCGGTGCGCGTTGTCGCCACTGAGTAAAAGGTGCTGAATCTTACCTGCATGATATAACGACTCCGCGGCTTCAATCCGGTAGGTATAATAGGGATTGGGTGTTTTACCAATATACTTACTGGTTCCCAGAACCAAGCCGACTTGCCGAGCGGGTAGCGTCTCAGCTTGTTGATAAACACGGCCTTTGGCGTTAAGCGTGATCGCGATATCACTGGCGGCCATCACGATAGCGGTGACCACAGTAAAACCAATCAATGTGAAAATCGCCCGACGAAAAAGGCGCTGGAGAGCCATGGTGCGTTTTATTACCTTTGCGCGAATTGAGCCGCACTCGGGGTCACGTGTGCGGGCAAGTAGGTGGAATAATAGCAAAAAAAGCGCCGGGGTAGACGCTTTTTTCTGTTAGGCTCGCGTTAAAAAGAGGTCCGTTTGTAAGCACGATATTGTGGTGACCAGAAGCTCTCTTCAATACGCTTTTTAAGGGCCTCGTCAGACAGTTCTGAGGCAACCCCCTCAGCAATAGCCTCTTTCGCAACCGCAAACGCGATGCGTTTTGATACCTGCGTGATATCTTCCAACGACGGTAGCAGGGCGCCTGTGCCACGCTTGGCTAATGGCGAGYACTCAGCTAAAGCGCGCGATGAGGCCATCAGCATGCCATCTGTCACCCGGGATGCAGCAACCGCTAACACGCCCAGCCCAATGCCTGGGAAAATATAGCTGTTATTACACTGTGCAATAGGAAAGGTCTTGCCATTGTCTAAACGAACAGGCTCGAACGGACTCCCTGTGGCAACCAGCGCTTGGCCGTCAGTCCAGCGCAAAATATCAAAGGGCGTTGCCTCCACACGGCTGGTAGGGTTAGAGAGAGGGAAAACGATAGGACGTGGGCAATTGGCATGCATTTCTTTCACCACATCCTCGGTAAATAATCCAGGTGCGCCAGAGACGCCGACCAATACGGTCGGTTTCGCATTCCGCACGACATCGAGCAACGAAATGTTACTGTCTTCTAACTGCCAGTGGTTGAGCGCCTCGCTCTTTTGCACCAGCCGTTGCTGAAAGTCGAGTAAGTTAGGCATGGCATCGATTAATAGCCCCCAACGGTCGACCATGTAGACACGTGCGCGCGCCTCTTGATCGGAGATACCTTCAGATACCATTTGCGCGATGATCGCTTCGGCAATACCACAACCGGCTGATCCAGCGCCCAAAAATGTGATGCGTTGCTCGGAGAGCTTAGTACCTGCGGCTTTACACGCTGCAATCAAAGAGCCAACAGTCACCGCGGCAGTACCTTGAATATCGTCATTAAAGCAGCAGACTCTATCCTTATATCGCTCCAGGATCGGCATAGCATTTTTTTGTGCAAAGTCTTCAAATTGAATCAAGGCATCTGGCCAGCGGCGTTGAACCGCTTGGATAAACTCTTCAATAAAGGCATCGTATTCTTGTCCGCTGATGCGGGTGTGACGCCAGCCCATATACATGGGATCAGAAAGGCGTTGTGGGTTATTAGTACCGACATCCAACACAATAGGGAGTGTGTAGGCTGGACTGATCCCGCCACAAGCTGTGTAAAGCGACAGCTTACCAATCGGGATGCCCATGCCGCCAATTCCCTGATCGCCGAGTCCGAGAATACGCTCCCCATCGGTGACAACAATCACTTTGACGTTATGACGAGAGGCGTTATTAAGTACATCATCAATGCGATCGCGGTTAGGGTAAGAAATGAAAAGCCCGCGGCCTCGGCGATAGATATTGGAGAAGTTCTCACAGGCTGCGCCTACCGTCGGAGTATAGATGATGGGCATCATTTCGGTAATATGGTTGGAAACTAACCGGTAAAAAAGCGTTTCGTTGGTATCTTGGATGTTGCGTAGATAAATATGCTTGTCGATATCGTTCTCGAAGCGCTGATACTGTTGGTAGGCACGCTCAGTTTGTTCTTCAATCGTTTCGATGGCGTCAGGCAATAAGCCCTCGAGGTTAAAAAACTTACGCTCTTCGACGCTGAATGCGCTTCCTTTATTCAACAATGGCGTTTCTAGCAAGGCTGGTCCCGCATAGGGAATATAGAGAGGACGTTTTTGGTTATTCATGAATGATCAGACTCGATGTTGTCTTTTAATTAGGTCGATGATGAGTATTGGGCGTTATCTGGTGCCTTCGTGGCAAAAATGATCCCTTGCGAAACGCTTTGAAGGCGTCAGTCTGCGATAGCCCATAATTACGCTGTAATTGGGGACAAAGTTTAGGCATGAATGGTGACCTAATTCAACTTTTTTACTTGATTGTGCGGGATCGGCAGAGGGATATGAGAGAGCGTTTAAATTTGTTATCAGCGCTGAACGGCTCATTTTTGTCTGTTTATTCAAACGTTTGTACATAGAAAAAACGGAAGTTAGATCACAACCTCCGGCAAAACTGCGCACGGGACATGGAAGCTGACTACACTAGAGGTGGTGAGCGAATAGTGAAAGGCCACGCCTTATCCTATTCAGCTTCCCCAATTTGGTATGAGCTAATAATAATAATGTTGGCTGAGCACATTTAATGGAAGGTTAAAAGAGGTAGTCCAATGAAGTCACTCATTGCCGCCAGCTTGCTGGTTTTCTCAACCACCACAGTCGCTGCAAACTTAGGCGATCTTGATTATATCACTGAGGTGTATCCGCCGTTTAACTATGAAGAGCGCGGTGAGTTAAAGGGAATTGCGGTTGATTTTCTCGAAGCTGCAACAGAAGCAGCAGGGGATCCGGTAAGCCGAGATCAAGTGAAGATTCAGCCATGGGCACGTGGCTATGCCACGGCACTGTCTGAGCCCAATACCGTATTGTTTTCAACCACACGGACGGATGAACGGGAAGATAAGTTTAAATGGGTAGGGCCGATTACAGACACAAAAATTGTTGTCTGGGCCCCTAAAAGCAAAGGGATCACTATCGACAATGCGAGTGACTTTGCCAACTATAAAGTCGGCGTTGTACGCGATGACGTCGGTGAGCACTTGTTACGCTCAATGGGTGTCGATGAAGGCGCGCTACGCCTCTCGCCAAAAGCGGATTTACTCGCCAAACAATTGGCGGCGGGCCGTGTTGATATGTGGGCGTACGAGGAAAACGTCAGTGCCTTCATTATGAGCCAAAACAATATTGACACTAGCCAGTTTGAAGTGGTTCATGTCTTGGATGAGTCTCAGCTCTACTATAGCTTTAGTAACAACACGCCAGATAGCTATGTTGAAAAGCTACAAGCGGGCATTGATCAAGCGACCGCCGATGGCACGCTTGAGGAAATCAAAAGCAAGTACAAGTAGTATGACGCGAGTGTTGTCACGAAAAAGCGCTTAGCGACTGACACGCGCTGCCGAATAAAACGGGCCTAAGTCTAACAGGCCCGTTTTTTATGCTATTGATAACAAGTGCTCGGGGCTAGTCGCGAAAGTTTTCAAATTGGAAAGGCTGCTCAAAGTCACTTTCCTTGATTAATTGAATCACTGCCTGCAAATCATCCCGTTTCTTTCCGGTGACACGTACTTGCTCGCCCTGAATCTGGGTTTGCACTTTCATCTTGGCATCTTTAATCGCTTTAGTGATCTTCTTCGCGACAGGCGTTTCAATACCGTTTTTAAATTTCACCTGTTGATAAAAGGTTTTGCCAGAGTGAACCATGTCTTGGATATCCATTGCGCGTGCATCAACACCACGCTTGGCGAGATTACTGCGCAGCATGTCCATCATTTGGTTAACCTGAAAATCCGCTTCAGCCGTTACTTTCACGGTTTCTTTATCGAGTTCGAAGCTGGCCTCAACACCACGAAAATCAAAGCGAGTTGCAAGCTCTCGGTTGGCGTTGTCCACTGCGTTTTTTAGCTCAACGTTGTCAATTTCAGAGACAATATCAAATGAAGGCATAGTCTTTCCCTAATTGGGGCGTGAGCCAGTCACGCCGATAAATCGTCAGTCATTATGGGGTGTTGCGCGCCGCGACGGCATCAGCCAGTTGCTCGAGCAAGCGCTCGGTATCGGCCCATCCCAGACAGGGGTCAGTGATCGACTGGCCATAAACGCGTGATTGCTCGTCACCCATGGTTTGATTGCCTTCTTGTAAGAAGCTCTCAGCCATGATACCGGCAATCGCTTGCTCGCCATGGCGGATCTGATCAGCAACATTCGCGCATACATCAAGCTGGCGGCGATGCTGCTTTTGGCAATTACCGTGGCTGAAGTCTACCACAAGCTTACCAGGCAATTTGAAATCGCTTAGCGTTTGCGCGGCGGCTTTCACATCGTCGGCGTAATAGTTCGGCTGATGACCTCCGCGTAAAATGACATGCCCATCTGGATTGCCTGCGGTTCGATAAATGGTCATGCTGCCATTTTTGTCGGGTGAGCAGAAAAGGTGAGACTCTCTACTCGCGCGAATGGCATCGACGGCAATACGGATATTGCCGTCTGTGCCATTTTTAAAGCCAACAGGGCTGGAGAGTGCAGAGGCCATTTCACGATGAATTTGTGATTCTGTCGTGCGGGCGCCAATCGCTCCCCAGCTGATCAAGTCAGCGATATACTGACCCGTGATCATGTCGAGAAACTCGGTAGCAGTCGGTAGTCCCATTTTGTTGATATCGAGCAGGAGCTCACGCGCCGTAAACAGGCCTGCACGAATATCACCGCTTCCGTCAAGGTGCGGGTCATTGATAAGGCCTTTCCAACCGACAACCGTACGTGGCTTTTCAAAATACGTGCGCATCACCACCAATAATTGGTCGCTGTACTTATCGGCGAGCGGTTTAAGCTTGGCTGCGTAATCACGGGCCGCGTCGGGATCATGAACAGAGCAGGGGCCAACAATCGCTAGCAGTCTCGTATCGTCACCATTGAGAATACGACTGATCGCCTGTCGTGCGGCGGTAATATGGTGAGCAACATTGTCGTTGATGGGGTGGGCAGCTTCCACCTCTGCAGGCGTAGGCATGGTATCAACCACACGTGTTCGAAGCTCATCGGTTTTCAGTGGCATAGAGGACAGCCTTCCTCACATCTTATTCTGTTGCGAAGCCAGTAAGATAGCAAAAAACGCCGCCTATGAAAGCATCAATGTGACATCTGTTGGATTTTTCTTGTCAGAGCGGTGATCACCGAGGCGTATTTTAGTGGATTGATATGAGCGCCTCAGTGGCAAATGACTCAGGCGCACGTTTAGGCTATGAGGAGCAGCTAAGGGTCATATCTTTCTCTTCATCGGCGGGACGCCGAGCAAGGGAGTCAAGCGCGGAATGTGACGCAAACGGGGAAGCCAGTACTGTCATCAAATTGTGAGTTGGCTGCATGTCACCTTGTTCTGCCGCCTCTATCGCCTGCTGGGCCAAATAATTACGTAAAATAAACTTAGGATTGGTTGCCTGCATGCCAGCGAGGCGAGTGTTGTCGTCATGATCTGCCACCCGTTGGTGGTATTCGCTTAACCAAGCCGTTAAGGCATCGGCATCTGATACGAGGTCGTTAAACTGGCTGAGTGTCTTTGCACTTAATAGCGCCTCTTGCTTGATGTCACTGAGCCTGCGAAAGAAAAGGGTGTAGTCGACTTGTTGAGATTCGAGCAATGAAAAAAGCGCGTTGAACAAATCACTGTCCCCTTGCTGTGCATCGGACAACCCTAGTTTGTCGCGCATGGCTTTGCTGTAAGCTACCTGGAGATGGTGTTCATAACCGCCGAGAATGTCGTTAATCACGTCACTTTCAAGCAGTGGGGTAAAGGCGTAGCCAAGCGCAGAGAGGTTCCATAGCGCGATAGCAGGCTGCTGATTAAAGGCATATCGCCCCGTGTAATCAGTGTGGTTACAAATATTGCTCGGGTTGAAATCATCCAAAAAAGCATAGGGGCCATAATCGAAGGTCTGGCCTAAAATCGACATATTGTCGGTATTCATGACACCATGGTTAAAACCAACCGCTTGCCACTTGGCAATCATTTCTGCCGTGCGCTCGACAATTTCTTGTAGCAATGCGGCATAAGGTTTCTCGGCCTCGGCAAGCTCAGGAAAATGGCGTGCAATGACATAGTCGGCCAGCGTACCCAGTGCATCGTGCTGTTGGCTGTAAAACAAGTACTCAAAATGGCCGAAACGCACGTGGCTTTCCGAGACCCGAAGTAAGGTTGCGGCCGTCTCGATGCGCTCGCGCATCACCGGGGTATCGCTGGTGGCCATGGCTAATGCCTGCGTGGTAGGGATGTTGAGTCCCTTCATGGCTGCGCTCGCGAGATACTCACGGAGGGTGGAACGTAACACCGCACGCCCGTCGCCGTGGCGGCTATAGGGGGTTTTTCCCGCCCCTTTTAAATGCCAGTCCCAGAGTGTGCCATTATCATCACGCCACTCTCCCAATAACACCCCACGACCATCACCGAGCTCAGGGTTGTATTGGCCGAATTGGTGCCCTGTGTATTTCATTGCAAAGGGTTTGCGGCCCGCAAGCGGCGCCTCCGCAGACAGAATTGCACGAAAGCGTTCACTGTGAATGTCTGCCGTTGTTAAGCCGAGTTCATCAGCTAGCGCGGCGTTGTATGTTAGAAGCCGGCCGTTGTCCAAAGGCGTAGGGGTCACTGCTTTACCCAATGCGCTTCCTAATTGGCTAAAGCTAAACCGAATATGTTCACCATCAAATACTGCCATGCATCCCCCTTTAGATTAATCATTTAAGCCTAACAGCCTGGCAGCCGCTAACAAGGGATAGAATGTAGGGGTATTGGTTGACATGGGTTGGTGTTTTTTCCTCACCCGAACCGTATTTCTTCCACATCTCAAGGACAAATTGCGTATACTCACGGGCATTATTTTCTACAGCGCTGAGACAATGATTAAACTAGGGCAATACAACAAACTATCAGTGGTGAAACAGGCAGACTTTGGCGTGTTCCTTGATGGCGATGACTTTGGCAATATTTTGCTGCCGACCCGTTACGTCCCTGAGAATACCCGTGTTGGTGATACGCTCAATGTGTTCATCTACTTTGACTCCGAAGATGAGATTATTGCCACGACTGAAACACCSTATGYGCAAGTGGGCGAGTTTGCATCACTACGCTGTGTTGGCGTGAATTCGGTCGGTGCGTTTGTCGATTGGGGGTTAAGCAAGGATTTGTTGGTGCCCTTTAGCGAGCAACGTACGCGCATGGAGGAGGGGAAACCCTATGTGGTACGGGTTTATACCGACAAGGCATCTGGACGCATTGTTGCTAGCCGAAAGTTTAATAAGTTTATCAGTGAGGATACGCCGCGGTTAAAAGCGGGCGATAAAGTGTCGGTAATCATTACGGATATCACTGATCTCGGCTTTAAGTGTGTGGTGAATAATCAGCACTGGGGGCTTATTTATCGCGCTGAAGCATTCGGGAAGCTGTTTATCGGTAAAAAGCTCAGTGCCTTTGTAAAAACCGTGCGTGAGGACGGCAAAATCGATCTTGCCCTACAAAAGCACGGCAAGGCGCGGGTTGATGACTTGAGTGACAAAGTGATGAAGACACTTGAGAGCAAAGGGGGCTTTTTACCGCTCAATGATAAGAGCTCGCCCGACGCTATTTTCGCGCTCTTTCGTACTAGCAAGGCCACGTTTAAAAAGACGTTGGGCGGGCTTTACAAGCAACGTAAAATTCGTATCGAAGCGGACGGGATTTACCTCAATAAGTGACACTGTCACCTTGAAAGGTTAAAAAAAGACCCGGAACGTCCTGTTCCGGGTTCAGGGAAAAGGCTCAAGGAGCCATATGCCAATATTTAGGTTGTGATTACTAAAGTGTAGTCTATCAATAGCGATATGCCAGTTTGTGACACAATTTTGTTAAAGGATAAGTATTATCAGGGACCTAGCGAGCGCGTTGAGGTCCCTGATTTTTTAGCGAGCATATCGAGGGTCGCTTAGTACAAGCAGCTTATGGTGTTGGAATAGCCGTTCGCCATTCCTGCCATACTTTTTTACTCTCACTGTGCAGCAAGAAGTGACGATGATCATTGGCCACTGGCTGCAAAGGTTGATCGTCCGGGGTTGAGAAAGCAATACCGCCTTTCAGCAAACTATCAATCGTGCCGCTTTTGAGATCTGCACCCGTTAGCCCAATGGAGACATCGACCCCGGACTCGTTCCAAAAGACCGTGTTTTCACGGACAAGATGTGCGAACTGCGGCGCGATTTGTAGTTCGAAAATGACTCGGTCAGACAGTTCGCCTAATCTAACGCTAGAGACAATACCCACTTCGATATCGCGATGTAATACCGGTGTGCCAGGGGCGATAGAGTGGCGAGCGTCGCTCTCCAGGATGAGTGTCAGCCCTTTTGGGTATTTGGGCGAGTCATGGAGGGTGAACTGTTGGGTGAAGTCACCCTTGCCGGGGACCACCGAGATATAGGTGCCAAATAGTGAGTCCAAGTTCTCTGTTTTGGTCAGGCTGAGGACGGGTTGAGTGAGCCAGAAATAGCTGCCGGTGCGCGCAAGCGCATTTTTGTATTCAGGGTAGAGACGAGCCTGAATGGTCACGTTTTCGTGGTCGAAGTCGGGGCTTAGGGTGATCACTTCGCCAACATCGACTCCTTGATAACGGATCGCGCTGCCCACTTTTACTCCGTTGGCCTGGTCAACCGTTAGCCTAATATCTACACCGTATTGAGCGGCTTCTTGCTTTGAGGGGTAAAGCTTCCAATCTCCGTTTCGTTTATTACTAATACCAGGCATGGTGCCGAAGGCGATACCGCCGTTAACCAGTGAACGCAACGAGCCTGTATTAATTTCGACGCCGCTGAGGTTGGCTTTAATATCCAGCCCAGATTGATTCCAAAATACGGTTTGTGGATTAATCAGATGCTTATAGCGATTACTCACCGCAATGGCGATGGATACAGTGTTGCCGTTAAGCTGATATCCTTCCACTTGGCCGACCACAAAATTGCGGTACATCACGGGACTGCCTTCACTCACACCAGGCATACGACTCGCCACTAAGGTAAAGCGTGTTTCACCGCGTGCATCTTGCTTGGCGTGCTTCGCTTGAATAGGGGAGGTGTAAAGTGGATACGTCTCATTGACGCCTTTCGCCCCTTCGCTGGTAAAGCTTAAAGCCGGGTCGGCGATTTGTTCCATCGCTGGCACGACCACATTGAGACCGTCACCACTGAGCTCGCCCGTGATCCCACCGAGAATAAAAAACTGCGATTGTTGTTTCACCAAGTGGCGGTATTCTGGATAAATCAATAGCTTTAAAGTGACATTGTCACTTTCATTGAGCGCGACACGGTCGATAAAGCCCACTTGAATGCCGCGATGCAATACTTTGGTGTGGGAGGTTAAGCCGTATGCATCGTCTGCGGTTAAGGTTACTGTGAGGGCACCGGTCAGTTGCTTTTGCTGTTGGTGCCAGGTTCGGGCGGTAAACACATTGTCAGGCATCGCGGGATCAGCATCTGCCGAACCAGGTTGGACCGTCAAGTAGTTGCCGAGGACTAAATTACCCAGGTTCTTTAGTCCATCAAAACCAATTTGGGGCTGCTCTATCTGAAAGTAGGTGTCTTGGTTGAGCAGCCAGGTCATGCTGGGGTCAATGTGTGCGGTCGCGACTGGGCGTTTTTGCTGTGCCGCGACGTCTATGTGGGTAACTTCACCGACTTCTAATCCTTGATAGGTGATCTTCGTCCCCGCGCCGGGCAGCCCATGTTGTTCAGGGAGCGCTATTTGTATCGATTGACCGCGTGCGGCGTGCGAAAGGCTTTGGTAAAGCTGAAAAGGGCGATTGTCCTCAAGTGTTGGGCTTGCTTTCGGGGAGTCGAATGCAATGCCACCGGCAATCAAGCTCGCCACACTCTCGAGCTGCACATCAACACCCGACACATCAACATTGGCTTTTACACCGCTGATCGACCAAAAGCGTGAGTCTTGTTTGAGTAAATGCGAGAATTGCGGCTCAATTAACGCGGAGAGCGTCACCCCTTGCGCATCTTGATCAAGCCGGTAACTGTAAATTTCGCCGACACGAATTTTCCGGTAGTAAATCGGCGAACCGACATTCAGTGAGCCTAATGTCGGTGCGTGTAGCTTGACGGTTGTGCCGGCTTTTTCTGCGATATCTGTCGGTGGTTCGTCACGCGCGACGAAGGATAGGCTAGGGTCACCACTGCCAGGCTGTAAGGCAATATAGTTGCCTGAGACCAAGGTTTCGAGGCCGCTGATCCCAGTGATCGAGGCGCGTGGTTTCACAAGCCAAAACTCGGTGCCACTTGTGAGCAGTTGCGTCGCCTCTGGATAGATATTGGCGTCAACATAAATGCGGTTCAAGTCATCCGCGAGTGTAATATTTCGCACCTTACCCACTTCCAACCCTTGGTAACGAATCGTGGTTTGGCCAGCCTCCAAGCCTTGCGCATCGCTAAACACAATTTGAATCCGTTGCCCCGCTTCACTGATGGATTGAAACAGGAGCCAAGCGGCCATCAGCAAGGCCAATACAGGCAGTATCCATAGGGGAGACAAGCCATAGCTGCTTTTAACGATCGGTGAGGGTATGTCTTGTTTGTCGCTCATGATGATCCCATATCAAACGCGTATCAAGAAATTCAGTGGCAAGCATGGTTAATACCACGACCAAGCCGAATGCAATGGCACCCGGTCCAGGCATAAAGTCCATAATGCGACCACGATCGACTAAGGCGACCATAAACGCAATCACAAATAAGTCCATCATCGACCACTTTCCAATCCATTTCACCCCTCGGTATAGCCACATATGCTGACGTGGTGTGATGGCGGTGGTGCACCGTAAGCTTATTAATATCAAACCTAGCCCTAGTATCTTTGCTACGGGCACGACGATGCTGGCAGTAAAAATGATCGCAGCGATGCCTGGCATCCCATTATTAATCAGACTCGCGACGCCCGAAAAAATGGTGTCTTCAAGTCGAATGCCGTTGGAGAACAAAATGGAGATTGGGAACAGGTTGGCCGGAAACAGAAAAATGGTAGCGGTAATTAAACAGGCCCAAGTCTTTTGCTCGCTTCGAATCATTCGGCGGTGAAGCGGTAAATGACACCGACGACAGTGAGCGCTTTTCTGGTGCCCTTGTGTTAAGCCGCAGTGGCTGCACCGGATAAGAGGGGACGGCTCGGATTGTGGTGCTGGGCGAGTAAAGGCATCCCAGTATCTTTGCGTGTTTACCCGTACCAGTAAAACCGATAGTAGGATTTGTATCGTCGCATAGCAGGCAAGCCCCATGGAAAAGTGCAAGGTGGCGTAGTCTTGAATTTTAAAACAGGCGATGGCTAAGCTGACCATTAAAACATCCGCCATCACCCAGTGGCGGCTGTGCGCAATCACGCGTACCGCTGGGCGAAACCAGCGGATGGATTGTTGGCGTCGTGATAGATGCATGATCAGTAGCGCACAGGTAAAAACGAGCGGTGCCAATGATGCGCAAAACACCACCAAACTAGCGACAAAAGGAAACTGAGACCAGAGTAGCGATGCGCCGGTTAGCACCGATGTGGTGATGGTTTTTCCCAACAAATCGATGGAAAGGAGCGGCAGAAGGTGAGCGGGAAGAAACAGCACCAAAATCGTGAGTGCCAAGGCTATCTCTCCATTAAAAGACAGCCGTCGTCCGTGCGCGAGCTTGGTCGCGCAACGTGGGCAGATAGCAAGATGATCGGAGTCAGTTTGGCACGGTTGTAACACCAGATCGCACCCCGAGCACCTCGTTAAAGGTGGGGACGCCGCAAACGGTGTGTCTGGTGACTGTGTCATGGTCTACTTTCCCGCCGCCTGTTGTATTTGCCCATACAAGGTTTGATATACCCCGGGCGCATTGACTAACTCTGTGTGCGTGCCTTGTTGGGTCACTTGTCCTTCATCCAACACATAAATCACATCGGCTTCTTTAACCGCAGAGAGGCGGTGAGCCACGATAAGGGTCGTCCGTCCCGCCAAAAATGTTTGCATTGCTTGATGTAGCGCGCGCTCAGTGGCCGTGTCTAGGGCGGACGTGGCCTCATCCAAAATAACCAGTTTAGGGTCACTCAGGAGCATTCGTGCAATCGCCACACGTTGTCGCTGACCGCCAGATAAACGGATCCCTTGTCGTCCAAGCGGTGTATCTAGCCCATCGGTGAGTTGTGTCACCACATCCCCCAATTGGGCGTGCTCGATAGCTTGCCAAAGCGCGGTGTCGGCAAGGTGACGGCCTAAGCATAAGTTATTTCTCAACGTATCATTAAACAGTACTGGCTGTTGCAATACCACGGCAATTTGATGACGGAGAGCATCCATGTCGACATGGTTAATTGAGTGGCCGTTAAAGCGTATATCACCTTGTTCTACCGGATACAGTCCTAACAGCAACTGAATAAGGGTTGATTTTCCGCCGCCACTGGCACCAACCAATGCCACACGCTGGCCGGCAGGGATATGCATGCTTAAACCATTGAGTACCGACTTATCCTCATCGTAGGAGAAACATAGATTATCAATCTCGACCGTTAAGCCCGAGGCCTGTGTTTGGGCGGTGATACGACTTGGATCAATGCCTGCAGGTCGACGAGGCTCTTCGGACAGTTGTAAAACCTCATTAATACGTGTCATCGCGGCTTTAGCACTATACCACGCAAATTGAATCCCGAGCAGCTCTTGCACTGGCCCGAGCATAAACCACAAATAGCCAAACACCGCAAACATCAGACCAATCGACAAATCGCTGAAAAAGACCATACCCATTGCTACTGCGCGGAAGAGCTCAAAACCTATCAAGAACATCAGAAACGATAAACGGCCTGCCGCTTCGGACTGCCAAGCATATTTGTCAGCACTGTTTTTAATCTCACTGGCACTGTGGTCGAGTTGACGCAAATACTCACGCTCTCGATTGGCGGCGCGAAGCTGATATAAGCCATCAAGGGTATCAACCAACCGCTGCTGAAAACGCTCAAAAGATTGGTTTTCTTGGGTTTTAAGGTGCTTAACACGCTGTCCTAGTGCACGGCTTAGCGCGACGACAATAGGGTTGATCAGCAAGATAAATAAACCTAATCGCCAATCTATCCATAGCAAGACCACAGCGGTACCGGTCACGGTTAATATACCGATGATAAACTTGCTTAGTGTGGTACCAATAAACTTATCGATGGTTTCGACATCGGTGACAAGGTGAGAGGTGAGGCCGCCACTCCCACGTAATTCGTACTCACGCATACTGATCCGCCCAAGTTTGGCGATCAAGTGTTGGCGGATTTTGTAGGTGATTGCCTTACCAACCAGGGTAAATTGGCGGCTTTGTAGAATGTTAAGTCCTTGGCTGACGATGCGCATGATAACGACAATGATCAGCACAGCGGCAATGTAAACGCCCGCCTGTTGCCAGCTTATAGGCAGGAGGGTATTGAGTACCGCAAGTCCCCAGTCTGGCTTATCCAATAGCACCTCATCGACCAATAACGGCATGAGTAATGGGATAGGCACACTGACCAAGGTGGCGGCAATGGCTACCACGTTAGCCCAAATGAGCCGGGTGCGATGGGGTCGAGCTTGGTCAAGAAGCCAGCGCCAGGTGATCATAAATAGGGATACTCAATTGAAAAGTCTTTGGATTATTTCTATTGTAATGGTCTTGTTGTTTGAGATGCAGTGATTTATGGAAAACAAAGCTGATTTTTACCGCTTGTTAACCCAACAAGCGGTTGCGTTGTGCGAAGGGGAACCCAACCTTATTGCAAAACTGGCCAATATAAGTGCGTTACTCAATAGCCAGCTTGAAGATATTAACTGGGTGGGTTTCTATCTCGACGAGGGAGAAGAGTTAGTCCTTGGCCCGTTTCAAGGTCAACCAGCCTGTGTACGCATCCCCTATGATAAAGGGGTATGTGGGGCCGCCTATCGTCAAGATACCGTAATGCGAGTAGAAGATGTGCACGCCTTTGAAGGACATATTGCGTGTGATGCGGCGAGTAACTCGGAAATTGTGGTGCCTGTTCGGGTCAATAATCAATTGCAGGCAGTACTGGATATTGATAGTCCAAGTATCGGTCGCTTTGACCAAGAAGATGAACATGGACTCGCTACCTTGGTCAAAGAAATGCAAAAACACTTGTGATTTCGCCAATCTTGGTAGTTTTTTCATATCAGGTATCTATAATACGCACCACTTTCATACTTAAATACACGTAGATACGCTGCTGTGGTTTCTCGCAGCAGGCCAGGAAAAAACATGGAAAATACTGAAAAGCTCGCGAACAGCAAAGAAGTCATTGCCTACATTGCTGAACGTTTCCCTAAATGTTTTACTGTTGAAGGCGAAGCCAAGCCATTAAAAATTGGTATTTTTCAAGATCTTGCGACACGTCTTGAAGGCGATCCCAAGGTAAGCAAGACCCAATTGCGCGCCGCGCTTCGTCAGTACACGTCTTCCTGGCGTTATCTGCACAGCGTGAAACCAGGGGCGTCACGCGTTGACCTTGATGGCAATGCGTGTGGCGAGCTTGAGCAAGAGCATATCGACCATGCTGCGCAGACCTTGTSAGAAAGCAAAGCGCGTGCGGCAGAGCGTCGTAAGCAGCAACAAGCGAAAAAGTCAGAAGGCCAGGCGAAAAGTGCGGGTAAGACTGCACCAAAAGGCAAGAAGGCGGCCGCGCAATCAGCGAAAGGCCGTACGAGTAAACCAAAGCCCGCTAAAATGACTAAGAAAGAGAGTGAGCCACGTCGCGAACTCAACGCCAACGATGTTGTCGTAGGTAAAGACGTGAATGTGAACATGGGCAACGGTAATCTGCCAGCGACCATTGTTGAAATTAATAAGGATGAGGTGCGTGTTCGCCTGACTAACGGGTTAACCATGTTAGTAAAAGCGGAGCACCTCAGCGCCTAAAGGAGACTCCTCGACGCATGTTTTGTCGACGCCGCGTTTCGGCTATCGCTGCCAGCTTGATGCTGGCAGCCTCTGCCCAGGCCGTAGAAGCCAATTTTCAACTCAGTGAACTACCTTCACTGTCCGCTGAACCCCAACACGAAACCGCTTCCAAGCGTGTAACTTCTCGTTTCACTCGATCCCACTATAAGCAGTTCGCGCTCGACGATGCCTTCTCGGCGGCGATTTTTGATCGTTACTTGGAAACACTGGATTATAATCGTGTGTTTTTAACCCAAGATGATGTCGAACGTCTATCTCGTTGGAAAACGCGTTTAGATGATCAGCTCAAAGAAGGTGAGACACAAGCGGCCTATGCGATTTACAACCGTGTGCTGAAAAAACGCTTTGAGCGTTATCAGTACGCGCTGCACGTGTTGGATAAACCCTTTGATTTCTCTGCTGACGAAAGCATGGTGCTGGATCGTACTGAGCTGCCATGGGCGGCTAACGAGGACGAACTGGATGCTATCTGGGATAAGCGGGTAAAAAATGATGCCTTAAACCTGCGCTTAACGGGGAAAGAGGATGAAGAAATCCGAGAGACTTTGGGCAAGCGTTATAACAGCGCGTTAAAGCGTTTAACGCAAAGCCATAGCGAAGATGTGTTCCAGGTCTACATGAACGCCTTCGCGCGTGAAGTTGACCCACATACTAGCTACCTATCACCACGCAATGCTGAGCAATTCCAGTCGGAAATGAATTTATCCCTCGAAGGGATAGGGGCGGTATTGCAGATAAAAAATGAATACACAGTGATTCGTTCTCTCGTTGCGGGTGGCCCTGCATCCAAGTCCAAACAGTTGTCACCCGGTGATCGAATTATTGGTGTGGGCCAAGAAGACGAAGCGATTGTCGATGTGATTGGCTGGCGACTGGACGATGTGGTCGAGCTGATTAAAGGTCCGAAAGGCAGTGAAGTTAAACTGAAAATCTTACCCGAAGGGGCGAATGCTAAAAGTTACAATGTCACGCTAACCCGTGACAAGATTCGCTTGGAAGATCGCGCAGTAAAATCTGAAGTGATTGAGCGCGGTGACGAAAAAGTTGGCGTACTGACGGTCCCCGGATTCTATGTTGGGCTGGCCGATGACACCAAAAAAGAGATCGCGAGTCTGAAAGAAAAGGGCATTAGCGGTATCGTCGTGGACTTGCGAAATAACGGAGGGGGGGCACTGAGTGAAGCAACCGCGCTCAGTGGGTTGTTTATTGACCAAGGCCCCATTGTACAAGTCAGAGACAGCTATGGGCGAGTGAAAGTCAACAGTGATACGGACGGTAAACGTTTCTATGATGGCCCGATGACGGTGTTGATTAATCGCTACAGTGCCTCCGCTTCGGAGATTTTCGCGGCCGCCATGCAAGATTATGAGCGTGCGGTGGTGATTGGCGAACAATCTTTTGGTAAAGGGACCGTACAGCAGCACCGCTCTTTGAATCATATCTACGATTTATTTGATAAGCCGTTAGGTTATGTGCAGTACACGATCCAAAAGTTTTATCGGATTAGCGGTGGCAGTACCCAAAATAAGGGTGTGGTGCCAGATATTGTCTTCCCTTCTCCCGTTTCACCGGATGAAACAGGTGAGAGTGTGGAAGAAAATGCCTTGCCATGGGATCGAATTGAGAAAGCGGATTATCAGCCTAGATCCTTGCCTGATTCGGTGCTTAATACGATAGGTGAAAAGCACAAAGCGCGGATCAAAGATGATCGAGAGTTTGATTTCATCCGTCAAGACATTGCGCGCTATCAAGAAGAGAAAGATAAAAACACAATCTCCTTGAATGAAGACGCACGGCGCAAGGAAATGGAGCGAGAAGATCAAGAACGCTTGGCGCGATTAAATGTACGTCAAAAGGCGTTGGGTGAACCGCCCTTCAAAACGCTCGATGATGTGCCTAAAGACTATGAAGAGCCAGATGCATACTTAGATGAAGCCGCGAGCATCACAAAAGATTTGGCTAACCTTCTTTCAGCCAGCCGTTAAGTGTCAGGTCGGCATACGGTCTTTTAGCGCGTCAGCGCACCCCCAAGCCTAGGCAATTCGCCTAGGCTTTTTTTATGACGTTATGGTGACGACTAGGCGGATTCAACCCACATGAAACGAGATCTTGCTCAAAAAACTGCATAAAACTGAGAAGTCAGTCTAACCTTATCGTTAAGGCATCACTGCCAATGAGGGGGAAGGTATGCGTTGCTTATTGGGTGTTTTTCTGGCCTTAGTGATGGCCTTGCCAGTGCACGGTGACGATTTAGCACGATTTGATGTCCCGTTACTGCTTGGTCAATGGTATTGGTTTAGTGCTGAGGAAGAGTCAGAGGCGAGCCATCCGTATAAAGCGATTAATCTTTCGTTTAACTCTCATTATGAGTTCCGTATTGATATGCTACGTCGTGATGGGCAGCTCGAGACGGCTGCAGGCAGTTATGCGGTGAATCATCAAGCATTGCGGTTGTACGATGGGCAGGGGGCGGATCAAGTGCATGCCTACCAGTTAAATCATAATCAATTGCAGCTTCAGGGAGCCGTGTTTACTAAACTGCTACCTGACGATCTCTCCGGGGTGTGGCGTTCAAACAGCATAGAAGGGGAAGATGTGAGTGAAGAGGTGGATGGTGTCTCGCTGAAACTTCGCCCAGACTTTCTCTTTGCGATGCAAGTTCGCGGCAACAACGGCCGTTCAATTACTCACCGAGGCGTTTACTTGGTGGAAGGTGACAACCTGATGCTTATTTATGAAGAAGGACGCCATTCATCCCAGTACCAACTTGCCTCWGATACCTTGCGCTTGACCAATGAGGTGTTTGGTATGGAGGCGGTGTTACAACGGCAACGGTGAGCAATGACAGAGCGTGTTATCATAAAAACTCATCAATAAAACATTGATGAAAAGGGCCGGTGATAAATAAACTGGCCCTTTTCTTATTGGGGAAGCGTTTAGTCTGACAACTTGAACGCGGCTTTTAGTGCAGAGAGGTGCGCTTCATCTTTACAAATGGCTTTGTTAGGCTCATCAGAAATTTTGGCAACAGGTTTCCCTTGGCAGCTGGTTAATTTGATCACCACATTGAGGGTTTTCACATTAGGGAGATCACAGGTTAGCTGCGTGCCAATACCGAATGAGGTCGTGGCTTTGTCGGCAAAGTATTGATAGATGTGCACGGCTTTCGCCAGCGTGAGGCTATCGGAAAAGACAAGTGTCTTATCTTTGGGGTCAATACCATGATACCGATAATGCGCGATCGCCTTCTCACCCCATGCAATCGGGTCACCACTGTCATGACGCAATCCGCTAAAGGCGTGACAGAGCGAACGATCAAAATCCTGTAAAAAGGCATCCATGTTGATACAGTCGGTTAACGCTATCCCTAGGCTATCGGGATACTCTTGCAACCACATTTGTAACGCAAGCTGCTGGGAGTCAGCAAGCTGGCCTGCAAGCTGCTGATGGGCTTGAAACCACTCATGCGCTTGGGTGCCGACAGGCACAAGCCCTAACTGTTTGGCTAGCCATACGTTAGAGGTGCCTTTTAAAGGCGGATAGACCGCGTGCAGACGTGTCACTATCGCCTGATGGACCTCACGAGAAAAACGACGCCGCGTGCCAAAGTCAACGAGCTGGAACCCATCGGCAAATCCCTCTTTAGGGAGGTGGGCTAACTTATCGTCAAGACGTGCAATCGCGTCATCGACACTTAGTTGAGTATAACAAGCGCGGTTTCTCAGCTCACAAATAATCGCCAGTAGTGGCACTTCCCATAGAATCACCTCTTGCCAAGGGCCGGCGATATGAATTGCCAATTGACCGTCTTCGACACCGACAGTGACTTGGTCAGGATCGAACTGAAAACCTGACAAAAAGGCGAGAAAGTCCGCTTGATAAAGGCCGAGTGAGTCGAGGTAGTTGAGCTCGTCTGCACGAAACCGCAACGTCGCGAGATGATTGACATGCTCCACCACCTGTTCACGTAGGTAGGAGAGGTTTTCATCACTGCGGCAGTAAAAGTCAGCGGTAACATGGACATCAGGATAATGATGAAATACGGCCTGCTGCATGTTGATTTTATAAGCATCAGTATCCAAGAGTGATGTAATGATCGGATTGTGCATGCGTGGTGAACGCCTTACGGGTTACAAAACGAAATGAGCGTCATAGTACCGCAATTTTTAGAAAATTTAACCGTCGTCACATTATATTTCAGTCGGGATTGGCAGGCTGCGTTGACATTATACTGCGCTTATTGGATGTAAACGCAAACATTTGATAACAAACTGTTAAATCTATAGTCATTAATGCCGAGCCGCGGTATGGTATGGCATGCAAAATCGCCCTTGGGCGAATGAATACAGTTCGTTGGCTGAGGTACACTCGATAAAAAGGAAACGACATGTCTCAACAACCCACCGCCAAATACCGTGATGATTACCGTGCGCCGGACTTTACCATTACGGATATCAACCTTGAATTTGATCTTGATCCGAACAACACCCTAGTCACGGCGGTTAGCCAGGTGAAACGCCTGAATGATCACGCCACCGATCTGGTGTTAGACGGGGACGCGCTCACGTTAGTGCGCCTAGATATCAACGGCGACCCCTGGACAGCCTATAGTGAAGAGGCGGGCAAATTGATTGTCCGAGACGTCCCAGCCGCATTTACTTTAACCATCCAAACTCAGCTCGATCCTGAAAACAATACCGCTCTCGAGGGGCTATATATTTCGGGCGGGGCTTATTGTACTCAGTGTGAGGCGGAAGGATTTCGCCGGATCACTTATTATCTCGACCGTCCCGATGTGTTAGCTCGCTTTACCACCAAGGTGATTGCGGATAAATCTACATACCCATACTTACTCAGTAACGGCAATAAGATTGCGTCGGGTGAGTTGGAAGGTGGCCGCCACTGGGTAGAATGGCATGACCCGTACGCGAAACCCAGTTACCTATTTGCACTGGTCGGCGGCGATTTTGATGTGTTACGTGATACGTTTGTGACCCGCTCTGGGCGTGATGTGGCACTGGAAATCTTTGTTGATAAAGGGAATTTAGATCGTGCCGATCATGCGATGACTTCATTGAAGAACGCAATGAAATGGGATGAAGAGCGGTTTGATCTTGAATACGATCTTGATATCTACATGATCGTCGCCGTTGACTTCTTCAACATGGGTGCCATGGAGAATAAAGGCTTAAACATCTTTAACTCCAAGTATGTATTGGCAAACGCCGAAACCGCCACCGACACCGATTATCTCGGCATCGAAGCGGTCATTGGTCATGAGTACTTCCATAACTGGACGGGGAACCGAGTGACATGCCGTGATTGGTTCCAACTTAGCCTGAAAGAAGGGTTAACTGTTTTTCGTGATCAAGAGTTCTCCTCCGACTTAGGCTCGCGCTCTGTCAACCGTATCAGCAATGCGCGTATTATGCGTGGCCCCCAGTTTGCTGAAGATGCCAGCCCTATGTCTCATCCGATCCGGCCAGAAAAAGTGATCGAAATGAATAACTTTTACACCCTGACGGTGTACGAAAAGGGCAGCGAAGTTATTCGTATGATGCATACTATTTTGGGTGAAGCCGGGTTTCAAAAAGGGGTCAAACTCTACTTTGAACGTCATGACGGTACAGCAGCCACTTGTGATGATTTTGTTCAAGCAATGGAAGATGCCTCTGGGGTCGATCTGACTCAGTTCCGCCGTTGGTACAGCCAATCTGGGACGCCGGTGTTGAATGTATCATCGACCTATGACCCCGATAGCAAACAGTTGGCGTTACATGTCACGCAGCACACGCCGCCAACAGCGGATCAGCAAGAGAAGTTGCCGCTATATATTCCACTGGATATTGCACTCTATCGTCGCGACGGCAGTGTGATTGAGTTACAACGTCACGGTGAGTCGGTCTCAAACGTCCTGGCGGTGACAGATGCTGAGCAGACCTTTATTTTCGATGGGGTGGATGAGCAACCTGTGCTTTCCCTGCTCAGGGAGTTCTCCGCGCCAGTGAAGCTTGAGCATGACTATCAAGACGATGAATTGGCATTCTTACTGCAACATGCGCGCAATGATTTCGCGCGGTGGGATGCGGGTCAGAGTCTACTGGCCAAGCATATTAAGGAGAACGTCGCACGGGTACAAAACGAACAGCCTATTGATGTGCCCTTGTCAGTGATTGATGCATTTCGTGGCGTATTGCTCAGCGACAACACGGATCTGGCATTGATTGCGGAAGTGATCAACTTACCGACCGAGACGGAAGTGGCTGGCTGGTTTGATATTGTCGACGTTGATGCGATTCATCAAGTCATGGCGGCGTTCAAGCAACAATTTGCCGATCATATGGTTGATGAGTTTGACGCGGTATACCGTCAGTATGCGCAACCTGAATATCAGATCACCCACAAAGCGATCGGTGAACGCGCTTTACGTAATGCCTGTTTGAGCTATCTCGCGCACACGGAAAACGGCAACACGCATGTAGAGCATCATTACCAAGCCGCGAACAATATGACTGACACCATGGCAGCATTGAATGCCGCTAACAATGCGCAATTACCGTGTCGTGAACCACTGATGAAAGATTTCAGTGATAAATGGCAGCATGATGGACTGGTGATGGACAAATGGTTCATGCTCCAAGGTGCGAACCCTTCCGAGACTGCCTTAGAGCAGGTGAAAGCACAGATGGCGCACCCTGCCTTTACGCTCAAAAACCCCAACCGTGTACGCAGTTTGGTCGGGGCATTTTGTAATCGTAATCCGGCGCGTTTTCATGCCCAAGATGGTAGCGGCTACCGCTTTTTGAAAGAGATCTTGGTGACCTTGAATCAGTCGAATCCACAGGTGGCATCACGATTGATTGATCCTATGCTCAAACTGGCCTATTACGATCACCATCGCCAGCAGCAAATGCGACAGGTACTGCAAGAGTTGGCAGATATGGATAACTTGGCTGCGGATCTCTATGAAAAAGTAGAAAAAACACTTGAGCAGTAAGAAACGATTTGGGATAAAATCAGCCAAGCGTTAACAAGTGTGAAAAGCCGTCCACCTTGGGCGGCTTTTTGTTTTCGGTGGTTGATTGGTTTGCGGTGTCACGGTGATAGGTTGAGCGGAAGAGATGGAGTATTATTTTAACGTTTACATTGCTTACTCAGAGTATCAACACTACTACAGTGGTGCCGCGGCCAATGTGGTGGTGACGACCGATCAGGGTCTGCGTCTTCAGATCCCGGCTTCGCGTTTTCGTCCTTTCCTATCGCAACTCGGTATACGCGGGCGTTTTAAACTGGTGACCGACGCCAACCATAAGTTCCAGTCGTTAATGCGGGTTGCCTAGTGGGGCGCGAGTGATGCCTCGCCAATTCTTCTGTTTAAATAGCCACATCAGTCACATTCTGGCGAAATTCGCGTAAATCCAGCCGTTTACCTATAACGTTTTTACCTGCCAAGCCTTACACTAGACAGTGCGTTTGTTAACGCAATGTTTACCTCTGAATACTCACAACGATAATGTTCTAAAAAGGACAACGGAGCTCCAGAATGACCTCGCGTGACCCTATAGTACCTGTGTTACTTGAGAAGGTTTATCAGCTGATTGCCGATAAACTGGATGATACTCAACAACCACTTGTCGATGCATTAGCCAAAAGGATATTGGGTCAAATCTCTGATGATGACTTGCAGGAACGCAATGAGTCAGATCTCTATGGTGCTGTGATGAGTTTGTGGCACCATCTAAACACCTTCGAACAAGACAAAGTGTTTGTAAAAGTCTTTAACCCGAGCCTAAGTGGCAATGGCTGGCAGTCCACCCACACCATTGTCGAGATCTTAGCACCAGATGCCCCCTTCCTGGTCGACTCGGTGCGCATGGCCCTCAACCGTTTGGGGATCACGACCCACCTAATGCTTAATACCCCGATAAAATCACAAAAAAATGATCAGGGTAACGTGATTGGGATTGGCGGTGACAACGGGCAGTTCCAAAGTACGTTCCACATCGAAATCGACAAAATGTCCGATGAGTCAGAGATGGCTGCATTAGAGGCGGAATTGTCTGAAACCTTGATGGATGTGGTGATGGTGGTAAACGACTGGAAGCCGATGCGTGAGCAAATGCTTGCGCTGGTATCGGAGCTGAAAGATACACCGTTACCCATTGATGATGAACGTCGCCAAGAAGCGATCGAGTTTTTGAGCTGGATTACCGATAACAACTTTACCTTTATGGGGTATAAGTGTTTTGACTTAGTCGCGGTGGAAGGGGATTACGAGCTTCGTGCTAGCGCAGATTGCAATGCACTCGGCTTAGCCAAAAAGCATAAATCGCCCGCCGTCCTTAGCCTATCAGACATGCCAGAGTCAGCGCGCGCCGAGGCGCTGAAAAAAGAATTACTGGTGTTGACGAAAAGCAATGCCAAATCTCGTGTCCATCGTCCGGCTTATGTGGATTACATCGGGATCAAAAAATTTGATCAAGATGGCAATGTGATTGGTGAGCACCGTTTCACCGGTCTTTATGCATCTTCAGCGTATAACCAATCCACCGCCAGTATTCCCGTCTTGCGTAACAAAGTGCGTCGCATTCTTGATAACAGTGGCTTTTATCGTGAATCACACTCGTGGAAAGCACTGGCGAATATTTTGGAAAACTATCCCCGTGATGAGCTTTTTCAGGCGACCGAAGAAGAAATGCGCGACGTTGGCATGGGCGTGGTGCAAATGCAAGATCGTGACATGCTGCGCGTGTTTGTTCGTCGCGATCCATTCGGGCGGTTTTTCTCGTGCATGGTGTATATCACCCGTGAGCGCTATAACACCGAGTTCCGTCGTCAAACCCAACGTATTCTTCAGCAGTACTTTGGCTCTGATCAGACGGTAGAATTTACCACTTTCTTCTCGGAAAGCCCCTTGGCGCGGACGCACTATATCGTCCGAGTAGAAAACAACAATTTCGATATTGATGTGAAGAAGATCGAACACAATCTAACAGAAGCGGCTTCGTCTTGGGACGATCGTCTGCAAGAGGCTGTGATCGCAAACTTTGGTGAAAACCGAGGCACACCGATCGCCAAGCGTTACCTGCGGGCGTTCCCACGTTCGTACAAAGAGGCCATGCTGCCTGGATCAGCGGTGGCGGATATTGAGCGCCTTGAGGGACTCAGTGATGATAACAAGCTCGATATGCTGCTTTATCGCCCCCAAGAGGTAAGCCATCAATCGAACGCGATCAGCCTGAAACTCTTCCAAAAAGGCGAACCTATTCACTTGTCTGATGTGATGCCAATGCTAGAAAACCTTGGCTTACGCGTGATTGGTGAATCACCTTATGAAGTAGAAACCAGTCAAGGGGATGTATACTGGATCCTCGACTTTTCGATGTTGCACAGTGCTGGATCGGCGTTTGATCTTGGTAATGCCCGGGATCGTTTTCAGCATGCCTTTGCGGATATCTGGCATGGCCGCCTAGATAACGATGGCTTCAACCGCTTGGTGCTTAATGCCGGTTTGTCGGGGCGCGAAGTGACGATTTTACGTGCGTATGCGCGTTATATGCGTCAAATTGGCTTTCCATTTAGCCAGGCCTATATTGAAGAGACGCTAGCGTCACACTCTCAACTTGCCAGTTTCTTGGTAAAACTATTCAATACGCGTTTTGATCCGGTTGGTAAACAAACGAAGCGGGCACAAGACATCATCATCAATGATATCGAAGAAGCCCTCGATAATGTCGAGAGTCTTGATGATGACCGTATTATTCGCCGCTATATGGAAATCATGTTGGCGACCACGCGAACGAACTTTTTCCAAAAAGATCCGGACAATGGCCAAGACAAGCCTTACTTGTCGTTAAAACTCGAGGCCTCTGAGATCCCGGATATGCCTAAACCTGTTCCGGCATTCGAGATCTTCGTGTATTCACCGGATGTAGAAGGGGTGCATTTACGCGGCGGCAAAGTCGCACGTGGTGGCTTGCGGTGGTCCGATCGGCAAGAAGACTTCCGCACCGAAGTGCTGGGGCTGGTTAAAGCGCAGCAAGTGAAAAACACGGTGATTGTGCCCGTCGGAGCCAAAGGTGGGTTTGTATGCAAGCGACAGCACCAGCTCTCGGGCCGAGATGCAATTTTTGCAGAAGGGAAGCGCTGCTATCGGATCTTCATCCAAGGGTTGCTCGATATTACCGATAATATCGTGGAAGGCACCCTGACACCGCCGCAACACGTTGTGCGTCATGACGAAGATGATGCCTATCTCGTGGTGGCTGCAGATAAAGGTACCGCGACCTTCTCCGACCTTGCTAACAGTGTCTCAGCGCAATATAACTTCTGGCTGGGCGATGCTTTCGCGTCTGGTGGCTCCAACGGTTATGACCACAAAAAAATGGGGATCACCGCAGCGGGTGCTTGGGAATCGGTGAAGCGTCATTTCCGCGAAGTGGATATCAATTGTCAAACCACAGACTTTACCTGTGTGGGGATTGGCGATATGGGAGGCGACGTGTTTGGTAATGGCATGTTGCTCTCTAAACATATTCGCTTAGTGGCAGCCTTTAACCACATGCATATCTTCATTGACCCTGAACCTGATGCCGCGAAAAGCTGGAAAGAGCGTCAACGCCTTTTCAACCTGCCGCGCTCAAGCTGGGAAGATTATGACAGCGAGTTGATTTCCAAAGGCGGGGGGATATTCTCCCGTCGAGCGAAGTCGATTAACTTAACGCCAGAAATACAAAAACTGCTTGGTACACGCAAGCAATCCATGGCGCCGAACGATCTGATCAAACAGATCTTAAAAGCCAAAGTCGATCTGCTATGGAATGGTGGGATTGGCACCTATGTTAAATCGTCCGATGAAACCCATACCTCTGTTGGCGATCGCGCCAATGATGGGTTACGTGTTAACGGCAATGAAGTCGGTGCGCGCATTATCGGTGAAGGCGGTAACTTAGGGATGACACAACTGGGGCGTATTGAGTATGCGCTCAAAGGTGGCCGCGTCAATACCGACTTCATTGACAATGTCGGCGGGGTAGATTGCTCAGATAACGAAGTCAATATCAAGATCTTGCTCAATGGGCTGGTCGCTGCCGGTGACTTGACCATGAAAAAACGCAACGAGCTTTTGGAGCGGATGGAAGATGAAGTGTCTGATATCGTGCTTGAAGATGCGTACAGTCAGAGCGAGTCAATTTCCGTAACCCACAATCAGCAAGCGGCGTTATTAAAAGAGCAGATCCGCTTTATTCATTATCTTGAAAAAGAGGGCAAGCTGGATCGTGCACTTGAATATTTGCCGGATGATGAGACCTTGTCTGAGCGTAACTTACGTGGCACGGGCCTAACTCGCCCAGAAATTGCTGTGCTGGTGGCGTACGGGAAGATGGTGCTCAAAGAGCAACTGGTGGTTGATGAAGTGACGCAAGATGCACACTTTGGCCAGCTACTCCCCAGTTATTTCCCGAAAGAGTTACAGCGTCACTATCGCAAAGAAATGGAATCCCATCCATTGAGAGGCGAGATCATTGCTACCGCCTTGGCGAACCAGATGTCGAACGACATGGGCTTCAATTTCATTACGCGTATGCAAGATGAAACGGGAGCAAGTGTCAGTGACATTGCCAAATCGTATGCGATTGCCCGTGATGTGTTTGGTTTTGAACAACTGTTTGACGATGTGCGAGCGCTAGATAATCAGGTCAGCGCCAAGGTGCAATACGATATCTTGTTCCGTTGTCGCCGGATGCTACGCCGAGCAACCCGATGGATGCTACGTAACAAACGCAAAGGGGAAAGTATCGAGGCACAAGTGGCCTTTTATCGTCCGGCGCTGCAAAACTTGGTCGAGCACTTGGATGACTATCTGGTTGAGAGTGAAATCAAAGAGCATGATCAACAAGCGGAGACGCTACGACAAGCTGGGGTGCCGGATGCACTGGCGAATAGAGTCTGTCGTCTAACCAGCGTGTTCTCTGGATTGGACTTAGCACAGGTGTCAGAGCAGCTGAATAAACCGTTCGAGCTGGTGGCACGCTTGTACTATGTGCTAGGGGATAGCTTGTCACTGCACTGGTTCTTGAAACAAATCAACAACCAACCGGTGGATAACCACTGGCAAGCGTTGGCGCGTGCGTCTTTCCGCGAAGATCTGGATTGGCAGCAACGATTACTCTCCGCCCGTATCGTGTCCGAAATGGCAACCGATCAAGATGCTGAGACGGGATTAGCCCAGTGGATGGATGAGCACGTAGTCATTCTCGGGCGTTGGCAGAGCATTGTTGATGAGTTCAAAGTGGGCTCAGTGCATGAGTTTGCCAAGTTCTCCGTCGCGTTACGCGAATTGTCGCTGTTAAATTTAAATTGAATTAAAGCGCCAATAACGCAATAATCTAGCCCCGTTTATACGGGGCTTTTTTATTAGGAGGGATAATGCTTTACCGCCTCGCCAGACCGGCTATCTTTCAGTTAGATCCAGAAAAAGCACATGATCTAACCATCAACACCCTTTCTCGATTCCATCACACCCCGCTTCGTTTTCTCTATTCCCAACAGCTTCCTCCTCGTCCAGTTACCGTAATGGGACTCAACTTTAATAATCCCGTTGGTCTAGCGGCAGGATTGGACAAAAACGGCGAGTGCATAGAAGCCTTTGGTGCGATGGGTTTTGGTTTTGTGGAAGTGGGGACAGTGACACCCCGGCCACAACCGGGAAACGACAAACCTCGACTTTTTCGTATTAAAGCCGCCGAGGGGATCATCAACCGTATGGGGTTCAATAACCTGGGGGTTGATGCGTTGGTAGAAAACGTCAAGCGTGCGAAAAACTTCGACGGTGTGTTGGGTATTAATATTGGCAAGAACAAAGATACACCCATCGAGCAGGGCACCGATGACTATGTCGTCTGTATGCGAAAAGTGTACCCATATGCCGACTATATCGCCGTTAATATCTCGTCGCCCAATACGCCAGGATTACGGACGTTGCAATATGGCGAGATGTTCGACGAACTCCTGAGCACACTGAAAGCCGAACAGGCACAGTTGGCAGACACTCACGATAAATACGTGCCTCTGACGGTTAAGATTGCCCCAGATTTGAGTGAAGAAGAAATTCAACAAGTGGCGCAAGCACTGATTCGTCACCAGATCGATGGTGTGATTGCGACCAACACCACGCTTGAGCGCTCATTGGTAGATGGTATGCCTCATTATCGTGAAGCGGGTGGGCTAAGTGGCCGTCCTGTTCAACTAAAAAGCACCGAGGTTATTCGTCAACTACATCGTGCGCTCGATGGGGCGATGCCCATCATCGGTGTAGGGGGAATTGATTCAGTCACGGCGGCGCGTGAAAAGTTGGAGGCAGGAGCCGACTTGGTGCAAGTCTACTCTGGGTTGATTTACCAAGGCCCTGGGCTCATAAAACAAATCGTGCGTCATATTTAAGTTAGGAAATAAAGTCTTAAGGTATAAAAGGGGGCGTTTTCTTCCCCTTTTTTTTTCGCTTCAGCCCATTACACTTCAGGCAATGGCAGTTTTGGTATCGCCAGACACCCAGTTAGTGAGTCATCGCGGGAGCTGAAGTATGTTAAAACCTAACAATGCATGGAGATGGTATTTCGATAATACGTCGAATTCACTAATGCTGGATTTAGGCGACGACATGGTTTTTCGCGTGGCGGTCAACGCCAAACATCTCATCCCCGATGCGTTCTCATCATCCCCATTTTCTGTTGAGGATGCATCACTCTTTCAACGTTTGACCGATCCCCTGTCAAACCTCTCTCTTTCCGGCCCTCGTCAGGCCGAACTCGCTTTGAACGCAGTGGCAGCCTATCGCTTCCACAAACCTGTCTTACCTAAAAGCTGGTTTTTCGAGCCACAACAAGACACTATCGCCACCCCTGAGTGGGGGCAAATAGTCGAGCTCACCAGCCAAACAGGGGATAGGGCGCCGTTTATTATCATAGAGAACGCCGGTTCTGCCTCGCTCTGCATGCTCGCACGTGAGGCTGATTTTGAACTGAGCGCGAATAAAACAATGGCGTTTTGTGGTGCGATTAAAGTAATGAACGACCGGCTATCGCAACCAATACTTCAAACAAATAGCCAAAAAGGTCGCTTTGCGTTAGTGGGCTGAGTGGTTTTCACTCAGCCCACGCCTCCTTTCTTCCCTCACTTTTCGTGTTTCTTGTACAGACTACAGCGCTATAGCTGTATCTTGACGTTTCTTATACCAAACAGATGTGCATAAAAAATGTGATATCAGTTCATTTTATGAGCGAAAAGTGTGCACATGCCTGCGCATTTTTTCATTGATTTTGGGGGGTTTTCACCCTTATAAGGCCAATGAATGACGTTTTTCTTCCTATTTTAGCCGTTAAAATGCTTGAATAAACCCATCCTGGTCTAGTCCAGTTTACGCAATTTGCGATTCGTTCCCAAAGGGAAAGATAAGCCATTTTCGTTTTAATAGTATCAGACATAATGTGCGTAATAGTCACAGTGAATGCTTACACGCGTTCAGCTCAAAACGGATTTGGCGAGGTGAGATGAGTGACAAAGCAAGGTGGTTTCCTGAGGGAAACAGGTATGCGCATCTAGTTGGGGTGATTGATTCTCATTGGAAACAAAGGCATCTAGATATCTGTTTCTTAGTGGAAACAACAATCCGGCGATTTATTCATCACTCAATGAGATTGTCGCCGCTTGGGTCAACGATAGGCGTAAGATTGATGTATAATCGCCGCCATGATGACAACGACGCCCAAAGGGTGTAGAGACTGAATGAAACACTATCTCGCAATAACCGCTCGAGGTCTCGAGCACATGCTAGCTCAAGAGCTTGAACAACTTGGCGTATCTAGCCTCAAACAAGTCCATGCAGGGGTTAAATTTAAAGCCGACGATTCAACACTGTATCAATGCTGTTTATGGAGTCGGATTGCGTCACGGTTCGTCTTGGTGTTGGGCGAGTTTGCGGTGCGCGATGATATGGATCTCTACCTCGGTGCAACGGCCATTAACTGGCCAGATTATTTTCACGCCAGTCAGCGGATTGCGGTGGACTTTAATGGTACCAATCGCGAGATACGTAACAGCCAGTACGGGGCGTTGAAAGTCAAAGATGCGATTGTAGACAAATTTGAAAAGTCGAATTTGCCCCGTCCAAGCGTCGACCGCGAGCAGCCTGATTTACGTATCCATATGCGGTTATCGAAAGATCAAGGCCTGCTTGGGATTGATATGGTGGGGAGCGGCCTGCATCAGCGTGGCTATCGTACCCAGGCTGGCGCGGCACCATTACGAGAAACCCATGCTGCGGCTTTGGTGTTACGGAGTGGCTGGAAGCCCGATCAGCCTTTGATGGACATCATGTGTGGCTCGGGCACCTTGCTGATAGAAGCGGCGATGATGGCAGCGAAAATTGCGCCTGGATTAAAGCGCAAGCGTTGGGGCTTTGAATCATTGTTGGGCTTTGATGATGAAGCCTTTAAAGCGCTCAAAGCTGAAGCGAGTGTCAAGGCGAAACGAGGTGTAAGTCAGTGCCAGACACGTTTTTATGGCACTGATAACGATGCCCGTATCATTGAGACAGCACGTGCGAATGCACGACGTGCTGGCGTTGGTGAATTGGTTGACTTTGAAACGGGTGATGCCACGCAAGTGACGCCGCCTGAGGGATTCTCAGGGGGACATATTCTTTCTAATCCGCCGTATGGGGAGCGCTTGGGAACCACGCCTGGCTTGATAGCCCTCTACACGCAGCTCGGTGATCACCTTAAAGAGGCATTTGCGGGGAACACGGTTTCTTTGTATTCAGGTTCGGAAGAGTTGCTTAGTTGCTTGCGGATGCGTGCGGATGACAAATTTAATCTACGCAACGGTGCGTTAGATTGTGTGATGAAAACCTATGCGATCACCGCGCGTGGTGAAAAATCGGAGAGTGAGGCGGCAAAGGCGGACGTCGCCCCAGATTTTGCTAATCGCTTGCGCAAGAACATGACCAAACTGGATAAATGGGCAAAGAAACAAGGGCTAGAGTGTTATCGACTCTATGATGCTGACTTACCGGACTATAAAGCCGCGATTGATCGGTATCGCGACTTTTTGGTCATCCAAGAATATGCGGCACCGAAAACCATTGAGCCAGAAAAAGCACGTCGTCGCTTGCTGGATATGGTGCGCGCAGCCATTGCGGTGACCGGTGTAGATGCCAATAAAGTGGTGCTAAAAACGCGCGAAAAGCAAAAGGGCAATAACCAATATCAAAAACTCGCCGGCGCATCTAGAACGATGACGGTCGATGAATATGGCGTGGCGCTTGAAGTTAATCTCTATGATTACCTGGATACAGGGTTATTTCTCGACCATCGCTATACCCGTCGTCTAATTGGTGAGAAAGCACAAGGGAAAGATTTCCTTAACCTCTTTGCCTACACGGGCAGCGCGTCCGTTCATGCTGCGGCAGGTGGTGCACGGTCTACAACGACTGTCGACATGTCAAAAACCTATATAGCGTGGGCTGAACGCAATATGGCGCTCAATGGCATTGTCGGGCGTCAGCACCGTTTTGAGCAGGCAGACTGTCTACAATGGATTCGCCAGTCTAACCAGCAATTTGATTTGATCTTTATCGATCCGCCGACATTCTCCAACTCGAAAAGAATGCAGAGCACTTTTGATGTTCAACGTGATCACCTTGATGTGCTTTTAGCACTGAAGGACCGTTTGCGTCCCGATGGGGAAATTATTTTTTCCAACAACAAACGGCACTTTAAGATGGATAGTGAGGGATTAGCCGCGGCCGGCTTACGTGCGGAGAATATTAGCAAGCGTTCGATTCCTGAAGATTTTGCCCGCAACCCACATATCCATAATTGCTGGATAATCCGTCATCAGGCAGTATCAGCATGACACTCGTATTGTTTAGCACGGAAGGGTGCCACCTTTGTGAACAAGCGTGGGCACTCTATCAATCTCTCGGTTATCAAACGCCACTCAACAGTCAAGACATTGCCTTTGACGATGCGCTCTTTGAGCGTTACGGCGTCACAATTCCTGTGATTGCAATCCGCGATCAGTCTGGAAAGGTGAGGGCTGAATTAGGATGGCCGTTTGATCACACACAATTACAAGCTTGGTTAACGCAACATGGCATTGATTAAAATAACCTCCGCCCAGTTGGCGTATGGCGACAACCCATTACTGGACAAAACAGACTTTATTCTTCAGCCAGGTGAGCGCGTGTGTCTTGTTGGACGCAATGGTGCGGGCAAGTCGACGCTGATGAAAGTCCTTGATGGTCAGGTACAGCTCGATGATGGCAGTATTCAAAGCCAATCTGAACTTAAAGTCTCTCGGCTTGAGCAAGATCCACCACGAGATAGTCAAGGAACTGTGTTTGACTATGTGGCCGAAGGTCTCGCTGAGGCAGGGGACAAGCTAAAGCAGTATCACCAACTGATCGCGAAGATCGAAACAGATCCTAGCGATCGCAACATAGCCGAGTTGGCCAAAGTGCAAGAAGCACTGGACCATGCTGACGCTTGGCGCTTTGACAATCAAATAATGGTGGTATTAGGGGCATTAGGACTGGAAGGTAACACCGCGCTTAAAGCCCTATCGGGTGGCTGGCAACGCAAAGCCGCCTTAGCGCGCGCACTTGTCTGCGAGCCGGATGTGTTGCTTCTTGATGAGCCAACTAACCATCTGGATGTTTCGACGATTCTGTGGTTGGAGCAGTTCTTGAAAGACTTTAAAGGCGCGATCGTCTTTATCTCGCATGACCGTTCGTTTATCGGGGCAATGGCCACGCGTATCGTGGATCTTGACCGCGGCAAGTTGACCTCATGGCCAGGTGATTATCAAACCTATCTGGACGGTAAAGAAGAAGCTCTGCGTGTAGAAGCGGAGCAAAATGCCGAGTTTGATAAAAAACTTGCCCAAGAAGAGGCCTGGATTCGTCAAGGTATCAAAGCGCGTCGCACCCGCAATGAAGGACGTGTACGCGCATTGAAAGCGCTACGGCAAGAGCGTGCGAGTCGTGTTGAGTTACAGGGTAACGCAAACCTGCAGCTCGATGACGCCAACCGCTCGGGGAAAATTGTGTTTGAAGCCGAAAACGTTGCCTTTACCTATCAAGATCAGCCACTGATTAAGCCATTTAGCTTTACGGTGATGCGCGGCGATCGCATTGCACTAATTGGCCCCAACGGATGCGGTAAGAGTACACTGTTGAAGCTGATGCTTGAAAAACTCACCCCAGACAGCGGGCACTTGCACGTGGGGACCAAGCTCGACGTAGCCTATTTTGACCAATATCGTGAGAAATTGGACCCAGAAAAAACGGTGATCGACAACCTGGCAGGGGGCAAAACAGAAGTTGAAGTAGGTGGCCGAAAACGTCATGTCATGGGTTATCTGCAAGACTTCTTGTTTCATCCACGCCGTGCGCAAACCCCGGTGAAAGCGCTATCAGGAGGAGAGAAAAACCGCCTATTGCTGGCCAAGCTTTTCCTCAAGCCTGCCAACTTACTGGTACTTGACGAGCCGACCAACGATCTTGATATCGAAACGCTCGAGTTGTTGGAAGACTTACTTTCACAGTTCCAGGGAACCTTGTTATTGGTCAGCCACGACCGTCAGTTTGTCGACAACACAGTGACACACAGCTGGATATTTGAAGGTGACGGCACCATTAATAAATTTGTTGGGGGGTATCACGATGCCCAACAACAGCGTGAGCAGTATCTCAAAGCTATCACACCCAATAGCCGTACCCATTCAATGAGAGGTGAGGCTGATACGGAACAAAAGACGGCAAAACCTAAGAGTAAGCCTCGCAAGCTATCTTATAAACTGCAACGTGAGCTAGAAGCCCTGCCGGCTCAGCTTGAGGCGTTAGAAGAAGAGATTGAAGCGTTACAATCAGAAATGAACGATCCTGATTTTTTCTCGAAAAGTCAGGACATTACTCAACCTAAACTGACCCGATTAGCTGAGGCTGAACAGGCATTAGAGCAAGCCTTTGAACGCTGGGAAGAATTAGAGGCTATGCAATAATTGCGTTAGTGACGTTGTCACATATAGAGGGATATGACTCACATTTTGTTTAGTCGTTGCTCGATAGTGCTTGCTTAAAAAATAATCATGATCGAAGCTGTAGAGGATGCTTCATAAAAACGTCATAGACGGAAGTATCCTTGCAAATGGCAAGCAGCATTGAACAAAATGGAATAAAGAGGGCGACCCTATGAAAAGACAGAAGCGAGATCGTTTGGAACGCGCACAGTCAAAGGGCTTTCAAGCTGGGATAAACGGTCGATCGTCTGAACTATGTCCTTACCAACAAACGGATGCGAGAAGTAGCTGGCTTGGCGGATGGCGCGAAGGCAGAACCAGTAAATCGGAAATGATGAAGTAACCTCTTTTTATATTTACGGCCTTATCGTTTTGGTAAGGCCTTTTTAAATACATCGTAATGCACTATAACTTTATATAACTACCTCTAAACAAACATAAGTACAGCAATCAATTTTTCCAATCACTAAGATATTTCCTTCTTAGTTGTCCAAAAGCGGAGAAGTACGTGATAAGTAGGAAGGGAGGGGTAATAGAAGCCGGCGATGGTCGTCTCACCGGCTCGACAGAGAGGATTAGAATGCGGATGTGTCTTGGAAAAGACCCACTTTCAGATCTTTAGCGACGTAAATCTCTTTATCATCAACGTAGACGCGGCCATCACCAACACCCATAACGAGTTTACGGTTAATCACGCGTTTCATGTGAATTTCATAACGAACACGCTTAGCCGTTGGCAATACTTGTCCGGTAAACTTCACTTCACCAACACCCAGGGCACGGCCTTTGCCTTCGCCGCCAACCCAGCCGAGGAAAAAGCCAACTAGCTGCCACATAGCATCTAAGCCAAGGCAACCTGGCATCACTGGATCACCTGGGAAATGGCAGTCGAAAAACCATAAATCTGGGTTGATATCCAACTCAGCGACAATCACGCCTTTATCAAAGTCACCACCTTGATCGGTAATGTTGGTGATACGGTCCATCATCAGCATGTTTGGTGCCGGAAGCTGTGGGCGTCCCGGGCCAAAGAGCTCACCTTGGCTAGATGCGAGTAAATCGTCGCGGTTATAGGAATTTTGGCGTTTCATTATATCTAAACTGCTCCTTATTCAATTGCGAGCAGGTTAGCGTACACGTGTACGCCAAACAACTCGGATCAGTACTGGCCAAACCAGTTTTTTAAGCGTTTAAACAAACTGTTGCAGCTTTGTTTTTCATCAGTATGAAAATGATTTATTCGATTAGATATTTTTCTTAGCAATGTCTCCTCATCGTCTCCGGAGAATGGGAGACCTGTCACAAGCGGCAAGGCTTGTTCGACATCATCCACCGCCCAAATATGAAATTGACCGGCTTTAATCGCTTCAACAACGTCGTTCCGTAGACACAAGGATGAGAGATTCGTTTTAGGTAACACGACACCTTGTTGACCGGTTAATCCTCGATGCGCGCAAACTTGATAATAACCTTCAATTTTTTCATTAATCCCGCCTACCGCTTGTACGCGACCAAATTGGTCAACTGCACCAGTGATGGCAATGGCTTGATTAATCGGTTGTTGAGATAGTGCGCTCACAAAGGCACACAACTCGGCCAAGGATGCACTGTCACCATCCACTTCACTATACGATTGTTCGAATACAATGGAAGCCGAATAGGGTAAAGGGTCATCAAGATTTAGCGCCACACTCACAAAGGCTTGCATAATCATCATGCCTTTGGCGTGAATGTTACCTGCAAGCTCGGCTTTGCGCTCCACATCAGCAATATCGCCATCACCGGAGTGAACAACACAAGAAATTCTCGCTGGCTCACCGTAACTCATCGGATGGCCAGGCACTTCGATCACAGTTAAACCGTTGATTTGGCCGATATGCTCGCCACGGGTATCAATAAAAACCTGTCCTTTGTGGATATCTTCAATCGCACGCTCGGGGAGATAGGCAGCACGTTGGTAACGCTGAGAGATAGCGGCATCAATGGCGGCTTTGTCGAGCGCATCCGACGCCGTTATGACAGACTCAGCCAGTAGTTGCTGATACCAAACTGGACACAAGGGCATCCGCCATTGATCTTCGCTTTCTCGTGCCCCTGCTTGTAATAAACGCACTAAGCCTGATTCTGTCATGGGTAAATGCGTTTGAGCGGTGACCAAGCCTTTAAGCCAAGCAAAGTAGGGCACAATGGTGGCCGAGTCGAGCGCAATGTCTTGCTCATATTCGGCATAAGCTGACAGACCTTCGTAGAGATCAGGCTCATTGGTTTCAAAGTCGGCCAGCCACTGTCTGTCGCCGACTAACACCAAACGTACGTTCAGTGCCTCATCGGGCAAATCCGTTACTTGATCGGCACGGGCGGTTTGCCAGGCGAGTTTGCCTGATGATAAAAACTGCTTGAGGCGCACCCAGACGCGTGGCTGCTGCAGTACATCCGCCACTTTTAAAATCAATACGCCATCGTGAGCTTGATGCAGTAAACCGTACTTCCTTTGTGACGCTGTCACATTTTTATTCGCATCATAAGCAAAGCCAAACAGTGTTGATTCGGTAAATGCGTCACCGATCACAACCGGCATCTCTGGGTACTGTGCAACTAATTCTGCTTGATAGGCATTAAGATATTGAGGCAAGTCAGCTGACATCACGGTAAGACAAGCCGTTGGACACGAAGGTAACATTAACCAAGTCAGTGCCTTTTTTAAGCGCGATTGCAGTGATAACAGTGAGGCCGCCTCTAAATGCGCGAATTGTGCAATGTCGAGAGAAAACTGAGAATAATGTGGTTTGGCATCACGCCAATCAACTTCATGCATGTCTATGATTACTGACTAAGATTAGAATGGACAGAGTATAAAGGATAACACACTGTGGTAATAGGATAGTGCGGCCATTGGATCGTCCACTGGCGTACGCGGTATCTTTGAGGTGTGCGATAATTGAACAGACAGCGAGTTAGTGTTACGCTGTCACCACTTGGCGTGACTGAAGCTTGGCATATGAAATATCAACAACTCGAGAACCTTGAGGCAGGCTGGAAATGGGCCTACCTAGTGAAAAAGTGGAAAGACGGTGACGCTGTCACAAAATACATTGATAGTGATGAGGCTCAGACGGCCGTTGACGCCTTGTTAGCGCTGGAGCATGAACCAACGCGTGTACATCAATGGATTGAAAAGCACATGTCACCTTCATTGGAGAAGAAACTAAAACAAGCGATTCGTGCCAAGCGCAAGCGTCACTTTAACGCCGAGCAAGAGCAAACGCGGAAAAAATCTATCGATTTGGATTATCGTGTGTGGGAGAAGCTCTCGCAAAAAGCACACGAGCTTGACGCGACCTTGTCAGATACCATTGAATATTTACTTTCTGAGGCTAATCGCTCAGAGAGTGCTAATAAGCAGGTAGACACCTTAAAGCAAGATCTGAGTAACTTGCTGGGTATGTAGAACCGTTTGACCGATAAGCGAGCATCGCAGTATGGGCTATTTTTTACTTATCTCTTTTGCCATCTTTCTCGCATTTATGTTGATTGACCGGCCACTGATCGTGATTGCGTTTAAAGATGGCCAGCTAGTGCGTCACAAAGGGAAAGTGCCGAAAGGTTTCTTACATGACTGCCAAGACATTGCGAAGCGTCATCCGTTCACGGGCACAGTGAAAGTGTATAGCAACCGCTTTAAACCCGCGAAGGTGGTGATGTCGCGCAGCATTGATAACCGCATTCAGCAACGCATCAAAAACGTATTCCCACATCAGTCATTCAAATAGCATCAGATTACAAGCCATGCTGGACAAGGAGCGATATGATAAGCGAGAAAAGCGATATCGCTCCTATATTGACTCGTACCCATCAGTGCGCATTATATAGATTATGTTAAATGCAAGTTTGAGGTCTGATGTTGGATACTGTTTCTGCTCGCCCAGCACTCTTCCTTTTTTGTCATTAAACGTAATTAGCTATTTACCATAAAATAGCTAATTACTACTTCCTTTAATCGTCATTACCCCAAGAGTTGCTTGGCCTAAGTCGATTCAAGTCAGCGGTAATTAGTGGAAAGATCTAATGGCTGATGAGCATGCAGTACGGCGTTAAGGCTTGCCGCCCTAATGGGCTTGGTAACAAAGTCATCCATGCCGGCACGGACACAGCGCTGTTTATCCTCATCCATTGCATTGGCGGTCAGCGCAATGATCGGTCGTTTAAACCCTGAAGCACGCAGCGCTTTGGTGGCAGCGATGCCGTCCATGACAGGCATCGACATATCCATCAGCACAAGATCAAATTCTGTTTGTTTAACCTGTGCCAGTGCTTCTTCACCATTGGATGCTAATACGACGGTATGACCCTGTTTTTCCAGCATTAACCTAACCACCATTTGATTAGCACGGCTATCTTCGGCGACCAATATCGACATAGCCTGCACGGCGTCGGCCGAGACGTTTGGTTGTGCTTGGTGTTTTTGTGCATCTTGAGGTGTTTCGACAATCGGCAAACGAACGCAGAAGTCAGTTCCCTGGTAAGGCTCACTTTCCACGTGAATACTGCCTCCCATCATCTCTACCAGCTTTTTACAAATGGATAATCCAAGGCCAGTACCGCCAAAGCGGCGAGTAATGCTGCCATCCGCTTGAGTAAAAGGCTCAAAGATTCGACCAATCTGTTTTTCGTCGATGCCGATTCCTGAATCTTTCACCCATAACTCGAGTAYATCATCATGAGCGTCAAGTGACACTGTCACCCCGCCGCGTTCCGTGAATTTTAAGGCATTGGCCACCAAGTTAAGGAGTATCTGCGTAAAGCGGTTCTCATCCATAAACAAGGTGTTGGGCACAGAAGAAGAGACACTAACAGAGAGGTTAATGCGCTTTTTATCGGCCCGCTCAATCAATTGTTGATAGACATTCGATACGCTATCGCTGGGCTTCATCAATGAGGGAGATAGTGAAAAACGGTTGGACTCAATTTTAGATAGATCGAGAACATCGCTGATCAATGTTAGCAATAGCTGAGCAGATTTATCCATTTGCCCTACCCACTGCTTTTGTTCTTGCGTTAATGAAGAGTGTTGCAATGCATCGATCAATCCTAAAACAGCATTGAGCGGCGTGCGGATTTCGTGGCTCATAACGGCAAGAAACTGCGATTTGGCATTATTGGCTAACTCAGCTTGCTGACGAGCCTGTTGCAATTCGACAACACGACGCTTGGTCGCAGTGATATCTTTAGCCGTCCCTCGATAACCGGCGAGCTCACCGCGCTTATTATAGCAAGGACGGCCTGAGAGGCTTACCCAGTAGTCATGGTGACGAGATTCTATATGCCATTCAATATCGCTAAAGGCTTCTTCTGTGTATATGTACTCTTCTAATTTCGTTTTTAATTCGGCGTCTGATTTGAGCTTTGCCAGCAGGGCTTCAGCATCGATGTCGGTATCAGTATTGGGTGATGACAGGTAAGTCAGTTGAAATTGGTTGTCGAGCTCCCAAAACCAGTCACTGGCTGTTTGGGCAAAGTCTTGAAAGCGTTGCCGGCTAGCATTTAGTTCCTGAGTGCGACTCCCCACTAATGCATGTAGACGGTGACGGTAGTCGATATCCATAATGGTGCGTTCAATCAAGGGGCGAAATCGGTCGATGACTTGCTGGGCTTCGTTATTAAATGCATCGCGGCGGTGTGACAGCAAAATAAGCATGACTTCGCTGTCATTTACCGTTAACCCGCTAATCAGCGCAGTACCTTGTAAATAACTGGCGTATTGATGCGTTAAGCAATGCATCTCTTTCACCATGCCAGGTTTATAGATAGCAACCGTTTCACCACTTACACAGCGGCGAAACACATCGCCTGTTTGCCAAGTGACTGTTTCCAGTAAGCTTTCAGTCGATACGAGACAGCGAAACGCATCTTCTGTTTCTCGGTTGCGGCTTAGCGCCACGGCGCTATCAAAGCTGACATACCGGCGGATCACATCAAGTAAGGAAGCAAAAATATCGGTTTTTGACGTCGCTTCCGTCATGGCTGAGATTGCCGACAAAATCGCGTCGTTTTCTTCCCTTAAACGCTTTTCTCTTGCTTCAACACGACTGAGTTCAAATAAGGTTTCTTGTAAAGATTCAGAGTCTGAACGTTCAGAGGCCGATACGCGTTTCGACGTCATGATTAATCCTTATGAAATAACACAGCCGAGATCATTAAATTACCATGGGACAGTTCCCCACCTTTAAACAAGCCTTGTTCACCAAAGGTAAACGGGCAGACAAACGGCGCAGTGTATAAGGCCGTGTTGATATTGTCGGCGACTTGGTCAAGGCGATCTTTGACATGAAGCATACACCCCGCACAATAAATCGCCAGTCCACCTAGAGGTTGAGGCGTTCGCAGCGCATGATCGTTTGCCGATTCCACGACTCGACTTGCACGGGCAATCAACCCTTCACTGGTGCCTGTCATAAAGTGCGCGGTTTGCCCTACGGCTATTTGCGAGAAGAGTTCCATGTGCCCTTCTTGGTTAACAAACATGGGGTGTGACAAGGTGTAATAAGGTAAGCCGTGTATCTTGCCCGTTTGTGTCCCGAGCGGATACAAGGTTGATCGTGCGAACAGCGAGTCGCCTAAATCTAGCGTTTGCCCGGTTTCTTCTTCGTACCAGTTTTTATAAACCGCCGATGCGGGTTTATGGTCCAAACTCACTAAGGTGCGACCACGTACCTCTGTGACGACGGCCTTCTTGGTGGTGGCCGCATAACCAGAGTGGAATGAATAACTCACCCGTGCGGTTGGATAAAAAACACTGATTGCGATGCCAGATTGCGCGGTTTGCTCATTATCGAAAATGGCCCATCGTCCGCCGACGGTGTCGGCCGCAGCGGAGCCACCTATCACTGGGACCGATACGCCCAACTCTTCTCGAATGGCGGCTAACGTCGTTTCCTCATCACCCGGTGTACTGTGTAAAGCGATGAGTTTGGGGAGCTCGCCACAACGGCCGCTCTCTTCTATCGCTTGATTAAGCGCAATGCGCGCTGAATCGCGTATAGGACGATGGGCTTGGTGTGGCACGAGGGATGTGCCGTAACTTCCCTTTTCATCACTGCAAGCCCAGACGGCGGCTGTCGGCCCTTCGATATAACCGGCTTGCGTCATGACACCGCAGCAGGTCGTACACCCTATCAATGGCACGCCAGGGAAAAGCGCAACCATTGCTCGCTGAAGTGTATCAACATCGTATTGTTCCGTGCAGTAGAGCATTAAAAGCTTAGGTGCCTTTAGACGGCCTAATAAAGCGCGCGCCAGTGTTTGCGCGGCATCTACTGCGTCTGGATTTTGTGTGCATGCCGTGGCTATTTTCATCTTAATGTTCGTTATTGTGCTCGCGATTTATCACGATTTTAATGATACCTGCATCAGGCAATCAAATCATTGCGCTAGTCGGCTGAAATAGTGGTTAAAATCACGTATCCTATTTCCCATTTATATCGCTAGAGTGCTCAACATGGATTGTCGACCCGTTGCGTTATTCGGTGGAGCCTGCGCCTTGGGTGCCACTATCGCCTACCAATTGGCCGCGAAAGGCTATACGCCAATTATTATTGATCATAATCAAACGGCAGCGCTCGATATCGTCGCTCATGATCCCAGAGTCAGATTTAAAGAAGCACCTGTATTCACGCCCGGTACCCTCCAAGCCACGCTTGATCAGTGCACCGCGCAACTCTCCCCTTTTGTCGGTGCTGTTGTCGTGTCTGAGCAGGGGCATGCCTATATACAATCACTAGGGGTTGGTGGGCTGGATTCATTTTGTCAGATGGGGGCTCGTTGTGTCGTTATTCATACGAACAGCCATCTGAGCAACGCCCCCCTACTAAATGACAAGCTGGCTACAAATCGCCTGCAACGGATTAACAGTATAAGTTTCTGGTCGGATCACAATATTAACACTGATGTGGAAACATTACCGTCGCGTAAAAAGAGCGAAGTTTTATCTCCATTGGTATGTTTTCTTTTAAGTGATGAGTCAAATAGCATTAATAATCAAGAATTTAAG
>NZ_MUFB01000008.1 GCF_001996005.1 Salinivibrio siamensis | reverse complement strand
TTTTTAATCCGCTTATCCGAAACAGGGTAAGGCGTGCCGAGTTGTTGCGCAAAGTAGCTCACACGTAGCTCTTCAATCATCCAACGAATCGCTTTCACCTCATCAGGCACAGGCTTGCCTTTAGGGATTTTATTTAGCAATACTTTATACTCGTTCATCACAGACTCTATCTTGAGCATGTGATTACGATCGCGGGTAGGATCCACGGGGAGCTTTTCCAATCGACGCTCGATCGCTTTCATATAGCGCAGAATATCGGGTAAGCGTTGCCAGCCTGATTCGGTAGCAAAGCCTTTGTAGATAAGCCCTTCTAGTTGGGCTTTGATATCCGACATCGCAAAAGCCATGGAAAGATCCACTTTGCCTTTCAGCTTTTTGTTGATGGTAAAGGCATGGGTCAGTATTTGCTCGACCTGTTGAGCAATGTCCACCACGGTATCGCCTAGCTCAGCACGGACCGTCTCTTTAAGCGCCTCAAATGCCTGCCCTTCCCACGTTAAGCCGCCTTGTTGCTCAATGAGCTTATCCACGCCACAGGCGATACAGTCATCAATCAAATCCAACACGCGACCATACGGGTTGAAATACAGACCGAGTTTCGACTTATTCGGCAAGTGCGCATGCAGATATTTAATTGGCGATGGCACATTAAGCAAGATAAGCCGGCGTTGACCCGCTTGCATGGCTTTTTGTTGTTGGTGCTCGGTTTCGAATAGACGAATGGCAACACTGTCTTTTTCATCCACTAAGGCAGGATAGGCTTTGACTTCAAAGCCATGCTTTTTCTGCTGATAACGTTGAGGCAATGCCCCAAAGCTCCATTGGGTGAGCCCTTGCTGCTCGATATCATCGTCCGCCACATCCGATAAGGTCGCTTGTACCTTGTCTTTCAGCGACACTTTGAGTGTGTTTAAGTCTTCGCTTTCAGCCAAAATGCGATTTTTATCATCGACTACGCGAAACTGGATACGCAAATGCTCGGGGAGCTGACTGAAGTTCCWGCTGTCGCGCTCAATGGTGACACCGGACATCTGCTTCAAGGCTTTCTCCATGTTATCGAGCAAAGGTGCCTCCATCGGCGTCACGCGCTGTAAGATTGCCTCAGCATAGTTTGGTGCGGGTACAAAGTTACGACGTAACGGCTTAGGTAGCGATTTAATCAGCGCAACAATCAGCTCGTGACGCAGCCCGGGAACGTGCCAGTCAAAACCTTCTTCTGACACCTGATTGAGGATCGGCAGCGGGATATGCACCGTCACCCCATCGTGGTCTTGGCCGGGTTCAAATTGGTAGCTCAGCTTGAGTTTTAGGTTGCCTTGATGCCAAAAATTGGGGTAATCCAGCTCCGTGACATGGCTGGCGTCCCCTTGCAGTAGCATGGCTTTTTCAAAGTTAAGCAGGTCGGGATTGTCTTGACGTGCCTTTTTCCACCAGGTATCAAAGTGACGCCCGCTGACCACACTATGATCGAGGCGCTGATCGTAAAAGTCGAACAAGGTATCGTCGTCTGCCAAAATATCGCGCCGGCGAGATTTGAGCTCAAGCTCTTCCACTTCCGCCAGCAGCTTTTGATTTTGGCGGAAAAAGGCATGCTTGGTTTGCCAATCCCCCTCAACCAATGCCGAACGAATAAACAGCTCACGACTAAGCACCGGATCGATGGCGCCATAATTGACTTTACGGCTGGCCACAATTGGGATCCCGTATAGCGTGACCTTCTCACTGGCCATCACAGCCGCTTGCTTGCGTGACCAATGTGGTTCACTGTAGCTGCGCTTAATCAAATGCTGCGCCAGTGGCTCTACCCACTCGGGTTGGATTCGCGCGACAATTCGCCCCCAGAGTTTCGAGGTTTCAACCAGCTCGGCAACCATCACCCATTTAGGCTGCTTTTTGAAAAGCCCAGAGCCCGGGAAAATATGGAATCGTGCGTTCCGCGCGCCTTGGTATTCATTCTTTTCTTGGTCTTTTAGGCCTATGTGGCTTAATAGCCCGGCGAGCAGTGCCATGTGAATGGCCTGATAACTGGCAGGCTCTTGGTTGAATTGCGCATTCTGCTCTTTCATCACTTGGGTGATCTGATAGTGAACGTCTTGCCACTCTCGCACGCGCAGGTAATTGAGATAATCTTTTTTGCACTGTTTACGGAACTGGTTATTCGACAGCGCTTTTTGCTGATCTTTAACGTAATCCCAAAGGTTTACATAGGCTAAAAAGTCCGACTCTTTATCGGCAAAACGACGATGCTTTTCATCCGCTTGTTGCTGCTTATCAGCCGGACGCTCACGTGGGTCTTGAATAGCCAAGGCCGCGGCAATCACCATCACCTCATTTAAGGCACCATGCTTGGGCGCCTCAATCACCATACGTGCCAAACGCGGGTCAATCGGCAGTTTGGCCAAGGTTTTACCAATCGCGGTCAGCTTGCGTTTATCGGTGGCTTGGCCGGGTTTGATCGCGCCCAGCTCTTCAAGCAAACGGACACCATCTTTGATATGACGGCTATCAGGCGGCTGAACGAACGGGAAGGCTTGAATATCACCGAGCCCTATTGCCGTCATTTGCAGGATCACTGAGGCCAGATTTGTCCGCAGAATTTCTGGATCGGTAAATTCAGGACGGCCTAAAAAGTCCTCTTCGCTATACAAACGCACACAAATGCCTTCCGACACACGGCCACAGCGCCCTTTACGCTGGTTAGCACTGGCCTGTGAAATCGGCTCAATCGGCAGTCGCTGCACCTTAGTCCGGTAGCTATAGCGAGAAATCCGTGCCGTGCCGGGATCAATCACATACTTAATGCCCGGCACGGTTAGCGAGGTCTCGGCGACGTTGGTGGCCAATACAATCCGGCGCCCCGAGTGAGATTGGAATACACGATTTTGCTCGCCAGCAGAAAGCCTTGCGTACAAGGGCAAAATCTCGGTATCGCGCAGTTGACGACGCTGGAGATGATCGGCGGTGTCGCGAATTTCACGCTCACCGTTCATAAAGATCAGGATATCACCCGGTCCTTCAAGGCACAGCTCATCGACCGCATCGCTGATCGCTTCCAGCTGGTCACGATCGCTATCGTCCTCTTCCACCAATGGGCGGTAGCGCACTTCCACCGGATAAGTCCGGCCAGACACCTCTATCATAGGCGCGTTATTAAAGTGCTTAGAAAAACGCTCTGGGTCGATAGTTGCCGAGGTAATGATGACTTTGAGATCGGGACGCTTGGGTAATAGCTCGCGCAAATAGCCGAGAATAAAATCGATGTTTAGGCTGCGCTCGTGGGCTTCGTCGATAATGATGCAGTCGTACTGATTCAGATACCGATCGTGCTGAATTTCGGCCAGCAAGATCCCGTCCGTCATCAGTTTGACTTGCGTCGACTCTGAGACTTTGTCGTTGAAGCGCACTTTATAGCCCACGCTGCTGCCTAACTCGACGTCAAGCTCTTCAGCAATCCGTGAGGCGACCGAGCGCGCAGCCAAGCGACGTGGCTGAGTGTGACCTATGGTACCGGCGACACCTAGCCCAAGTTCCATACAAATTTTGGGCAGCTGAGTGGTTTTACCTGAGCCCGTTTCCCCCGCGATGATCACCACTTGATTATTCGCGATTGCCTCGGCAATGTCATCTTTCTTTTGGCTGACTGGCAATGCTTCTGGATAGCGAACGGTTGGCGCATTGGCACGACGGGCGAGCACACGCTGCATACTCTGCGCCATTTCCGCGGCGATTTGATCGTACACCGCCTGTTTGGCGTCGTCTTTTTTGATTTTTTGCGCGCCATGGATGCGTTTTTTAAAACGAAAACGGTCTTGCAGCATACAATCGTTTAGTGCTGCAAACAGTGTCTCTGGCGTGTTGTGATGACGTGAACTCAAGGCGATTCCTGCTTACTGCTTAATCTTTTAAGGCGTTTATCAGTGTCACAGCCGATAAATAAGGTTGATTGGTGTCGCATCCTATCACAAAGTAAAAAGAATCAAAGTCGCGCCAGCCACGCGCTCACCACCAACGTGGCAGCGTAAAGTAAACGCATTGGCCGTTCGTCGCGTATAAACGCATAATGACGGCCAACAAACCCCGCAGTTTGGGAGAGCAGCCATGCTAAAACAGCTTTTTAAAAAACTCGAATCCGCCCTCGCCGCTGAAACCGGCCAACACGGTAAGCAATCCGGGCTATCCCTTCACCAAGCGATGGCGGGGCTATTAAGTGAAGTGGCGATGGCCGATCACGATATTGATGAGCGAGAGAGAACAACCAAACGCAACCGTATTTGCCAGTTGCTATCACTCGACGTGACACAAGCCGAGCAATTACTTGAGGAGGCGAGACAACACAGCGAGCATGCGACCTCGCTGTATGAATATACGGATAAATTACGCGACCTTGACCCACAAGCGCGGATAGCATTAATCGAGGCGATGTGGTCAGTCGCGTATGCCGATGAGAACATTGATCCGCTCGAGGAAGCGGTGATCCGTAAAACCGCCGAGCTGCTTTATGTGGATCATGCCGAGTTTATTCGCGCCAAGCTTAACGTGATTGAGAACGACGACAGCGAAAGTTAGGTCAAAACGTTCAAACTCATGCCGAGGACGCGCGCATGATCACTGGGCCATTGGCGGTTGATACCTGTTCCAGTGGCGTGGCAAAAACATCTGAGAGCAGCTGATCCGTCAATACCGCTTTCGGTGGGCCTAGTGACACAACACGACCTTGTTTAAGCACCACAACCGTATCCGCGTGCTCTAGGGTGCGGTTTAAGTCGTGATTAGCCATGATAACTGCGATTTCCTGCTCTCGCGCCAAGGCGGTCATTTCTTGGTAAATCACTTCCTGTTGCGCGACATCAAGTCCGGTTGACGGCTCGTCGAGCAAAAGCAAACGCGCATGTGGATTTAACGCCTTTGAAACTTGCAACATGACGCCCGCCAATCGCACCCGTTGCCACTCTCCGCCCGATAAGCTGTCTATTCTTCGGTGGAGCTTGTCGCTGATGGCCAAACGAGACACCACGTCCGCGACCGTCTTGTCTCGAATCTCACCGGTTGCCAATTGCACACTATCGAGCACGAGATTGAGGTATTCAAATACCGCCATGATAAACGCAGGGCGCTGTTGTTGCATTAGGTATCCCCGCACTTGCGCCAAATCGTATCGGGTTTGTCCTGATACGGGTTGGCCTTGCAGCCAAACACTCCCCGATTGCGGCACTTCCAAGCCCGACAAGAGTTCCAGTAAGGTGCTTTTGCCACTTCCGTTGGGACCGATAAGGTGTACCACTTGCCCGGCATCAACCGATAAGGACATCGGTAGTAAACGTGGCGATAAGCTCAAATCTTTAGCGTGAACGATCATCCCGCCCTCACCAACATCCAAATAAATAATGGGGCACCAAGCACACTGGTGACCACCCCCACCGGAAGTTCCGCTGAGGGAAGGATAAGTCGACCAACGGTGTCGGCGCTGACCAATAATAGCGCCCCTGCCAACGCAGACATGGGCAACAAGGTACGGTTGCGGCTACCAAGCCACAGGCGTAAGTAATGCGGAACAATGAGGCCAATAAAGCCAATAACACCCGCAACAGCCACAGATACCCCGACCAAAACGCTAATTAAGGCGATCAATTGCCAACGTAGTTGATGTGTATCTAGCCCTAACTGCTGCGCCTGAGACTCTCCTAGCATAAGCTGGTCAAGCTTATGTCCGTATCGCCACAATACCGCAATGCAAGGTAAGGTCGTTGTCAGTATACCCACATGCTCCAATCGCATGCCGGACAGCGATCCCATTAACCAGACCATTAATTGGCGCAAATTAAAGTCAGTGCTGAAGTAAAACGCCAAGGTAACGCCTGCCCCTGCCAAAATGCTAAGCGCAACTCCGACCAATAAAATGCGTGCAGTCGCTAGAGCGCGACGGGCTAATATCACTAAAATAAAGGTAAACAAGCTGGCGCCTAACATGGCAGTGACGGCCATACTGCCACTCGACGCCCAAGCTGGTGCGAGTAACAACAATAAGACCACGGCAATGCTTGCGCCACCGGAAATGCCTAAGACACCGGGCTCTGCCAATGGATTACCCAATAGCACTTGTAGGCTTGCCCCGGCCATTGCCAGTGAGGCCCCTATCATCACACTGACCAACACACGAGGGAGGCGAAGCTGTAAGAGTAACTGCTGCTCTAATGTTGAGTCAGGCGCGAACGGATTGATCCATATCTCGCCCACACTCAGCGCAAGCCCACACACCAACAGCAGTAAAGCCGAGAAAGTAAGTAACGCGCGCCGCCAACGGCTCTGTTGGCGGGCGGTGAGTTCTGACACTCGCATGCGTCATCCATTAAACCAATACTGTGACGCACTTTACCGACTGATTGCCAGCTTGAAAAGCGCTACGCCGAGGCTTTTTGTGGTGCGTGCACAAAGAGTGGCTGATTGACATTAGGCTTAAAGGGCGTGGCGAGTAATCCAGCCCGATGACCTAGGTGGACATTGGCATTGGGAAAGATCACCACTTCCCCCTCATGCTCGACATAGATTTCTTGTCCCTTGTCGGTGGCCAATAATGCCCCCTTCTCGAACGGTGTGAAGTTTTTAGCTGATGAAGGGAACGTGAGGGCAAATTGCTCCGTGTGCTTGGTCAAGGTTCGGGTCACACGATAAAAGCGCATCGGCGCTAATTCAGTCGGCAACGTAGCGGCTTTTAACAAGCCTCGTAAGGTGCGATCAAGTGGCTCGTACTCTCGCATATCATTTTCAAACAAAGGCGCGACACGGCCCATTTCTAAGGTTGCAGCCAGTGCATCATGGTGGTTGGCACTATACCAACTGAAAGTCGGTGATGGTGATTGAGACAGAATAGTCGCATCCATTTTGGCGTCATTGAGTAATGCCGCCAATGAACGTACATCCTTTTGGGTTGGCGTCGTTGGGATCACGCCAAACATATAATGATAGGACTCGCGAATGGCACTGTGTAAGTCAAGATGCCAACGAGTCATACTGTCCGGTTGAGCAGAAAAGAAATCGCTTACCGCTTGTTGCAACTGATTGGCTAGGTAGTGCTCTTCGTTTTTTTCCTCATTCCAACCTCCGAATAAGCGGTTGAGGTTATCCTCAATAAAGCGGGTATGGGCTTTAATCGCTTCGGCATGGCCAATGATCAATAACAGCGGCACATTGGGGATAAATTGCTCTGACAATATATCAGCGAGAAGCCTATCAATGAGCTCGATGGGCGCGGTTTCGTCACCATGAATACCTGAAGACAATACGACGCAACGCGAAACCTTGGTGACGTCGGGCTGTATCGAAATAATACCAGGGGCACTGTGATTGAAGGTGAGCGAGCCTACTCGCCACGAATCTGGCGTAAAGGCATGAGGWGCRGTGARTGCGGCATCAATAAASGCMCCTGRGCGTGCTGTCAGCATAATGCWTCCTTTTATTACAACTAGACAACAAAACGTTACAGCGAGATAACCAATAAACCCAGGATTTTCCMCTCACAATGTGATCATGTATAGACAAATTAAAAAGCCGTGGCGCATAGGCACACGGCTTTCTAGTGTGGTGTCGTCACCACTGTCGGGGGCACGCAGCGTTATTTTTCAACGTCTGCGTTTTCAACTCGCGCTTTGAGTTTTTGGCCTGGTCGAAATGTCACAACGCGACGCGCAGTGATCGGAATATCTTCCCCTGTTTTAGGATTTCGACCGGGACGTTCATTCTTGTCTCGCAAGTCGAAGTTACCAAACCCTGATAACTTGACCTGTTCGCCACTTTCGAGCGCTTTCCGAACTTCTTCGAAAAACACCTCGACTGTCTCCTTGGCGTCCCGTTTGCTAATCCCGATATTTTCAAACAGGTTCTCAGCCAAATCGGCCTTAGTGAGCGCCATAGGTTTTTCCCTCAAGAATTGTTGAACACATATGCAATACCGCAGTATCGACACCACCATTCTACACTTGGCCTATACGTCTTTAGCCCTTGTATTTTAGGGATATTTAAAGGCCAGCTCAGAACAAGTGTATGCCAACTGGCTGATTTGCGCCAACTTTTTTACATTAAAAAAGCACGAGCAATGTCCAAAAAATTGACCTTTTAAACCAAGATGTTACAAGGGTTTTCTTTACCAGCATAGCCAATAGACTGCTAAGCTGCTTAATATTAGGCTTTTTTATCAATATCTGAACACTTACTCATCAAATATAGTGAATTTATTTAGTTTTTCAAATGGATAGATGTTAGACCATTTAGGCATAAAAAAAGCAGCGTTTCCGCTGCTTTTTGGGATGACGTTAGGTTAGTCACGCAAGGTAACGCCTAATTTTTCTGATAAATGGCTGACAACACCAGACACTGCATCACTTATATCGGCTTCCTCAAGCGTGCGCGCATCAGATTGCAAGGTCAGTGCGATCGCTAGACTCTTCTTGCCCTCTTCCACACCTTTGCCGGTGTAAAGGTCGAAAAGCTGTGCGTCCTTGAGCAATGGGTTGCCGCTTTGCAAACATGCGTCCACCACATCGCCAGAAGCAAGCGATTGATCAGCAATCACCGCGATATCCCGGCGGTTAGCAGGGAATTTAGACAGTCCTGCTGCTTCGGGAATAAAGCGTTCGTCAATGGCTTGCCACTCCAGCTCAAACACCACAGTTCGACCATTTAAGCCAAACTCACGCTCAAGCTCAGGGTGCAGGGTACCAATGTGACCCACAACTTTGCCGTCAAACTCAATAGCAGCGGTTTGACCTGGGTGCATGGCAGGRTGAGAGGCTGACACGAAACGGAAGTCTTTCAACTTACCTGTGAGTTCCAGTACCGCTTCTAGATCGCCTTTCAAGTCAAAAAAGTCAACGGTAGCGCTCGCCAGATCCCAATGCTCTTCACTACCAGGACCTGCAATCACCCCCGCAAGCATGCTCTCTTGGCGAATGCTCGATTGGCGAACGGTGCCACCGGTTTCACCTTCTGGGGTAAAGCGTAAGCCAAATTCAAACAAGCGCACACGAGGCTGCTGACGTTTTTGATTGTAGGCCACCGTGTTTAAAAGGCCAGGAAGCAAGCTCAGGCGCATGGCTGACATATCTGCAGAAATTGGGCTTGGCAGGATCAGCGGCTCAACATCCGGAACAATCAGCGCTTGCTGTTTAGGTTCAACAAAGCTGTAGGTAATCGCCTCGTGGAAGCCACGGTCAACCAACAAATCGCGGACACGTTTCAGTGGCATCGCTGCTTCTTTGTATTCGCGCATCGTCAGTGCCGCTTTAGGCGCACGGGTTGGAATGTTGTCGTAGCCGTAAATACGGCCGACTTCCTCAATCAAATCCTGCTCAATGGCAATATCAAAACGCCAGCTAGGTGCCGTGGCTTGCCACCCTTTCTCGGTTTCCGTTACCGCACAACCAAGGCGGGACAAAATGGCTTTTACATCACTGTTATCGATAGAATGACCCAATAGGCCATCTAACTTCTCTCGACGGAGAGTGACGGTGTCACGAGTGGGTAGTGTTTCTGCCGTCTCAGCGGTAACAATCTCTCCCGCTTCACCGCCACAAATTGCTAATAGCAGTTCAGTCGCTCGTTCCATCGCCGCCGCTTGTAACGCAGGGTCGACGCCACGTTCAAAACGGTGAGAGGAATCTGTGTGCAACCCATAGCTACGCGCACGGCCGCGGATCACGTCAGGAGCAAAAAACGCCGATTCGAGTAAAATATCTTGGGTGTCTGTGGTGACACCAGAGTCTTGCCCGCCAAAGATCCCGGCCATCGCCAAGGCTTTCTTCTCATCCGCGATAACCAATGTCTGGGCATTAAGGGTTGCTTCATTGCCATCGAGTAATGTGAGCGTTTCGCCCTCTTCTGCCATACGTACCACAATGCCACCCTCAAGCTTGCTAAGATCAAAGGCATGCATCGGCTGCCCTTGCTCGAGCATCACATAGTTGGTGACATCCACGACAGGGTCGATAGCGCGAATGCCACTGCGGCGCAATTTTTCTTGCATCCACAGTGGGGTCTGCGCATTAAGATCGACATTCTTTACCACACGACCTAAATAACGTGGGCATGCTTGTGGTGCATCGATATGCACGGATACCTTGTCGTCAATACTGGCAGTAACTGGTGTGATAGTCGGTTCAGTGACATCAGTGCGGTTCAATACGCCGACTTCACGTGCCAAGCCACGTAGGCTCAAGCAATCAGCACGGTTCGGGGTTAAGTCAACATCGATGGTTACGTCGTTTAGTGCGAGGTACTCACGAATGTCGGTTCCAATTGGCGCGTCGGCAGGCAGTTCGATAATGCCATCAGATTCAACATCAATCCCTAGCTCTGTAAATGAGCACAGCATACCGAAGGACGGTTGACCACGTAGCTTCGCTTTTTTGATTTTGAAGTCACCTGGCAATACCGCGCCAACCATTGCGACCGCGACTTTCAGGCCTTGACGACAGTTAGGTGCACCACAAACGATATCAAGCAATTCATCGTCGCCAACATTGATTTTGGTAACACGCAGTTTGTCTGCATCTGGGTGTTGGCCACACTCAACCACTTCACCCACAACTACACCGCTAAAGTCGCCAGCAACGGGTGCAATTTCATCGACTTCAAGGCCGGCCATGGTGATCTGATGGGCAAGCGCGTCGGTGTCGTTTGCTGGGTTTACCCACTCTCTCAACCAAGATTCACTGAATTTCATTATTACCTTGCCCCACTGATTACTTAAATTGTTTCAAAAAGCGCAAATCGTTCTCAAAGAACGCACGGAGATCATTCACGCCATAACGCAGCATGGTTAGGCGCTCTACGCCAATACCAAAGGCAAAGCCTTGATATTCCTCTGGATCGATATTCACCGCACGTAGTACATTCGGGTGAACCATGCCGCAGCCTAAGATCTCGAGCCATTTTCCGCCTTTGCGGCGTACATCAACTTCAGCAGAGGGCTCTGTGAACGGGAAGTAAGAGGGGCGGAAACGCACTTCCAGATCTTCCTCGAAAAAGTTACGTAAGAAGTCGTTGAGGATCCCTTTGAGATCAGCGAAGGTGATGTCTTTATCGACCAATAACCCTTCCACTTGGTGGAACATCGGGGTATGCGTTTGGTCGTAGTCATTACGATAAACGCGACCGGGGGCAATAATACGGAATGGGGGTTTACCCGCTTCCATGGTACGAATTTGTACGCCAGAGGTATGCGTACGCAACATCAAATCAGGGTTAAAGAAGAAAGTATCGTGATCGGTACGTGCAGGATGATCTGGGGCGATATTCAGCGCATCAAAGTTATGAAAACCGTCTTCAACCTCTGGCCCAGAAGCGACAGAGAAGCCCAATTCACCGAAAAATTGCTCAATACGTTCAATGGTACGCGTCACGGGGTGAATACCACCGTTTTCAATACGACGGCCCGGCAAGCTTACATCAATGGTTTCTGCGGCAAGCTTCGCTTCCAACTCGGCGCGCTCAAGCGCATTTTTACGCTCAGCAATCGCTTGTTGTACGGTTTGCTTCGCTTGGTTAATCTTTTGACCCGCTTCGCGGCGCTCTTCCGGTGGCAGTTTGCCCAACGCCTGTAATTGTGCGGTTAGCTCGCCTTTCTTTCCTAGGAATTTAACCCGGACTTCATCCAATGCAGCCACAGAGGCAGCATCGGCCACCGCACTGGTTGCATTCGCAAGAATTTCTTCTAATTGTTGCATTGTTTCCTCGTCGACCCGTTGGGCAGTCCAAATCAGGTAGGTGCGTGACAATACCTGCTGACATCATGGTTTCACCCATTGTCTAAGCAAACTGACAGAGTCGCCTCAATAATACGCCTCAATGCCAATTGACTGAGAGAACAGGTAATAAATTGACCTTACATACTAATTAATGCCACGACTAATGCCAAACGCTAAACAGCATTTACGCTATTTTTCCTTGCCATCCGGTCACAAGGGGCGTCATTTTGGTGGTAGATTGGTCATTCAGCGCTTCAATCCAGTAAAAATCGAGCATATGGGCGCTGATCGAATAACTCGCTAAGCATTGTTTGGTATTCTGGCGCCTATATTGCCGAACAAGCTTGTGTGGCCACTTTCTACTTGGCCTCCGACCGCGTTTCCCTAATAACTTGTTTCCCGAACACTTGGAGCCAGTATGCAAGACACCAGTCGTCCCTTACGTGTGTTTGTTTCGACGTCGACTCACCCTTGGTTCAACCTCGCCGTGGAGGAMACCATATTTCGAACCATGTCCTCGCAGCAGAACGTCCTGTTCCTCTGGCGTAATGACAATACGGTGGTCATTGGACGCGGACAGAACCCATGGCGCGAGTGTAATACGCGCAAAATGGAACAAGATGCCGTGGTGTTGGCGAGGAGACAAAGCGGCGGTGGCGCAGTGTTTCACGATTTGGGCAACACCAATTTTACCTTTATGGCAGGTAAACCAGGTTATGATAAGTCAGTATCAACGCAAATTGTACTCGATGCCCTGAAAACGCTCGGGATCAGTGCCTCAGCCAGTGGCCGAAATGACCTCACCATGGATACCCCCGACGGCCCAAGAAAAATATCGGGCTCAGCCTACAAAGAGGCCAAAGATCGCGGCTTTCACCATGGTACGCTCTTGATTAATGCCAACTTGTCGCGACTGGGTGACTACCTCAACCCTGATCCTAAAAAGCTACAAGCCAAGGGGATTTCATCTGTACGTGCCCGCGTGGCCAATATCGCTGACTTTGTCCCAGACGTTGATCACCAACGCGTATGTGACGCGATTAAAACCGCCTTTTTCCGCCATTATGGCCATACCACTGAGATTGAGTATATTTCTCCCGACGCCAAGCCCGATGTCGAGGGGTTTGACGCGATTTATGAAAAACAGTGCAGTTGGGCGTGGAATTTCGGTAACAGCCCGCAGTTCATGCATACCTTTGATGAGCGTTTTGAATGGGGAGGCGTTGAGCTGCACTTGGATGTGAAACATGGAGAAATCATCGATTGCCAGTTATTCACTGATAGTTTAACGCCAGGCCCGCTAGAAACACTGGCTAATCAATTGGTCGGACAAGCCTACCACCCGGAAAAACTTTACCACTTTGTGATGAGCTGGGCCGACGCAGACCAAAGTCATCAAGTGATGTACGAAGATATTGCCCTGTGGTTACGTCAAGCCATCGCCTGATCGCTGAACACGGCTAGAGTGACCTTTATCACATAATCCCCTCTCCTTTGATCCCACGCAAAGACGCAAACGCCTGTCACGTCACTATAGGTGACAGGCATGTTCTGGTCATATATCCCACATGTAATAGACAGACTGTTATTATCCACGCTAATTTGGCTTGAATAATAGTTTTTAATTTTGGTAAAAAACCATTACGCTAGTTTTACATATTTTGTTACAAAATACAGGAGGCCATTTTACAAAAGCGTTAACGCCAACACCCTGCACCCGGCTAGCCCCATGCAGACCCAACAATCATTCAACGAATAATTAGATAGTTATGGAAAACCAAAAAACAATACTTGGTCACCCTCGGGGACTGTTCTTACTTTTTGGCACTGAGCTTTGGGAGCGCTTTTCCTACTACGCAATGCGTGCCATCCTCGTCCTTTATTTGACCGATCAAACCATCAACGGTGGTTTAGGCTGGTCAACCAAAGACGCACTCGAACTTTATGGCTACTACACTGGCCTCGTCTATATCACGCCGCTGATTGGTGGGTGGATTGCCGATAACTTCATTGGCCAACGTCGCGCTGTCGTCATTGGTGGTGCACTGATGGCGATTGGACAATTCACCTTAGCTTTTCCTGCTCAACAATACGGTTTGGACATTGTTCATACGTTATACGCCGGTCTCGCGTTGCTCATCACCGGTTGTGGCCTGCTAAAACCCAACATTTCGACGATGGTTGGTGACCTTTATGATGAAGGCGATCATCGTCGTGATGGTGCGTTTACCATCTTTTATATGGGCATCAACATTGGCTCATTGTTAGCAGGCTTCGTCTCGGGCTCTGTGACCAGCGCTTACGGCTGGCAATATGGCTTTTTCGCCGCCGGTGTAGGTATGGTGATCAGCCTGCTGATCCAGCTAACCATGGCCAACTCTTGGTTAGGTGAAATAGGTCGAGTCCCAGCCGCACAGCAAGCGCGAGACGCCAATCACTCCAAGACCAACGCTCCATTGACGAAGCAAGAAATCGATCGCCTTAAAGTCATCTTATTAATGGGTTTGTTTGTCATTATTTTCTGGGCTGGCTTTGAACAAGCCGGTGGCTTGATGAATATTTATACCCAAGAGTATACGGACCGTATGGTTGGTGGGTTTGAGATACCGGCGGCTTGGTTCCAATCACTTAATCCTTTCTTCATCATTGTCTGTGCACCCATCGCAGCCTCGCTGTGGGTACGCCTAGGCCCTAAAGAGCCCAGTTCGCCCGTGAAGTTCGCGATGGCGCTATTTATGTTGGCACTGGGGTTTGTGTGCATGATTGGCGCGGTGTTAGAGCAAGGTGGCGATACCACAGTGAAAACGTCAATGTTTTGGCTGGTGGGCGCGTTCTTCTTCCACACTTTAGGCGAACTTTGTCTCTCGCCTATCGGTTTATCCTTGGTCACTAAGCTCGCGCCGCTACGCTTGGCTTCATTGATGATGGGTGCATGGTTTGGCTTTAACGCGATTGCCAACTATGTGGCGGGTATCATAGGCTCGCATGTGGGTGATTATGGCGCTATGGCCATCTTCGGCGGTATCGCGGCAACCGCTGCGATTTCCGGTGTGATCTTACTCGCGCTATCCGGCACGCTGATTCGTTGGATGCATGGCGCTGAGTCCGGCGCCACACCAAGTGAAGAAATCGAACAACAACAAGTACAAGTTGCGTAATACACCCACTTCACTACTGAAAAAGAGGCCGTTTGGCCTCTTTTTTTAGTTGCGCTGATTATTGCTAGGTCTTACTTAAATCCAGCTTTCCGCTAAATACGGTTACTGCTTGGCCTTGTAGCAACACATGGTCTTCACTAAGCGTCATCTTGATACACCCACCGCGTGCGGATGCTTGATAACCGATAAGCTGCTTTTTACTCAACGCTTGTGACCAATACACTGCCAACGCGCAATGCGCCGAACCCGTCACAGGATCTTCATTCACCCCCACCCAAGGGGCGAAGTAGCGAGAGACAATATCGACCGTATTATCAGAGCTTGCCGCAGTCACCACCACGCCACGTCCAGGGTGCGTATTTAACGCGGCAAAATCAGGAGACAGCGCTTTTACAGCGTCTTCAGAATCAACCACCAATAGCTCTTTTTCGCCAAAAGAATAACTCGTGCGGATATCAGAGCCACGTAAACCTAAACCTTCTAGCCGCGATGGATTTGGCGTTATTTCTGTCAGCTCAGGAACAGGAAAGGCCATGGCTATACCCTCGCGTTGAATCGTCACATCAAGAGGCCCAGACTGCGTATAAAAAGTGACATTGTCACCTATTTTGACGTCACCACGCTCAGCTAAAATATGAGCTGTGGCGAGTGTGCCATGACCGCAGAGTGCGACTTCAACTTTCGGTGTAAACCAGCGTAAGGACATGGTATCTAAGGCAAGAAATGCGGTTTCAGAGACCGCCATTTCCTCGGCAATGGCCAACATGGTTGCTTCATCCAACATGGACGCCGAGATACACACCCCTGCCGGATTACCCTGAAACAATGACGCGCTAAAGGCATCAACTTGATAGATATCGACAATCATCATTTAGCTCCAAGACGACGACGCAGCGAATGATACATTTCCATAATAAAGGTCGTAAAGCCAACGGTAGGATCGTGCTGTATGTAATCTTCAATCGCATTGAGATTAATCTGACGAAATTTTTCAATCGCGGTCTCCGCACAATCAGCAACAATCACATCCCCTTCAATGATCATTCCCTGCTCTAACAATGTGCCTTTTTCAACAAGGTAGCTGGGGGCTTCCTTGACCAAGTAAGTAAACTGGTCACAGTGGTTAGGCTGACAAAAGAAGACGTATTGGTTCATCGTTATGTCCCTAATGGTATTTTCAGACACTATATCATGATACGAGTAATGGGTAGGCGTTAGCAGTGCACACTTTTGTATGCTCAGAACTAAATTACTTAGGCAGGGGTAAATAATAAAAAAGGAGAGCCGAAGCTCTCCTTTCTCAGCAATTCTTTACTGTAAAAATTACAGTGAAGCTTTCGCTTTTTCTACCAGCACAGAGAATGCTGCTTTGTCATATACCGCGATATCGGCAAGGATCTTACGATCGATTTCGATAGATGCCTTTTTAAGACCGTTAATCAGACGGCTGTATGACATACCGTTTTGGCGAGCCGCAGCGTTGATACGTGCGATCCACAGTTGACGGAATTGGCGTTTCTTGTTGCGACGGTCACGGTAAGCATATTGACCAGCTTTCGTTACCGCCTGAAAAGCTACGCGGTATACGCGTGAACGCGCACCATAGTAACCTTTCGCTTGCTTCATTACACTCTTGTGACGTGCACGAGCTTGTACACCACGTTTTACGCGAGCCATTGTCTCTCTCCTAAACTAAATAATAAAACTAAAAACTTATGCGTATGGCAGCATGCGAGCTACTTGCGCGTTTTCGCACGCAGGAAGAACCGCATTTGGACGAAGCTGACGCTTGTTCTTAGTAGTACGTTTAGTCAGGATATGACGCTTGGTTGCACGCTTGTACTTGAAGCCACCAGCTGTTTTTTTGAAACGCTTAGCAGCACCTTTGTTGGATTTCATCTTAGACATGATGAATAACTCCGCATTGTATTAATAACATAGCAATTTGGCGAACAAAGCGGCTGCACCCAACGGGCGCAGCCGCATGTTACTTGGAAGCCAGAATTACTTCTTCTTTGGGGCCAGAACCATGATCATCTGACGGCCTTCGATGCGTGAAGGGAAGCTTTCTACTGAAGCAATTTCAGCAGTGTCTTCTTTCAAGCGGTTCAGCACGTCAACACCGATGCTTTGGTGCGCCATTTCGCGACCGCGGAATCGGATAGTGACCTTGACCTTATTGCCCTCTTCAATGAAGCGAACCAGGTTGCGTAGTTTTACCTGGTAGTCGCCTACATCTGTGCCAGGACGGAATTTGACTTCCTTAACCTGAATAGTCTTTTGTTTTTTCTTCTGCTCTTTCGCAGCTTTACTCTTCTCGTAAAGGAATTTGCCGTAATCCATAATACGACAAACCGGCGGCTCAGCGTTCGGACTGATCTCTACCAAGTCAAGAGTCGCCTCTTCTGCTTTGGCGAGTGCTTCATCAAATGGGACAATACCCACTTGTTCACCGTCGGCGTCAGTCAGACGTACTTCCTTAACACCACGAATTTCGTTGTTTAGACGATGAGCGTTCTTCTTTGCCGGGGCTTTTCTTGCGCCTTTAATACCTTATTCCTCCACAATATTGAGTGTTCGATCTTGCACTTCTTGCTGCAACTGCGCTAAGAAGTCATCAATCTTCATTTTACCCAAATCTTTACCTTTACGGGTCCGTATTGCGACTTCGCCAGCTTCCATTTCCTGGTCACCACAAACCAACATATACGGAACACGCTTCAAAGTGTGTTCGCGGATTTTAAAGCCAATYTTCTCGTTTCTCAAGTCCGCAGAGGCTCTAAATCCAGCTTTTTGCAGTTTTTTCGCAATCTCTTGCGCGTAATCTGCTTGTTTATCCGTGATATTCATCACAACGGCTTGTTGTGGTGATAACCACGCGGGGAAGTGTCCCGCGTATTCTTCGATAAGAATACCGATGAAACGTTCTAGTGAGCCCAAGATAGCACGGTGGATCATGACCGGTGTGTGCCGCTCATTATCTTCCCCTACATAGGTCGCGCTTAGGCGCTCGGGCAACGCAAAGTCAAGCTGCACTGTACCACATTGCCATGCACGATCGAGACAATCATGCAAGGTAAATTCAATCTTAGGTCCGTAGAATGCGCCCTCACCTTCTTGAATTTCAAACGGAATGTCCATTGCCGTTAACGCTTCATTCAAGGCTTGCTCGGCTTTGTCCCACATTTCATCGGAACCAACACGTGTTTCAGGGCGTGTCGACAGCTTGACTTCAATGTTGTTAAAGCCAAAGGTCTGATAGGTCTCATAGACCATCTCGATACACGCACTGACTTCTTGCTGCACCTGTTCTGGGGTACAGAAAATGTGCGCGTCATCTTGGGTAAAGCCACGAACACGCATCAGACCATGCAATGCGCCTGATGGTTCGTTACGGTGACAACTGCCGAACTCAGCCATACGTAACGGCAGGTCACGGTACGACTTAAGGCCTTGGTTAAAGATCTGGACATGACCGGGGCAGTTCATTGGCTTGAGTGCGTATTCACGATTCTCAGAATTCGTCGTGAACATGTAATCCGCATACTTGTCCCAATGGCCTGAGCGCTCCCAAAGCACGCGATCCATAATGAGCGGCCCTTTGACTTCCTGGTAATCATACTCAGCCAGTTTGTCACGAATAAACTGCTCTAGCTCACGGAAAATCGTCCAGCCATTGTGATGCCAGAAGACCATACCCGGCGCTTCTTGCTGCATATGATACAGGTCAAGTTGCTTACCCAGTTTACGATGGTCACGTTTGGCAGCCTCTTCCAAGCGCACCAAGTGTGCTTTAAGTTGTTTTTTATCCGCAAATGCTGTGCCGTAGATACGCTGTAGCATTTTGTTGTCGCTATTCCCACGCCAGTAAGCGCCAGCCACATTCAGGACTTTGAAGTTCTGACAAAAGCTCATGTTTGGCACGTGTGGGCCACGACACATATCAATGTATTCTTCGTGGTGGTACAAGCCCGGACGGTCGTCACGTGATACATTCTCATCCAAGATTTCTATCTTGTATGACTCACCACGCGCTTCAAACGTGTCGCGCGCCTCTTGCCAGCTCACGTTTTTCTTCACGACTTGATATTTAGTTTTCGCCAACTCTTTCATACGCTTTTCAATGGCGTCCAGGTCATCCTGGGTGAGCGAGCGATCCATGTCTATGTCGTAATAGAAACCGTTGTCGATGGTTGGGCCAATCGCCATCTTAGTGTCAGGGAAAAGCTGCTTAATCGCATGACCTAAAAGATGCGCACATGAGTGGCGAATAATTTCTAACCCGTCTTCGTCTTTCGCAGTGATGATTTCCAGTTGGGCGTCTTGCTCGATAAGATCACACGCGTCAACACGTTCACCATTTACACGGCCGGCAATGCAAGCTTTAGCAAGGCCTGGACCAATATCGTTGGCGACATCGTAAGTAGAAACCGGATGGTCAAAAGCACGCTGACTGCCGTCAGGGAGAGTAATTAGAGGCATTGATAACAATCCTTCTCAGTGGTGCCACACACCAAGTGGCACATGAAGTGTATTTTGGCGATTAGTAAGTAACCGCACAGTGCGAGTAGGATGACGATTATGAAGATCCCGCATTTGTGATGCAAGTCATCCCAACAATAATTTCTGCGCGAGAATCAGCGTGATAAACAATCAAGTTTTCTATCATTCACTTGATTTTACGCGAGACTTCATCAATGCTGATTTGTATACACAATTTTGACAAGGAAACCGTATGGCCAACGCGCCTCGTTATCAACAAATCAAAGCCTACATTGAAGAAAAAATTGAGACACGGGTTTGGCCGGTTGGTACGCGTATCCCCACTGAATACGAGCTGTGCGATCTATTCAACGTTAGCCGGATGACGGTCAATAAGGCGGTTCGTGACTTGGTGACTGATGGGCTACTCGAACGCACGCCGCGGCTAGGGACGTTTGTCACTGAACCCAAAGCGGAATCACCGTTGATGGACATTCGCAATATTGCCGATGAAGTCACTGCACGCGGTCAGCACTACCACAGCGTCATCCATGCATTGAAACGCCTCTCTGCGCCCGTTGATGTGGCAATGCGCTTGGGTGTGATGTTAGGCACCGACGTCTACTACAGCGAAATTGTCCACTACGGTGATGAGATACCGCTCCAGCTCGAGCAGCGCTGGGTGAACCCGGCGCTTGCGCCTGCCTATCTGGAACAAGACTTCAACCAGACCACCCCCAATGAGTACTTGTCTTCAGTGTGCCCAGTTAACACCATTGAGCATAGTGTCGAAGCGATTAACCCATCATCAGCAGTCAAAGAGGCATTGGCGATGAAGTCTGATGAGCCCTGCCTTTTACTCCACCGCCGCACCTGGAGTCAGCAAACGCTGGTCAGCGCCGCATTACTCTACCATCCTGGTTCACGTTATAAGCTAACATCACGTACAGACAGATAGCCGACCTGCGTCGGTAGGCTATGCTTGTTGAAAGGTCGTGTATCGGGGTAAAGAGATGTTTGCGCGTGTGTTAACGCTATTCAGCCGCCATTGTCTATTCATCGTGATCGTTTTGATGCTGATCACTCCCACCGCTGGCGCCACAGACAAAATCATCCGCCTTACTAGCGGTGAATTCGCCCCGCTAATGTCAGTGAAAATCAAACACAGAGGCCTTATCAGTCATATTGTTGAAGAAGCGGCGGCGCTAAGTGGTTATCGCGTTCACTATGGTTTTTTCCCGTGGAAACGCGCCTATGTGATGGCAAAAAGTGGCTACTGGGATGGCTCTGTGGCTTGGGGCTACACAGAGGAACGTGAGAAATACTTTGCCTACTCGGCGCCCATYTTTCCTGAGCATGTTTACCTTTATCACCGAAAGCACTATGCATTTGACTGGCAAGAAGAAGCAGATCTGGAAGGTATAAAGCTTGGTGTTAACCGTGGTTACCTTGACGAATACATGCTGCAGCAAATGCAAAAACGCGGATTGCAAATTAACTATCAAGCCACGACCACCGAACTACAAAACTTTCGTGCCCTCATTGGAGGCCGGGTCGATATTGTCATCAGTAACCGCCTCATTGCCGAGCGAATACTCAGAAAGCATTTCGACGAACAAGCGCGTGGTAACATCGTTCGTCATTCACGCCCTTTTCGTGTCACCTCATTGCATGTACTGATCAGTCGAGAAATCGAACAGACGGATGAGTACATCTCCGCGTTCAATCAAGGGCTAGAGCGCTTGCATCAATCCGGACGCTACGATGAACTGATCACGGATTTTGAAAACGGCGCTTACGACTAACGGTTCGCTTTCCGCGCCATTAATCTCTCTAATCTCGCCAAAACGATCGAGCCGATCACAAAACCTTTACAACCCCTCTTGTGCTCGCGCCCTTATTTGTCTATACATTTGTATAGACATTTATGAAGCAGTAAGGTATTCGCCATGAAGAAAGTATTTACCGACGCAAATGTGGTCAGTATGGCGAGCGATATTCGTGACAGTACCGGCTACCAGTGCCAACCCAATACAGCGATCGCCGTCGAGAACGGCAAAATTGTTGCGGTAGGACAGCAAGCCAAGCAGCTCGATTGGCCTACGCAGTCGTTAAAAGGGTGTCTCGTCACCCCGGGACTGATCGACAGTCATACCCACCTCGTGTTTGCAGGTAACCGCGCCGGTGAATTCGAGCAGCGCCTCAACGGTGTGCCCTATCAAACCATTGCAAAACAAGGTGGGGGGATTTTATCGACCGTGAATGCTACCCGTGCGGCCAGCGAAGAGACATTACTGGCGCTTGCTCYCCCTCGGGCAGAGGCGTTAATGCGTGACGGTGTCACAACAATCGAAATCAAATCAGGCTATGGGCTTACCCTCGAAGACGAGCTCAAAATGTTGCGTGTAGCAAGAGCCATTGAACAGCACTTGCCTATCAATATCTCAACGACTTTGTTAGCGGCGCATGCATTACCGCCTGAGTATCAACACGATGCCGACCATTATATTGATTATGTTTGTCACTCGGTGATCCCCGCCGCGGCAGAACAGCAACTGGCTGACGCCGTAGACGTCTTTTGTGAAAAAATAGCCTTTAGCGTCGACCAAGCAGAAAAGGTCTATGCCGCGGCCAATGCCTATGGCTTAAACATTAAAGCCCACACCGAGCAGCTCAGTGACCTTGGCGGTAGTGTGGCAGCCGCAAAGGCAGGCGCCTTGTCCGTTGATCATATTGAATACTTGTCAGAAGCTGATGCTCAGCTTTTGGCCGCGTTCAGCACGGTTGCGACCTTGCTTCCTGGCGCGTTTTACTTTTTGAGAGAAACCCAGAAACCACCTATTCAAGCACTCCGTGATCATCATGTGCCAATGGCGATCGCCACCGATTTTAATCCGGGCACATCACCGTTTGCGTCTTTAACCCTGATGATGAATATGGCCTCCACCTTTTTTAGCTTGACGCCCAAAGAGAACCTTTACGGCGTAACCCGCCATGCCGCGCAAGCGATGGGGTTGAGCCAAAAAGGCCAAATAGCACCTGGCTTTGACGCGGACTTTGCTGTTTGGCACTGCGACTCACCGGCTGAGCTTAGCTACATGGTGGGCACCGCGCCACTTGCCGGGCGCATCGTTGGCGGAACATGGTACGACAATCAAGGGGTACGAGGATGAAACATCTACCTGCAGACATGAGTGTGTGGCAAGGGCGCGTTGACCCAGAGGACGGCGAGCGCGGACTGCGCTTGCACCAAACGGTTACCTCGTACACGCCGTCGTGTGAACAAGGCGGCGTGGTGATCTACGGCTTTGCTTGTGATGAAGGTGTCGCTCGTAACAAAGGTCGTCAGGGGGCAGCTCTGGCACCGGATACAATCCGGCAGGCATTGGCGAATTTAGCTTGGCACAACGCCCCTGCCCTCTATGATGGCGGCAACATTGTCTGTGATGACACCGACCTCGTCCTTGCACAGCAAGGGCTAAGTCAACACATTCACCAAACACTATCACAGCATAATGTCTTGGTGCTGGGGGGCGGGCACGAAACGGCGTGGGCAAGCTTTCAAGGCTTATCCAGTTATGTTTCTCGCCACACGTCACCAACACACGCACCAACAATCGGTATCATTAATTTTGATGCGCACTTTGACTTGCGCACGCCACAAGGGATCAGCGAAGCCGGTAGCTCAGGGACACCCTTTGCGCAAATCGCCCAGCTTTGTCAGCAAAAAGGCTGGCCATTTCACTATGCCTGCCTAGGCGTAAGCCGAACCAGCAACACCCAGGCACTCTTTGATAAAGCCGCACAACTTGGTTGCTGGGTAGAAGAAGATACCGACATGCAGGTGGCTGCGCTACCGGCACTCAAAGCGAAATTAAGCGAATTCATCCAAGGATGTGATTACTTATACCTCACGCTCGATATGGATGTTTTTCCCGCCAGTGCCGCGCCAGGTGTGAGCGCACCAGCGACAATCGGCGTCCCAGTGCAAGTCATTGAACCACTGATTCAATCCATTTTTAGTGAAGCCGACCGGCAGCGCGTTCGTGTTCCCGTGTGCGACATCACTGAAGTTAATCCTCACTACGATCGCGACCAGCAAACCAGTCGATTAGCAGCTCGCATGGCTTGGACCATGCTACACGCCGCATCGCACCATATTCACCAACAAGGAGAGTAACCATGACGGATCCACGTTTTGATTCACGCACGGTTAAAGCCCCAACCGGGCCAGAGCTAAATACTAAAAGCTGGCTAACCGAAGCCCCCCTTCGCATGCTAATGAATAACCTACATCCAGACGTGGCCGAACACCCTAATGGCTTAGTTGTCTACGGAGGTATTGGTCGGGCCGCCCGTAATTGGCAATGTTTCGATAAAATTGTCGAGGTGCTTAAACGTCTTGATGACGACCAAACCTTGTTGGTGCAATCCGGTAAGCCTGTCGGGGTATTCCCGACCCACAAAGATGCACCCCGTGTGCTTATTGCCAACTCAAACTTGGTGCCGCACTGGGCAAACTGGGAACATTTCAATGAGCTCGATAAGCAAGGGTTAATGATGTATGGCCAAATGACCGCGGGGAGCTGGATTTATATCGGCTCTCAGGGCATTGTTCAAGGCACTTACGAAACCTTTGTTGCCGTCGCTAAGAAGCATTTCGATGGTGAAGCCAAGGGACGTTGGATCTTGACCGGTGGTCTAGGTGGCATGGGCGGCGCACAGCCGCTAGCAGCCACCATGGCTGGCTTTTCAATGATTGCGGTTGAGTGTGATGAAAGCCGCATCGATTATCGCTTGCGCACCGGCTATGTCGATCGTAAAGCCACCTCGCTTGACGAAGCCCTAGAGATGATTGAGCAAGCCAATCAAGCTGGTAAGCCCGTTTCCATTGGGTTACTGGCCAATGCGGCTGATATTTTCCCAGAGCTGGTGAAGCGCAATATCACCCCCGATGTGGTCACCGACCAAACCTCAGCCCACGATCCCCTTAACGGTTACCTACCGCAGGGCTGGACCATGGAACAAGCCGCTGCTCAGCGCAAAGAAAGCGAAGCAGAGGTCGTGAAAGCGGCGAAAGCGTCAATGGCCGTACAAGTAAAAGCGATGCTTGATTTGCAAACGCGCGGCGCGGCGACCTTGGATTACGGCAATAACATTCGCCAAATGGCACTCGAAGTGGGGGTTAACAATGCCTTTGATTTCCCAGGATTTGTCCCTGCCTACATTCGTCCGTTATTCTGCCAAGGAATTGGTCCGTTCCGCTGGGCGGCCCTGTCGGGCGATCCGGAAGATATCTATAAAACCGACCAAAAAGTCAAAGAGCTGATCCCGGACGACCCACACCTGCACAACTGGCTTGATATGGCCAAAGAGCGCATTCAATTCCAAGGCTTACCGGCACGTATTTGTTGGGTGGGTGTCAAAGACCGTGCCCGCTTGGCCCTTGCCTTTAACGAAATGGTGAAAAATGGCGAACTCAAAGCGCCCGTTGTGATTGGCCGTGACCACTTAGACTCAGGCTCAGTGGCGAGCCCGAACCGTGAAACCGAAGGCATGCTTGATGGCTCAGATGCGGTGTCAGATTGGCCATTGCTCAACGCGATGCTAAACACAGCATCAGGGGCCACCTGGGTATCTTTGCACCATGGTGGCGGTGTTGGTATGGGCTTTTCACAACACTCTGGCGTTGTCATAGTGTGTGACGGTACCGACGATGCACACCAACGTGTGGCACGCGTGCTGCGCAACGATCCTGCGACAGGCGTCATGCGCCACGCCGATGCCGGCTATGACATTGCCATTGATTGTGCCAAAGAAGAACAACTCGATCTGCCGCTGTTGGACTTACCTAACCAACCGCTGCGCTAAGGAGAGCAAGATGTACACATTAACGCTACAACCTGGTGAGCTCACCCTGGATCAACTGCGACAAGTTAGCCGAGAGCCCGTTCAACTGGCGTTTGCTGACGGCATTGAAGCCACTATGAAAACCAGCACCGACACTGTCACCAACGTCCTTGAGCAAGGACGGGTGGTCTACGGCATCAATACGGGCTTTGGCTTATTGGCCAATACCCGCATTGAGCTTGACGATCTCGAAACGCTCCAGCGCTCGATTGTACTGTCTCACGCGGCGGGCATTGGTGAGTTTATGGACGATGCCACCGTGCGCTTGATGATGGTGCTCAAAATTGCGAGCTTAGCGCGAGGCTATTCAGGGATCCGCTTTGAGGTTGTCAAAGCACTGGCAGAATTGGTCAACCGCGAGGTGTATCCCTGTATTCCTAAAAAAGGCTCCGTTGGCGCTTCAGGCGATCTTGCCCCGCTGGCTCATATGAGCACGGTACTATTGGGAGAAGGCCAAGCGCGTTATAAAGGCGAAGTGATTTCTGGTGAAGCCGCGTTAAAAATCGCTGGGTTATCGCCTATTACACTGGGGCCAAAAGAAGGGCTGGCGCTACTTAATGGTACGCAGGCGTCTACGGCCTTTGCCCTCGAAGGTCTGTTCGAGGCCGAAGATCTGTATGCCGCCGCCACGGTTTGTGGTGCATTATCAGTGGAAGCGGCACTCGGCAGTCGCCGCCCCTTCGATCAACGCATTCACGCAGTGCGCGGCCACCAAACCCAAATGGATGCCGCTGCCGCTTATCGGCATCTACTGGGTGAAACCAGTGAAATTGGTGACAGCCACCAAAACTGTGAAAAAGTGCAAGACCCTTACTCACTGCGCTGCCAGCCACAGGTGATGGGCGCCTGCTTACAGCAAATTCGCCAAGCAGCCGACGTGCTTACCACTGAAGCCAATGCAGTGTCGGATAACCCCTTGGTGTTCCCAGAAGATGGCGACATCATATCTGGGGGGAATTTCCACGCTGAGCCCGTTGCCATGGCCGCGGATAACCTGGCATTGGCGATTGCAGAAATTGGCAGCTTATCGGAACGCCGCATGGCACTGCTAATCGATAGCAACCTCAGCAAACTCCCGGCGTTTTTGGTTAACAACGGTGGCGTTAACTCTGGGTTTATGATCGCACAGGTCACTGCTGCCGCGTTGGCAAGTGAAAACAAAACCCTGGCTCACCCAGCGTCAATTGACAGCCTACCCACCTCAGCAAACCAAGAGGATCATGTTTCCATGGCCACCTTTGCCGCTCGTCGCTTGCATGATATGAGCAGCAATACACGCGGCATCTTAGCCGTCGAACTGCTATCGGCCAGTCAAGGCATTGACTTTCGCGCGCCCGATAAAACCTCGGAACGACTGGAGCAAGCCAAAGCAGAATTGCGTGGCGTGGTGCCGTTTTATGATAAAGACCGCTACTTTGCCCCTGATATTGAAAAGGCCAACGCACTGCTCAGAACCGGGACCTATAACCGCTTAATGCCAAACGGTATCTTGCCAAGTTTGACATCCGTCTCCTAACATCGGTAACGCGTTCCAAACTTGACAGTTAAACGGCTCTTTATGAGCCGTTTTTTATCTAAACTGTCGTCATATCCACAGATATTGGGCGACATCATAGGCTAATATATAACCAGTTGCTGTTACTTCCCTCTTTACCTCGATGTAACGGAGTCGCTTATGTGGCATGCCCTGTCTTTACACCTATCCGAACAACTCGGGATTGATTTCGAGATCACCGAAAAACAGGCTATCAGTGGTGGCGATATCCATGATGCCTATTGCATTAGCGATGGCGGTGATCAGCGCTTTTTCGTCAAGGTAAACGAGCGTGCACTACTCCCCGCCTTTGAAGCCGAGGCGGAAGGGTTGCGTCAACTCGCGATGAGCGGCCATATTCATGTTCCTCGGGTGTATTTTATTGGCCCCGTGAAAGACAGTGCTGTCTTGGTGCTCAACTACCTGCCCATCAAACCGATAGATGACACGCAGGCTTATTTGTTGGGGCAACACTTAGCGCGTCATCATCGCTGGGGAGAGCAAGCAGAGTACGGCTTCGATGACGATAATTTCATCGGCACCACGGAGCAGAGAAACTGTTGGCACCGCAAATGGTGTCGTTTTTTTGCCGAACAACGCATTGGTTGGCAATTGCAATTGGCGGCTGAGCGCTCGCTGCATTTTGGCGACATCGATACCATTATCGAGAATGTTAAAGCCCAACTTGTCGGCCACACGCCCAAACCTTCGTTACTGCACGGGGATCTTTGGTCTGGCAATATGGGCCTGTCGGTCAATGGTCCGGTGGTGTTTGACCCTGCCTGTTATTGGGGCGATCGAGAAGCCGATATCGCGATGACAGAGCTCTTTGGTGGTTTTCCATCAAGCTTTTACAACGGCTATCAAGCCGAGTGGCCGTTAGATGAGGGTTATCAAAATCGAAAAGATATTTACAACCTTTATCACGTACTTAACCATGTCAACTTATTCGGCGGGCCCTACCTCACACAAGCAGAACAATTGCTGACAAAACTCACACTCACGGTGTAGGATGCGGTGCACACAAACTGAGAATGAGGTTGGCGATGTTATCTGCCGCAATATTTGATATGGACGGCCTGTTGGTTGACTCAGAGCCGTTTTGGCAACGTGCACAAATTGACGTCTTAAGCGAGCTGGGTGTTTCCATCAGTTTACAAGATACGCGTGACACCACAGGCGTTCGAATTGACGAGATAGTCAAATACTACGCTCGTACTCAGCCTTGGCAAGGTCCCTCCAATGCGGATGTGCAGGCGCGAATCGTCGACCGCGTGGTTGAGTTAGTGAAAGACGAAAAGCCGATGATGCCAGGCGTTAAAGACGCGTTAGCAATTTGCCATCAAGCAGGACTAAAAGTGGGCTTGGCATCGTCGTCGCCACTCACGCTTATCCATCCTACTTTGGATGCATTGGGACTCAGTGATCAATTTGCCATCGTGGAGTCAGCCGGTGCACTTAAACACGGCAAACCTCACCCAGAGGTCTATCTTAACGCCGCCAATGCCTTGGGTGTGGAGCCCGATCACTGTGTAGCTTTTGAAGATTCATTTACTGGCCTACTTGCTGCCAAAGCGGCCTCGATGAAAACCATTGTCGTGCCTGCAGCCCATGAGTGGGAGGATCCTCGCTTTGTGATAGCCGACCAAAAGCTTGCGAGCCTTCGAGCATTTAGCGCAGATAATCTCGAATCGCTCTAGCCGTCGACATCATGATAGCAATATAAATGGCATTCACCGGCATCAAGGTGATATGCCATTTGTCGCGACGCATAGCCCAGTTTATCGATCATATTATCCCCTACGTTTATCCCCTTAGCATCCTCATCTATACTGATTTTGAGTACAGAGAATCAAAAAAAGGTGTGTAACCATGGATGATATGACTGACCGGATCGTAAATTGCCCGCACTGTGGTCATCGCTTTGATATCACATTGGATCTAAGTGGTGGCAACCAGGAGTTTTATGAAGACTGCCCAAACTGCTGCAATGCCATTCATTACGATATGCAGATCGATGAATCTCATCGAACCATTCATTTGTTTATTGATGCGGATGATGAGCAAATTTTCTAACCGTTAAGCGCGATGCCGCCGCAACGCGCCTGTTCTAAAGACTTTGCATCGCCGTGGGTGCGAAATTGATAGTGCTTTCGCTTTCCTTTCTCTTCCCCTAGCACGTATAATTGCGCGCGATTCCATTCCCCTTCCGTTCAATCACAAATTATTGAGGCCGACGTGCAGCAATACCATGATGAAGCAAGAGCCATTATTCGGCTCAGTGTGCCTGTTTTTATTGCCCAAATAGCTCAAACCTCAATGGGGTTTGTCGATACCGTAATGGCAGGTGGCTACAGTGCCACAGATATGGCTGCCGTGGCGGTTGCCTCAAGCATATGGATGCCCGCCATTTTATTTGGCATCGGCTTGTTAATGGCGATGGTCCCGGTGATTGCCCAGCTCAACGGGGCTGGCAAAGAAAATCAGATCCCCTTTCAATTTCAGCAAGGTGTATACATGGCACTGCTATTAAGCGTGCCGATTGGGCTCATCTTGTATAAAGCCGGCTTTATTATTGACTTGATGGATGTCGAAGCGGCGCTCACACTTAAAACCATTGGTTACTTGCATGCGGTGATTTGGGCCGTCCCGGCCTTCTTGCTTTTTCAGGCGATTCGCAACCTGTGCGAGGGGATGTCGTTGACCGTCCCAGCGATGGTGATTGGCTTTATCGGCCTAGCCGCCAATGTGCCGCTTAACTGGATGTTTGTCTACGGTAAGCTAGGGGCGCCAGAACTTGGCGGCGTGGGATGTGGCGTTGCCACCGCGCTGGTTTACTGGTTAATGGCGGGACTGATGGGCGTGTATGTCATGATCAGCAAAAAGCTCAGTGGCCTACACCTATTTGCAACGCTCTACACGCCGATTATTAAAGAGCAAATCCGCTTATTTAAACTCGGCTTCCCCGTGGCGGCCTCACTGTTCTTCGAGGTAACGCTGTTTGCGGCCATTGCTATTTTAATCGCCCCACTTGGGCCGATCACCGTGGCCGCGCACCAAGTGGCGATCAACTTCTCCACCATGATCTTTATGTTGCCGATGAGCCTTGGCGTAGCGGTCAGCATTCGTGTCGGCCACCTATTGGGCAAACGCACCACCGAAGGGGCGGCTAATTCCGCCAAAATCGGTATTTGGCTGGGTGTCAGCACCGCCGTGGTAACCGCCTTACTCACCGTGTGGCTACGCGACCCAATTATCGCCCTGTATTCTGATAATCCCGATGTCGCCACGCTGGCATCATCATTGATGTTATTAGCAGCTGTCTATCAGATCACCGATGCGATTCAAGTGGTTGCTGCCGGTGCTCTGCGTGGCTACAAAGACATGCGCGCCATTTTCCAACGCACCCTGATCGCCTACTGGGGGCTGGGCTTGCCACTCGGCTATGTGCTTGGCATGACAGACTGGTTGGTACCGGCCATGGGCGCGCACGGTTTTTGGGTTGGCATTATTATCGGTCTATCCAGTGCCGCGGTATTGTTGGGCCTACGCTTACGCTGGATGCGCCAGCAATCTCCTGAGTTCCAACTGGCTATGGCAGAGCGGTAAGTGTCTTACATAGCCCCAGCAATACGGATAAACTAATATTACGCAGAGCGATCGCGGGTCAGATCGCTCGCGTAACATCAGGAAGTGAGTCTAGAAAGCCAAAGGATAAAAACGACATCATGCGCCGAATACAAACTGCAATACTCGTGATATCGTTAGCAGCACTAACAGGTTGCCAATCAGATGATCCGGCCAAGGATATGATGGCCGACTATTACCAGCGACTTGGCAATGTATTGGATGCACCCACCCCCGATTTCACTTCCCCCGAACTGCCAGCGTTGCCGCGTAAACGCGATCTGGTTCAGCCGCTTGATGAACTGCGAATGGGGGTGCTCGATGCCTATGAGCTTCGCCAGTGTGGCTTATTCAACCTTATCGCGGAGCGCAATTCATCCTTGGGTAAAGTCGCGGATCGCTTTCGCCAACTTGACTACGAGCTCAAATTCATCGATACCGCGGCGCAGTGTTTGCCGCAAGTGAAGGATCCGAGCATTCAAGCTGAATTGAAACAGGCACTAACACTTAAACGCCAGCAACGGGAGAAAGTGATCTGGAATACGCTGATTGATAGTGACGCCTGGCGCAAACAACTCAGCTTACCCGCCTTTACACTTCCCATCGAACTGCCGGCACACAGTAATGCGGTTAACACTATTGAGCAGTTTAGCCAATTGATACCCTCAACCCAAGCGCCCACAGAGCCTGTTACGACTTGGCAAGAAAGTATCGAGAAACAACCCATCTTAGGCGATTTGTTTGTGAGCTTGAGCTATCACACCGCGTGGCTTAACCAAATCAGTGAACTGATCGCTAATCATCAACAGACAGTGCGTTGCGGCGGTAATTTCAATACTACACGTTTAAAGCGCCTGCAGACTGTCTTTTACAAGTTTTATGTGGGTGATGTGCAGCCATACCTTGCTCGGGTAGACGGACTTTATCGTGATCTCGCCCCCGCGCTTTCGCGCCTCGCGAGCTTAAACACCCCAGATATATTTAACGATTATAAAAAAGCCTACTGGGAGGGAGAAGCATATCAGGCGTATAAAGCGGCGATTAAGCATCATGCTGATGTCTGGCAGCAATTGTTCCAGCGCTGTGAGGTTAAGCTTGGGCAATAAAGCACCAAAAATCAGTAAGTCAGTGCAATCGCTTAGCGATATAAGCAAGATGAATACTGAAAATACCGCCATATTGACGATCAAATCGCCAAACAGTCGTTTCTGCGCAAAAATATGCGCTTAAGCGCTTGCGTGACACAGATGAACTCGCTACTATTCACCCCGCTTTCAAGCACTGTGCGTCCGTAGCTCAGCTGGTTAGAGTATCGCCTTGACATGGCGGGGGTCGGTGGTTCGAGTCCACTCGGACGCACCACTTTGCTTGAAACACTAAATTATGCGTCTGTAACTCAGTTGGTTAGAGTGTCACCTTGACATGGTGGAAGTCGGTGGTTCGAGTCCACTCAGACGCACCACATTTTGAAATTTGCGTCCGTAGCTCAGTTGGTTAGAGTACCGCCTTGACATGGCGGGGGTCGGCAGTTCGAGTCTGCCCGGACGCACCATTTCCAGAGAGCCTGCTTAAAAGCAGGCTTTTTTGTTTTGCGCAAAGACCGCTATCTGTTCTTTAAAGCAAGATAGGCTCACGCCACGTCAGTAAACGATGCCATCAGTATCATGAAATAAAACGAGGCAGGCACAAACACCCACCCCATTTGTTCATGCTTGTTCGTTTTACGCTACGGCGCTATCCGCTGCTAACACAAACTTTTCAATCGCTTTGGCCACACCGTGCTCATCATTGCTCTCGGTAATGTAATCCGCGATTTGCTTGGTTGCTTCCATGGCATTCGCCATCGCAATGCCAAGGCCTGCGTATTCCAACATTGCGTGATCGTTTTCAGCATCGCCCATGCAAATCACTTCATCAGGTTGAATGCCTAGATGCGCTGCAATGGCAGCTACCCCCGCCCCTTTATTACTAGCAGGATTTAAAAACTCGAGGAAGAAAGGCGCACTTTGCACGACCGTAAATTCCTCGCGTAGCGCGGATGGTAACGCACTGATCACTTCGTTTAACTTGCTTGGCTCTGCCACCWTCAACACTTTGATAATCGGATGATCATCGCTTAGGGCCTCGAAATCCATCACGGTAATATCCAGCCCGTTGATCTTGCCTTCAATCTCGGTATACGGATTCTGTGCTGGTGTAATCAAACCGTGCTCAGTACTAAATGCATGCACGAAGGCACCCAGTGCCTCGGCATGCTGAGCCAGCGCTTTGGCGGCTTTGCCGTCAAGCCCTTTTTGCAAGATAACTTCATCAGTACCTAGGTTTTTTACCATTGAGCCGTTGTAATACAGCACAAAGTCTTTATCCGAGCCAATTCCCAGTTCGTCTAGCTTAGGCTGCATGCCCTCAAGCGGCCGACCAGACGCCAATACCACAGTCACGCCTTTCTCACGCGCGCGGGTAATGGCTTGTTTATTCTCAGCAGATATTGCTTTCTCGCTGTTTAACAAGGTGCCGTCCATATCTAGGGCGATTAATTTGTACATCGTTTACTCACTTCAACATCAAAATAAAATCAGAAACTGTCCCAGAACTGCAAAATAAACGCCGTGCCTACAACAACATATCGTCTTCAATCGCAATAAAGCGATCGACACTGTTCACCAAGGAATTAGCCGTTAGGGAAGGCACACCAAGCACTACCGCTTCAGTGTGATAGCGCGCGCGGATTTTGTTCATCAGCAAGTCAAAATCCCCGTCACCGGATAACAGCACCACGGTATCAACCTCGGGGGCTGTTTCCATCACATCAATGGCAATCCCCACATCCCAATCCCCTTTGGTGCTGCCATCAGCGCGTTGAATATAGGGTTTTAGCTTGACGGTAAAGCCAATGTAGCGCAGGGCATCTTGAAATTTGATTTGCTGATCGTCATCGCGGCGAATGGCATAGGCATACGCAGTTACCACCTCACCCATATTATTGAGGGTTTGCCACAACTGGCGATAGTTAAACTGACGCCCGTAGGCTTGCCGTGTGGTGTAGTAGATATTTTGAACGTCGACAAAAACCGCGATTTTTTTCAAGTCAGGCTCACAGTCGGTGGGAGAATTGAAGTCAGAGAGGATACCACATCACACGACCGTGAAGACAATGACGAGCGTGGCCGCATGTAGCACAAACAAAAAAGCCGCTGACAACAGCGGCTCTCACGAGGGTTAGGATCATTAACTCAACCCAATAATATTACCTTCATCATCGAGGTCGAGATTCATAAACGCCGGTTTTTCCGGTAGACCGGGCATAGTCATCACGTTGCCGCATAAGGCATAGATAAACCCAGCACCCGCGCACAGTTTTAACTCGCGGATCGGTACATCAAAGCCTTTTGGAGCACCTTTTATCGCACCATCGGTTGAAATAGACAGCGGCGTTTTCGCCAAACAGACTGCCAAACCGTTATACCCTTGCGCTTTAAATTGTTGCAGTTGCTGTTTCGCGGTCTCACTTAACGTCACGCTTCCCGCGCCATAACCAACTTCCGCAACCGCCATCAGTTTTTCTTCCAAGCTTTGCTGGGCATGATACAAGGGCGAGAATGATGCATTGGTTTCACATTGCGCGACCACTTGTTCCGCCAGTTTACGCGTACCCTCGCCACCTTGGGCAAAGCCTTCACTGATCGCTACTCTTACTTTGTTGGGCAGCGCTTCAATCATCGCCTTGAGTGTCGCTAGCTCAGCATCACTGTCTTGTGGAAAGCGGTTAATCGCCACTACCGCCGGCACACCATATTGAGTCACGTTATTGATATGCCACTTGAGGTTTTCAAACCCTGCTACCAATGCTTCATCATCATCCGCAAAGAGCGCGTCGGGCATAGACTGACCGGGCTGTAAGTTGTAGTGACCCGAGTTAGCTTTTAAGCCGCGCAATGTCGCCACAATCACCGCACAGTCTGGCGCTTTACCGGATGCTTGCGCTTTGATGTTACAAGCTTTTTCAAACCCCATGTCTGAGCCAAAACCGCCCTCGGTGACAGTATAATCACCCAACTTAAGCGCAATATTATCGGCGATAATCGACGAATTGCCATGAGCAATATTGGCAAACGGGCCGGCGTGAATCATTGTCGGCACGCCTTCTAGAGTTTGCATCAAGGTGGGTTCAATCGCTTCTTTCATACTGACCGCCATCGCGCCGGCCACTTGCAAATCTTCGGTGGTGATCGGCTCACCGGTATGGCTATAAGCCAATACTATGCGGCCGATGCGCTGACGCAGATCGCGAAGATCGCTCGCCAACGCCAGAATCGCCATTAGCTCAGAGGCAGCCGAGATATCAAACCCGCCCTCACGCTCGTAGCCGTTGATGGTTTTACCCGGTTCGTTTTTACCCACAGTCACCATACGCAAGGCGCGATCGTTATGATCCATCACCCGCTTCCACACCACGCGACTTGGGTCAATTTTTAACGCTTTTAAGCCACTGCGCGCCTCAAAATCGTCATAGCCTAGACGTTGCTCGTGATAAATTCGCGCATCAATGGCCGCAGCGGCCAAGTTATGCGCCGCGGTCACCGCATGAATATCTCCCGTCAGGTGGAGGTTGAGCTCCTCCATCGGAGCCACTTGCGAATAACCACCGCCAGCTGCGCCACCTTTCACACCAAATACGGGCCCCATCGAAGGCTGACGAATACAGGCCGTTACAGAATGATTCAGCTTGGCCAAGCCTTGCGCCAGACCAATGGTGGTGACGGTTTTGCCTTCACCCAAGGGCGTGGGAGTTATAGCGGTGACCAGGACTAACTTTCCGGTTGGGTTGGGCGCAAGACGCTTTAAGCAATCGAGAGAGATTTTGGCTTTATAGCTACCTTGCGTTTTAAACTCTGAGTCAAGGAGGCCAACTTGTTTGGCTATGGTGGAAATGGGGGCGAGTGTGGTGTTACGACAAATCTCGACATCAGGCAGCATGAAACCCTCTCAATGGCGCACAATATGTTCAAAGCAAACGTTTGCGTGAGCATAATACCGCTAAAATAGCTATTGTAAAGCGAAAGGACGCTTGCGGTAAGCGTCCTTTATGACTTTTTATCCCATGTGCCGAGAATAGTGATCATGCTATTGGCTTAGGCGACTTTAAATTGCCCCACCAAGGTATCGAGATCTTGACCCAGTGAGCTCAGCTCTTCCGCCGCGTGTGACGATGCCTCACTCGAGTTCAATAAGCTAGCGACAATGTCACGAATCGATACCAGATTACGATGAATATCTTCCGTGACCGTGGTTTGCTCTGACGCCGCACTGGCAATTTGCGAGGTCATATCGTTCACTTGCGAAAACGCCGCACTCACCGAGGTGATTCGCTCGCCAATTTGCGCTGAAATCGTTGCCATGCTTTGGCACTCTTGATCGCTGTCGGCAATGGTTTTCACGGCACTATCCACATGCACGTGTAGACCATCAAGCATGTCACGGATCTCATGGGTACTGGTTTGAGTGCGACTGGCCAAGGTGCGCACTTCATCGGCCACCACCGCAAAGCCTCTCCCCTGCTCACCCGCGCGAGCGGCTTCAATCGCCGCGTTCAGCGCCAATAGATTGGTTTGCTCAGCAATCTCACCAATCACGGACAGTACCGAGGTAATTTTATCCGACTGAGCTTTAAGTTGATCCACCTGCCCGCTCGACTCGCTCATTTTCGCTACCAACTTCTCGACCGATGCCTCTGATTCACGCACTTGCGCCTGAGCATTTTGCGCATCTTGGGTGGCAGAGGTGGCGGCATCAGCCACCTGTGTCGTGTTTTGTGCCACTTCTTGCGCAGCAGAGCTCATCTCTGTCACCGCGGTGACCACTTGCTCGGTCTCGTTATCATGGGTTTGTAGTTTTTCAGCCACTGCGGATGTTTGCTGAGCCATATCACAGGCGGTGCTGTTTACTTGCGCCGTGACTTGCGCGACGCGCTGAATGGTGTGCTGCAGCTTCTCTACAAAGCGATTAAAGGCATGACCGAGTTGGGCGATTTCATCATAGCCATGTACGTGCAAACGCTGAGTGAGATCGCCCTCACCGCTAGCAATATCATTAAGCTTATCAAGCATGTTTTTCACCGGCTCACCAATACGCTGCGCAAACCAGCTCACCAGCAACACCGTGATAATCACTGTGCTTATCCCCAACAGGGTTAAACGGAAAATTTGTGCATCCAGGGTTTGCTCTGCGTCGGTGCGATAGGCAGCAACCTCTTGCTCAATGTCATCGGTGTAGGCGCCAGTACCTAATAGCCATTGACCATTATTCACCATTACCGCATAGCCGATTTTATCAATCAGCGCATCGGTACCCGGCTTATCAAACATAAAATTAAAGTAGCCATCGCCACGTTGTGCCGCCTCGAGTAACCCTTGAATCACCTTATTGCCTTTAGGATCGGTAAAATCAATCAGGTTTTTTCCTTCAAGCGCCGGTTTAACAGGGTGAAACACATTGATCCCCTGTTTGTTGTAAATAAAAAAGTAACCCGTCTCGCCAAACTGCACATCAGTAAGCGCCGTTTTCACCTCAGCCAAGCGAGCCTCACTGGTGCCTGGGTTAAGACGCTTAACGATATTCTCCGCTACCTGAGTCACTTCTTTGAGTTGTTTTTTACGCTCGTTGACCAACTTCTCCCGAAACGTGGCAATGTTTTCTTCTATTAACGCCTGTTCGTTATAGGCCGTGACCGCACTCATAATCAGCATTGAGGCGATCAGTGGCACGATGGCAAGTAGCAGTATTTTCGTTTTAAACATCAGCTTCATTGGCAATTACCCTACAGACTAACTTTGTAAGCAAATGCTACTACTTAACTAGACAGTCAAAAATATAAACTGCTGTTTTATTTGATCTAAACGCGATTTCACCCCCGAGGCTGTGACCCGGGTTGGAATGTCATGTAAATGGAAAGGTCTTTGCCATATCGTGGTGTGGATTTGGCTCGTTAACTCGCATCTTTGTGAGCGCGAGCAACTCGTCCCACCAAACCATTCCGCTGTTCGTCGCGTATTCTTAGGAGGATTCAGGAGGTGGCTATGAAAAATCGTAAAGTGCCGCATGGTAAGTTTTCTCGCTTTGGTGCACTGGCTTCGTTGGCGGGGCGTGTGGCGTCGAATGTGGCGTGGGAAGGTACCAAACAGTTTGCCCAGGGCAATCGGCCGAGTCGTAAGGATTTGATGATGTCGCCGGCCAATATTGCCCACGTGGCGGACAAACTGGCGGACTTACGTGGAGCGGCGATGAAGGTCGGTCAATTGTTGTCGATGGATGCGGGGGATTTGATTCCGCCAGAGCTCAGCGATCTGCTCGCCCGTTTGCGTAATAATGCCACTCCCATGCCACCGGCGCAGCTCAAAGCGGTGCTTAATGAAGAGCTGGGCGACAATTGGCAGGCTGAGTTCACCCACTTTCGTTTTTCGCCCATCGCGTCAGCGTCGATAGGCCAAGTGCACGAGGCCTATACCGATGCCGGTGAAAAAGTAGCGGTAAAGGTGCAATACCCGCGCATCAAAGACAGCATTGATAGCGATGTGGATAATGTGATCACCCTACTGCGCTTAAGTGGCCTGATCCCCAAAGAAGCGAATTACCAAGCCTTACTCGATGAAGCCAAGCAACAACTGCATGATGAAGCCGATTACGGCAAAGAGGCACAAGCATTGACTCGGTTTGGCGACCATTTGAAAAATGCCAACGGTTTGGTGGTGCCAAGGGTTCACTCAGCCCTTACCTCAGATCGCATTCTCACCATGAGCTATATGGCAGGAGAGCCGATTGAGCAACTCAACAAGGCTTCAGAGACGATTCGTCACCGCGTGATCAGTCGTTTATTCCAGTTGCTGTTTGAGGAAGTCTTTGTGTTTGGCGAGGTCCAAACCGATCCTAACTTTGCCAACTATTTGTATCAGCCCGATACCGGACGCGTCGTGTTGCTCGATTTTGGCGCCACCCGTCAGTATGCCCCGACGTTTACCGATGGGTATCGCAAGCTATTTTTAGCGGCGATTGAAAAAGACAAGGCAGGGATTGAGGCGGCACTGACCCAAATTGGCTTTTTTGCCGACCACATCTTGCCAGAGCAAAAAGCCAGTGTGCTGGAGCTTGTGAACACCGCTTGTGAACCGATTGCGACGGATGCGCCATTTAACTTTGGCGACGCCGATTTGGCAACGCGTTTACGTAACCGTGGGATGGCGCTGAGTATGGAACAAGGCTATTGGCACACACCACCGGCGGATGCACTGTTTTTACATCGTAAAATAGCAGGGTTGTATTTGCTGGCGGCCAAGTTAAACGTGAGCTTTAATGTCCGCCAGTTGTTATTGCCCTATTTAATCCACTCGCATACGGATAATCCGGTCGAAGCGTAAACAGCCACAGCGTGCTGCGCGTGGGACTAGGGGCTATCGCGCAGCGCTTCACAATAGGCGACCAAATCTTCCGCGGCCCAGTGGCTCGCCACATTACGAGCGGTGAGAGCAGCATCAACCCGCCCTTCGCTGACCACCTCAAACCAATGGCTGAGCATAGCCGCAAAACCTTTGCTCGCTTGCATACCCGTCCAATCTGGCAAGGTAAGCTGTGTGGTGACGTTGTCTTGCATGCGCGCACCACGGGTAAAGCCATCAAAGAAATAGCACTCGTTACGATAAGCCGCCGCAATGGTTTCTTTGGTGACCCCATACTGGCGGTTCATGCTGGCCTCAAACAAGCTATTGTCGCGGTGCCAACGCACGTCTAAGCGGCCTAGCAAGCCTTCGCTAAATTGAGCAAACACGTCCAAATCATCAATATTAATGTCACCATGAACGTTTATACTGTCGAGTGGATGAATGAAATCATCAAAAATAAAACGACGCGGTGCATCGGGCAGCGCATGACGGTGTTTTTCCCAACGCAGCGATAAAAGGGGTGTGCCCAGCTCGTCTTCGGGGCGCTGGCCATTGAGATGAGTGTTGAGCAAAGGCAAATAACGCCGGTTAAAGCCTGCAAACAAGGGGGTTTGCTGTTGTTCTGCCAAGTTGAATAAGGCTTCAACCTCCGCGCCTGATGGGGCGACAGGTTTATCGACAAACACCGGCACACCTGCTTGCAAGCAGGTACGAATCAAGGCCGCATGCGAGTCGGTGGCGCTGTGAATCATCACTCCATCCACCCCTAATGCTAAGCATTGTTGGATATCACTTGCGGTCTCACTCACTCGGTATTGCGTGGCGAGCGTCGCCAGCTTAGCGTCATCACGGCTGCACAATACCCATTCGAGCCCTGGCCAATTTACCATCAATGGCAAGTAGGCTTTTTGCGCAATGTCCCCTAACCCGATCGATGCGATTTTCATGCCTTCTCCTTACATCGTGCGCTCCCGCGGGCTAAGTCCGCGCTGGAAGTCGCCAGCAGAAATCAGTACTCTAGCCGCATTCTACACAGTGTAAATCGTTATGAATATTTTAATCTCTTGGTTTTCTCAGGCGGGTGCGTGGTTAACGCCATGGCTCAGTGATATTGCAGTAGCAATTGTGGCGTCACTGTTGGTGGTATTTGGCAATGATATTAATCGGACGCTACGCCGTTTATTGACCGGTCATCATTTTATCGTTCGCACTCTGGTATTTGTGGCGATCAATGCCTTTGGTTACGGCGCTTTTATCATTACCGTCTCTCCGTGGCTGGCGCGACAAATGCGCGGATGGCCAGATCATTGGCTCTTTGCCGGTTTGGTCGCCACCTTTGTTTTTATTGGAATGTGGGCGCAACGCCAGCGACAGATCTAGTCTTCGTCCATAACACTCATTCACACCCCCAGCGCGCACTTAGGCGGATGTGAGAGCCCGCATTCATGCTCGTGGTTGGCGAATAGTCACCCAGTTGATCCAATCAAGCAATCCGCCCGCAGCCTGTGAGCGTATTGGAGGGAAAAAGGAGATAGGTATGCAACGCGGATTAATGTGGTTTCGTCACGACCTTCGAATACATGATAACCCTGCACTCGCCAATTTAGCCTCGAGCTGCGATCAGCTGACCTGCGTCTTTGTGATTGACCCCAGCTGGTATCGTGCGGATCACTTTCAAAGTAAGCACCTCGGTGCCCCACGGGAAGCGTTTTTGTGGCAAAGCCTAACCGAACTGCATCGCGCCCTGGATGCGATGGGGCAAAAATTGATTATTCGCACCGGCAAGCCGCTAGAGGTGGTGGCAAATCTGTGTATGGATCATGAGTTTGACCTTATTGGCGTCACCGACCACCCAGGGACACGTGAGCGTCACCAGGTTGATACGCTGGTTGAGCGCTTTCCGCAGCGGGTGGTTGTCTCGGATGCTCACACCTTGTTTACCCAGCATCAGCTGCCGTTTGACTTACCTGAGATCCCGACGACCTTTACTCAATTCCGTAAAGCGGTGGAAAAGCGCGGGATCAAACCACGCTTGCCGTTACCAGTACCTGAGTCATTGCCAGCCCCCATCACAGCGATTAAGTCCGACCCAGCGCCCCTATCTGATCGCCGAATAGCCCCTTATCAAGGCGGTGAAATCGCCGGGCGTGCGCAACTGAATCATTACTTATGGGATACCCATCGTATTCAGCGCTATAAAGAAACGCGCAACGGCCTTGATGGTTGGGATTTCTCGTCACGCTTATCGGCTTGGCTCGCAAACGGCAGTTTGTCCGTACGCTGGGTCGCCGCAGAGCTCGATCGATATGAGCGCAATGTTGAAAAAAACGAGTCAACCTATTGGCTATATTTTGAGCTGTTGTGGCGCGAATATTTCCAATGGATGCTGTATCACTATGGTGCCCGCTTTTTTGCGTTCAAAGGCATTACCAACAAACGGCCACTCACCACTTTTTATGCCGAAGCCTTTATGGCATGGCGTGAAGGCACGACGTCCTTTCCTATTGTCAATGCGGCGATGCGCCAGCTTAAACAAACCGGATGGCTCTCGAATCGCAGTCGTCAATTGGTGGCCAGCTGCTTAGTCCATGAGTTAGGTGTTGATTGGCGCTATGGCGCAGCATACTTTGAGCAGCAACTGATTGATTTTGATGTAGCGGCTAATTATGGCAATTGGCAATACTTAGCAGGCGTTGGTGCCGATCCGCGCGGCAGCCGCCGGTTTAACCTCGACAAACAAGCCGCGCAATATGACCCCGATGGGACGTTTGTTAATACTTGGGTGGGAACACACGAATCATCCGAACTAAAGTGACCTTATCAAACCATCACTTTAGCCCTCGGCGGCTGGCACAGCCGTCGGCTCATATTGAGCGACTAACTGAATCACACGCTCACTGACCCGCCTTGAAAACAGTAATGCAATGTGGGTCACCGAGTACAGATCGTGACTGGTCATGCCCTCGATTTTGGTTTCTTCGACCAGCACAGTGCCATCGCAGACTTGGTTCTTTAACAACAGCGCCGCGGGTCCCCAGGGGCAATCGCCGGCAAGGCTATGTAACGGCGGAAGATTCTTCCAAGGCCTGACCTTGTCAGGGATAAGCATGTCTTCGCTACGTTGAAACAACCAGCCGCCCCACCCCAGATCGCCAAAAATACTTGCTAACTTAGCGCCTTGATGCGGCGTGCCCAAAGTGATCACCGCGCGAACATCGAGAGGCGGTCTATCACACCGCTTTGTGCTCTGTTCCAAGTAACGGCGAATAATGAGTCCGCCCATCGAATGGCCAATCAAGATCGCTGGCTGGTCGCCAACAAACGCATCGATTTTGGCGGTGATACCCTCTAGGTCCGGATTGAGCGTATTATACGAAACATTCAGCACCTGGTGCCCATGTTTTTCTAAGCGCTCGCACAGCGGAATCAAAAAAACACCGTGCATGTATAACCCATGAAGAGTGACTATTTTCATCCCGCCTCCCATTAGCCGCTGCGTTCAGCATACCAATATATGTCCCTTTCTGCCCATAGGTGGTTGATACAACCGAGGGCTTGCATCACAACAACGAGGACGCGTTAACAAAAAAACGCCCCACAAAAAGTGAGGCGTTGATGATGTAAGGAGGACGCGCATAGCGGCTTATGCGTAGCGCCTAATTAGAAAATCAGGTGAGCAATCCCTGCGATAACAGGCAGAGTGACTAGCGTACGTAAAATAAAGATCACGAACAGCTCCCACAGCTTGACTGGGATTTTGCTTCCCAGTAATAAGGCACCCACTTCCGAGATATAAATCAACTGGGTCACCGATACCGTAGCAATCACAAAACGGGTCATTTCACTGTCGATTTCTGCGGCTAAAATGGCAGGAATAAACATGTCTGCAAAACCAATCACCATGGTCTCAGAGGCTTTCACCGCATCAGGGATATGCAATAGTTCAAGCAGTGGCACAAAGGGCGCCCCTAGGATGCTAAACACATCGGTGTACTCAGCGACCATCAACGCCGCCGTACCAATTGCCATCACAACTGGCAACACACCTAACACCATATCGACGGCGTTTTGTACGCCTTCTTTTAGCACACTGCTTACCGAGCGAATTTTCTCGGCACGTGTCAGAGCACAGTGCAGTCCATAGCTCAGCGTATTGTGGCCAGCCGGTAGGACTTCATCATTGGTTTCACGCTCAGAGTTATCGATAAGCGCATCTTTTTTCCAGCTCAGAGGAGGAAGACGAGGAACGATGATCGCCGCCGCAATCCCAGCTAAACAGACGGTGAGATAGAACCAAGCAAACATGTGCATCAAGTCGACTTGCGCTATCACCACCAAACTAAAGCTGATTGAAACCGCAGAGAACGTCGTGCCAACCACTGCCGCTTCACGCTGGGTATAAAAACCTTGCTCATATTGTTTACTGGTCATCAAGATACCGACGCTGCCATCGCCCAACCAAGAGGCGGCACAGTCGACCGCAGAGCGCCCCGGCAGACCGAATAACGGACGCATTACCTTGGTGAAAATAGCACCAAGCAGCTCGAGCAAGCCGAAACTTGTCAGTAGCGGCAGTAATAGACCAGCGAAAATAAACACGGATAACAAGGTAGGCAATAGCTCATTGAGCACAAAGGCTCCCGTTGTTTCACCCATGATGACTGGCGAGCCAAAACCATAAAACGCCATTACGATGAAGGCGGCACCGAAAACACGGGTGACAAGCCACACCGGAGAGACATTAAACAAACCATTAAGAAAGCCATTTCGCATGATAACGGCAGGCTTGGTCAGCGTAACCAACACTGAAACGACGGCACTCAACACCACTAAGGCAGTGACGACCGCTGTTGCACTGTTACCTAGTAAGTCCAAGACACTGCTCGCCATTACCGCAATCGGGATAGTGACGCTGTCACCGAAACTGACTGGCGTCATAAAAAGGAACAACCCCAATAATGATGGGATTGCGAACATCAGAATATTTCTCATCGAAGGTGACTTCGTAGAGAGAGTGTCAGTTTTTTGCATACGTCTGAATCCTGAATTTTTATTTATCTCACCGCGAGCATCAACGCCTTTGCTGATTAATTATTCACTCACTGTGACTAACTGGCATGCAGATTATCGAATCATACACAGGATGTAAATAATTATTTAGTCATAAATACTGAATAAATACACCCTAAAAGCAGATTACACATGCCTACTGGTGGTTTTATAGTTCAACAAACCATCTTTTGTGAAAAGTTTGTTACACCGTTTTATTGACCAAGATCAGATTCTGTTACTCACTTGTAGGGAATGAGGCGGGTTAACTCACAGAATACGCTTAATGTTCAAGCGTCCAACGCCAGCATCGTTGCCAAACGCTAGTTAACCAATTTTAAAGTCAATGCGCGCATATTCTTTGATCAACCAATCGCCAAAGTCATTGAGGAGGGTCATGACAGCACGTTTTTTTACCGGTTTGCGCTCTAGCAGGATAAAAAGCCGCTCAATCGCCATTTTTTTATCCGGGTAGTGTTTAATAAAAGCATCCGCACACTCGTTGAGTGATTCACTCCACTGCGCTTCTTTATGAAGTACCAAACCAAATGCACCGCGTATCAAGGTGTCTGCAATCGCTTGTGCGGTATTGAGCTGGGTATTCCATGTGGTGGCGGCGGTGATTTTTTGTTTGGCACGCGCGAGTTTGTCAGAGATATCCGGATTCATCGCCTTCGCCACTTCCCAGCTGGCTTCAAATAAACCAAAACTGGCTGACAAGTCTTGGCCATAGAGGCAAATGGCTCTGTGCTTAAAAAAGAATCCCCAGTGAAAGATTTGTGAGAGATCTCTAACATGTGACACGGTCACGATATCGATATGGCAATCACTGATCACCTTGCTATGACTGGTTTTTAATCGCCAGAGCAAGGTGTTTAATGCGTTCGATTGATCAAGCGTCAGGGCGTGTTGGCACACCACCGTCAGCGATAGCACGCTGTCTTTCACCACGGCTCGCCGCCAAACAATATCTCCACTCACGTAGACGCTGTGAAGCCGCTTGCCGAGCAAGCCACGTAGTTGCTTCACCGCTTTAATCATCACGGGGATAAATTCAGATTGAAACGGGGCACGCCGGTCGGGCTCCGGTAAATAAGCGTTTCTGGATTGCAACTGAGTCACGACTTTCACACAGGTTTGAGTACGCGCGCTATTGTTGGTCATCTGCATAAACAAATCAACGCTCTAACTGTGGGTCTGCTTTTATTTTAGCCAGAGGTTGTCTATTTGACCATGAGAGCCGTCGGTTGAGAGGACAAACACGGATACACTTTAGATACCTCTTTGTGCAGGTCAACCGATACGGCGCGGCTGAGATACCCCTTACAGCATGGTATAGTGAGCATACATACAGACAACGAGAGCTTACCATGACGCAAGAGAATCAACTCAGCTTGGAGACCGTGCTAGAGATCGCGTTCGAGATTTTTGCCGAAACGGCCCCAGACAACTTGGAGTTTGACGATTTAATGCTCTATGAGTCACGCTTTGAAGAAGAAGGGGGCGCTGTGGTGGTTGAAGTAAACAATGATTGGCCAGAGCATGTGGGAGCGGATGTTGACTTATCTCAGTGTGCCGAGGTGCAAATGGGTATAGCTGGCGCTGAGGTGTTAGATGAAGTCTTTGTTCGTATGCTCATCAGCCGAGACCCAGATAATAAATTCTGTCATTTATTGTGGAAGCGCAGCCCAACACAGATCCACTAGCCCTGCCCCACAGAATAACGGCAGCGATAGGTGCTGCCGTTGTGGATGCGAACTGGCGCCGACTTCATTGGATAATACCGGTTGAATGATTACAGTACGGTCACTGAGTCCGCGTCATCATGGGCGTGAGCGCGATAACTGATGACCAGTCCCAAGCTTGCCAGCGTCGCCAATGTCAGCATGATTACCCCTAATGATAATTGGCTAGCCACACCGAAACTACTGGCGACGAGTGTTACCAGCCCTGCCAATAGATTTTGCGCGCCGCCAAGAATTGCCCCTGCCGTGCCAGCATGGTAAGGAAAAGGACTAATCGCTCCTGTACTGGCTGCCGGAAAGAGAATACCTGCACCAGCAAAATAGACACAGCCGCCACCCACTAACGCATAGAGTGAAACATCACCGAGCATACCGGGTAATCCTATGATGCCTGCCCCCAACAACGCTAAGACACTGCCCAATGTCAGGGTGGGATAATACCCCATACTTTCGGAAAGCCGGCTCGACAACCCTGACCCGACTAAGTATGCCGGCAGAGGGACAACAAACAGCAAACTGATCACACTCGGAGACAACGCTAACGCATCTGACATGATCACACCTGCCGCCGCCTCGAATAAAGATACACCGGAAAAAACGGTAATTAAGCACAGCAAATATCCTTTAAATTGATGTGATCGCATAACATGACGATAGCGCGCACCAAAATGACCAGGTTGGCGTAAATCGGCAGGCAAAGTCTCGCTAAACCGCCAAGCCATGACTGTATAAACCAAGACACCGAGTAACAATAAAAAGAAGTAGCTGGCACGCCAATGTAGGGCCTCGGTTAACCCTCCTCCTAGAAGCGGAGCCACTAAGGGAGAAAAGATCAGTCCCATACTAACTAGGCTATTGGCGCGGTGCAGTTTGGCCCCGGAAAAACAATCTCGGGTTAAGGTGCGCGCCATGGCGCCGCCGCAGCCAATGCCCGCGCCTTGAACCATACTGCCCAGTAAAAATACGGCAAAGGAGGTGGCCAACAAGGTGATAGCCGTCCCGACTAAAAACAATGCCAACCCAAACAAAATAACCGGCTTACGACCGATGCGATCGGAGACAGGGCCATAAACAAACTGCGATAAACCATAAGGAATAAGATAACAAGCCATCACCGCTTGTAACCAAGCGGGTGATACAGCGAAGTCGTCTGCCATTGCACCGATGGATGGGACATACATGGTTTGGGTCATTTGCCCAACAGCCGCTAATAGAACGATCAATAGCAATAGCTTGCCCATAGGCATTGCCGAGGACATACCAGCACTCCTAAAAATAATTATGCGAAAATAAGTAAGAAATAGGTATCGAGGTTGAGGGTAAAGGCCTAGCCCACCTAGCCACCTAATGATAGACAGGCGAATGATAGGCTTTAAGAGAGAGTGTGGCAATCAGAGTTGAGAATAACGATCCCGATTCTTTATTATATTAAAGATTAATTTTTCTAATCCTAAAGCCAGCGTCGGACACGAGCTACATAAGCGTCAAAATCATCTGGCCATTGGCGTGATAAACGGGCTTCTTCAGCAGGAATAAATGTGGCGGATAGGTAGGCCATAAAAGCGGGAATCATCCCCCAGCACCATAGCGCATTAAAATAAAGCCCAGCTGCGGCGATAATGAGTACCAACGCCAGATACATAGGGTTGCGGGTATAGCGATAGATCCCAGTCGTCACCAGCGCTGAGGGCATTTGCAGCGGATCAAGCGTGGTGTGATGGCGATGAAACGCCCATTTAGCGGCGGCTAATAACCCCACGGCTAACCCCAGAGGCAAGGCAGCCCACATCGGGGCACCCAGTACCAGCGAAAAAGGAAAGAAATGGCTCAGTGATAAACCAATTGCAATCGCAATGAGCATCGCCACGGGAGGCAATGGGGGAAAGAGATAATGCCATGTTTGCACACGCATGACTCGTCCTTGAGCAATGACTGATATAATGGCAATAATGTAGCGAATATAGACAGTGATTGTCACTGCCTGGCTGGCAAATTAGCCAATTTTTAGCGACGAATGTTTAATCTTGCTCAATATTGAGACGGTGCTTACCATGCTCAATCTTTGCCTTAAGATAGTTACGGTTGCCGTCTTTAAGGTGGGCTTTGGTGCCAATCACTTCTTTGAGGGTAACCCCTGCCGCTTGCAGCTCTTCAATCTTTTTGGGGTTATTGGTGATCAAGCGAATACAGTGAGCGTCTAACGCTTTTAGCATCTGCGCCGCTTCGGCAAAATCACGCAAATCATCCGCAAATCCCAAATGGTTGTTCGCTTCATACGTCGTCATCCCTTCGCTTTGTAGCTTGTAGGCATCCAGCTTGTTATACAGCCCTATCCCCCGCCCTTCTTGGCGCAAATAAAGAATAATACCGCCATCTTCACCCATCTTTTGGATRGTCTCTTCAAGCTGCTCGCCACAATCGCATCGAGAGGAATGGAAAACATCACCGGTTAAACACTCGGAATGCATGCGAACCAAAGGCGGATCGGCTTTCTTATCGGCTTGTTGGAAAATTAGCGCGACGTGCTCTTGCTCAGACTCTAAACCATGGAAGGAAAGGATCTCTGCTGGGATCTGGCTTCCCACCCCGACTTTCAACGGCACTCGGGCCCTAACTTTAACCATTCTGCGTCTATCTCTTACTGCTGATACCCGATTGAGGGCGATAACATTACTACACCCACATCAGTATGCCAATTCAAAAATGTTATATTATAACATTTATCGGGAGGATGCGATAAAATCGTATTGGGAGGTATCTGCCACCTTGTCTCTATCCTCATCACTGCAAGCGCCGTACCACCGCAGCCGGATTGCCAGCCACAATAGAAAAAGGTTCGATATCCGTATCAACCACTGATCCGGCTTCAATCACTACCCCTTCACCGATTGCCGTGCCTGCTTTTATCACGGTATTTCCCTCGATGATAACGTTATTACCGATGATGACATCCTGAGAGGACTCACATTCACCGCGGGCAATGTCTAGCGGTAATACGCGATGACGCGTGGTATAGATCCCAACGTTGGGGCCAATACTCACGTTATCGCCAATACTGACATGCGCCCCGTCTAAAATGGTGCAATTTGGACCGACGCTAACATTGTTGCCAAGATGAATATTCATCCCATAATGGCAAAAGAAAGGCGCGTCGATTTCAACGTTATCGCCAATACGGGCGAATAGCTTGGTGGTTACCACCGCTAAACTGGCCGCATCTTCAGGATCGAGCCGGTTAAACTGTTGGCAAAGTCGGCGCGCGGCATATCGAAACAAAGTCAGCTCTTCATCCGCAGGACAATAAGGCAAGCCACGTTGCATTTTTTCAAATTCTGTCATCGGCTCTACTCTTGATGCGGCATTCTTACTGACGTTGGCTCAAAGCTAGGGTTATCTAAAGTCGACATAGAAACCAGCGAGTCACCGTATTCACGTAAGAATTGGTTCCCCAGCGAGACCCCTAGCTGATAATCGGCTTCCAATGCCTCCGGCTTACTCAGTAAGGCACTACTTTGCAACGGAGCGCTCGGCGCAATTTGCACTATCTGAGCACGCGCAGGCGGTGACGCCAAAAATTGCAGTTCACTTTGGTAGCTTTGATAATGCGTGGTCAGCATCTTGAGCATTTCAGTGTTTAGCGGCTTGCCGGATAAAGACTGGAGCCGATAAATCGTGTCGCCACCAAAAAGCCAACGACCACCATTTTGCATCGCTTTCTCTTTCATACTGTCGCGCACACGATTAACCAATTGCTCGCGGCTGGACTTATAGCGATCTGACAGTTCACCGATTTGCTTACTGAGCTCTTTCTGGAAGGTTTCAAAGCGTGCAAGTCGATATTTGGACTCAAAGTTTGATAAATAGTCGGAGAGCTTAAATTGCGGCCTCTTCGCCTCAAAGCGTTCGCGTAGTGTTTCAAGAAAGCGCCGGTTCTCATCATCACGTTTATCTTGTTCAACCACTGGCTCAGTGCGAACCACGACGATAATATCCGCCCCGCGCGCAAACGCTTCTTTTGCCGGGATCGCCGCTGTTACCCCACCGTCCACATAACGGTGCTCACCGATGTTCACCGGATGCGGATAAAGCAGCGGAATCGCACAGGTCGCTTTCAGGGCATCTGGCCAGGTGTCTTCTGTCAGTGAGAAGAAGGCTGGTTGCAGCGTATCTGTGTCAGTCGCGCATGCATAAGCATAACGGTTTTGCAGATGGTGCCGCGCCGCTTCCATATCCAGAGCCGTTTCTTTACCAGGTAACGCCGTGTCTAACGCCCAATCCAAGTCCATGTAATGCTGCCGGCGAACATACTTCATTAAATGGAAGAAGCGCTCCTGCGTGGTGAGTTGGGTAATAAAGCGGTAACCATATTGGTACTGTTGGCAGACATAGGCACTCATATTGAGCGCCCCCGCCGATGTACCAAAATAAAGCTCAAAGGGGTCAAATCGGTGGGTTAAAAACGCATCCAGCACACCTGCTGTAAAAATACCTCGTTGTCCGCCCCCTTGAAGCACAAGGGCTATGCGCTGCGGCCGCGCGTGAGTCCCGCTCTGTGCGCCAGCGGTCAGCGCGTTGTCGGTCAACACCGTGGGCTGCACGGCTTGATTGGTTTCTACCACGTTCGCCCCTTACCATCACATTTAGCGTTATGCTTATGTTTTATTGACTATTTTTAATTAGCTAAGTCCCACAGTTTAACGCGTCGTGTGACACTGTGCTAGCGCTACCGTGCCGTGGCATCGTCATCAAACCGGAAGCCACCGAACCAAGTGTTGTCTATGCCATTACCGCCACGGCGGCAAACGTAAAAATAAGGCCGAGTGCGCAGGCTGTCGTGACCAGTGCATAAGTGAGTGTCGTATTCATGAGGTCCTCCTAGGTGATAACGCTGCTATAACAAGTATAAACCACATTTAGTGTGCGTCTTTGTTGTCTAAAATTCTGCTAATGAGATCATGTTTTCTGGCGCTGTGGCACGCGCTCAACACGTCTTGGCGTTGTTTTTTTCATCAATTGACGAGCGAACAAAAATAACCATTAATCACCACTTATTGATAATTATGATAGTTTTTATCACTACATAGGGTTAACAAAACATGATTTATATCTACCTCACTCTACCAATAGCAGGTTAACCCCCATTTTTTTGCTAACTTGTTGGTTTTAAGGCTATTGATTTAGCCTCACGCTGTGCTTAATGTGCAATGACTGCCCGCTTTAGATAAAAAATTCAACATTCGGGCAACAGGAAGTTAAAAATCAATATTGCGGGAATGTGCTATTTCTTTCATATCGACCAAAAAACGCAGCCTCACAACACTGCATATTTGGATGGGCGTAAAGAAAGGCGATTCGCAAAGGAGTAAGTAGATATGAAAAGAGAACAATGGGGCTCACGCGCTGGGTTTATCCTGGCTGCCGTGGGGTCAGCAGTCGCCATCGGGATTTACTACGTCGCCGTTATTGGCTGGGCCATTTCATACTTTGGCTTTTCGTTTGGCCAAGATTGGGGCACAGACACCAACGCCTTCTTCTTCTCCGATTACCTAAAATTGGGGGAAAACTCTCCCACCAGCTTGGGTGATTGGCAGTGGCACATCGCGATTCCAATGATCATTGCTTGGGCCATCACCTATGCAGCCGTTTTCCGTGGCGTAAAAGGCGGCATCGAAAAAGCCAGCAAAATCATGATGCCTTTGCTGTTTATCATGGTGTTGTTACTCATTGGCCGTGTGGTGATGTTGCCAGGGGCACTGGATGGTTTGAACTATCTGTTCTCGCCTGACTTTAGCAAATTGGCCGATGCCAGTGTGTGGTCCGCCGCTTATGGGCAGATCTTCTTCACGCTGTCGGTGGGCTTCGCCATCATGCTTGCTTATTCTAGCTACTTGCCAGAAAAGTCCGACGTCAACAACAATGCTTTGATGACGGTATTGATCAACTGTGGCTTCTCAATTGTTGCCGGCGTGCTGATCTTCTCGATTCTTGGCTATATGGCGGCGGAACAAAGCAAAGGGATCACCGATGTCGTCAGCGGGGGCGTTGGCCTAGCGTTCGTCACGCTACCTGCCGCGATTAATTTGCTCCCTATCCCTTATATTCTTGGTCCATTGTTCTTCCTCGCATTGGTTGTTGCTGGCTTGAGTTCGCACATTTCCATCATTGAAGCCGTGACGTCGTCAATTATGGATAAGCTCAATGTGACTCGTCAAAAAGCGGCGACAGCCGTATGTGGTGTGGGCTTTGTCGTATCAATGGCGTTCGCTACCAACGGCGGTCTATTGCTGCTTGACTTGGTTGATTACTTTGTTAACAACGTTGCACTGCTCACAAGCTGTTTGCTTGAGCTGTTGCTGGTCGGCTGGCTAGTTAAACTGTCAGACATCCGTCAGTATGTTAACCGTGTCTCTGAATTCAGCGTGGGTCAGTGGATGGAAATTTGTATCCGCTTTATCAGCCCCATTATGCTGGCGGTGATCTTGGTGAAAAACCTGATTGACACCTTCAACGAAGGTTATGGCGGTTACGCACAATTCGAATTACTGACCCTGGGTTGGGGCTTGGTCGCTGCCATGCTGGTGGTTGGTATTATCGTTAATAGCACCACGACCCCTGCTCGCGATATGGAGACAGACGCATGACAACAGGCGCAATCATCATGATGCTTATCGGCTTTGCCGTCACTTGGGGTGGCGCGGCCTTGTGTATTCGCAAAGCGATGCACAGCAATAGCGAATAGCTCGTCACGGTTCATAACACACTGTGATGTCAACCAAAGCCCTCTTATATGGAGGGCTTTGTCTTTTTCACGATCTCGCGTCGTCAAGCGATGAACTATCTGCCTTTTTATACCTTTCCCCCTCCTGGGTGTCTGCTCTGACATCATCACCAAAACGGTTATCAACAAGTCGCTGATTAATTACACAAAGTGCGGCTTTGTTTGTAGCATCTCAACGATAAAGCACCGATAATGGAGGAACTGACTTTAGCAACGAGGACAATGGCGATATGGCTTCAGCCAAACGCATCTTAGTGGTCGACGACGATGTCGAAATCCGTGAGCTTCTCCAAGCTTATCTCACCAAAGCCGGTTACGAAGTGATGACCGCGCAAAACGGTCATGAGATGCAAACTAAGCTGGCTGTCCAATACCCGGATTTAATTTTACTCGACGTGATGCTCCCAGGGGATGATGGCTTTACGCTATGCAAAAGTATTCGTAAAGATTCGAGTGTGCCTATCATCATGCTCACCGCTGTATCAGACGAAACGGATCAAATTGTTGGGCTAGAGCTAGGCGCCGATGATTATATCGCCAAGCCCTTTAGTCCACGCCAATTGATCGCCCGTATTCGTGCATTATTACGTCGCACCCAGCAATTGCAGGAGACCACGCTGTCCCGACCTAAAGCGATTCGGTTTGGCCAGTGGCGCCTAGAGCCTGCCACCCAGCAATTGCACCAGGTTGTCACCGGCATGGAGATAGAGTTGTCGGCGTCTGATTATGCCCTGCTGATGCTGTTTATCGATCACCCACACCAGTTGCTCGATCGTAATGCGATTAGCCAAGCGACGCGCGGCCGCGATGCACAGGCACAAGAACGTGGCATCGATGTACAAGTTAGCCGCTTACGCCAGCGCTTACGTGACACAGGCAAAGCGAACTTGATTAAAACTGTGCGTGGTGCGGGTTATATGTTTGTCGCTGAGATCCAATATGAATCATGAATGGCTAGAAAAGCTGATCCCTCGCTCTTTGCTATCACGCACCTTGCTGCTGACCTTGTTATCCGTGGTATTGGCGCAGGGCATTGCCACCTCAATTTGGTATACCCAATCAAAACGAACCCAGCTTGCGGGGCTAGAGGCGGCGTCGGCGAGTTTAGCTAACATGTTTGCCTCAACCACCACCTTCTTTCAATCGTTGCCCGTTGCTTATCGGCATGTGGCGCTTAATCAATTACGTAACATGGGCGGGACACGGTTTTTTGTCTCCTTTAACAAAGAAAAAATCCAAATCACGCCTATTGAAGAGACACAGGCGAAAAAGGTCGCCACCCGTACCGTATCAGGCATTCTCCACGAGCAGCTCCCGTCATTGAATACCATTGATGTTGACTTTTCGCGCCCTGAAACCTTACGCGTGCTCAACAACGACATTTTATTGCAAGACTTGCCCAAATCTTGGGCACATCACACGTTAAGTTTAGAGCCATTAAATCCCCCCATTTTGGTGGTACAAATGGAGCTGAAAAAAGATGAGTGGATCTATATCGCTGCATTGTTACCCGCGCCCTATGTCACGCTCGATGATACCTTGATTACCGCCGATCAAGTGGTCTTTATCGTGGTGATCACTGCGCTATTACTGTTCTTTACTTACACCTTGATTCGTCAGCAAGCACGCCCCTTAAAACGTCTGGCCAAAGCAGCGAACTTGTTTAGCACCGACATTGAGCAACCTCCCCTGAAGGAGGAAGGCGCGGCAGAAATCGCCATTGTGACACGGGCGTTTAACCGTATGCAGCGTCGCCTACAACGTCACCTACGTGAGCGCGAAACCTTATTCCGCTCCATGTCGCATGATTTAAAAACGCCTATCACCCGCTTACGTTTACGGGCCGAATTAATTGATGACGACCTGCAAGCCGCGAAGCTCAATAAAGATTTAGATGATCTTGAAATTATGGTTAAAGGTGCCGTACAAACGGTCAGAGACACCGATATCCATGAGAACATGGCGGCTATTGATGTCATTGATTTCTTAGCGATGATTGTCGAACCACACAACCAAAACCGTATTCGAGTCAGTATTGAAAGCGACGCAGTACCTCCGTTTACGTGTAAGCCACTCGCCTTCAAACGCTGCTTATCCAATTTAATTGATAATGGTGTGAAATACGGCGATAAAGTGACGATTTATGTGATGGACGCAAAACACACGTTAGATATTACCCTGATTGACGAGGGGCCAGGTATTCCTGAGCAAGAGCTCGACTCGGTGTTTGACCCTTATGTACGCTTACATGATGATAACGACGGTTCGGGGCTCGGTTTAGGGATTGCGCGCGATATCATCCACGCGCATGGCGGGGATATGGTGCTCAGTAACCGCAGTGAAGGCGGCCTGCAAGTTGATATCAGTTTTCCTCGGGTAGAAGAATAATGGCACGTTTAACACGCTTAAATAGATACCTCTCTCAATGGATCATCGGTGGCATGCTCGTCACCTATAGCCTTGCAGTGTCCGCAAGTGATGTTGAAGTTTTACACTGGTGGACATCAGCAGGTGAAGCCAAAGCCGCCTCTGTCTTGCGAGAAGGCATTGAGCAACAAGGCCATCAATGGCAAGACTTCGCGGTCGGTGGCCGCGCAGGGATAAGCGCGATGAACACTTTGAGGATCCGTGCCATCAGTGGTAACCCGCCCCTTGCGGCACAAATCAAAGGGCCGGAGATCACCGAATGGGCCCGTTTAGGCTTTTTACGCAACCTCAATGAGATTGCTGAAGCGGAAAGTTGGGAAGATAAAATCCCTGCCCCACTACGTGATGTCATGCAGTACCAAGGTAACTATGTGGCGGCGCCCATCAATATTCACCGCGTAAATTGGCTGTGGGWCAACTTACGCGCCTTTGAAGCAGCCAATGCCGACATCCCTACCGACTTTGATAGCTTTTTTGCTGCCGCCGATAAACTGCAGCAAGCAGGTTATATCCCACTCGCGTTGGGAGGAGAGCCATGGCAAGTCGCGACGCTTTTCGACAGTCTGGCGCTATCAGTTCTGGGGCCACAAGATTACCAACGTGCCTTTTTAGACTTTGATCGCCAAGCACTCCTTAGTGACGATGTGGTCAAAGCCTTTACTCTGCTGGCGAAGATGCGCCAATATGTGGATGACTCGGGTCAAGGACGCAACTGGAGCGATACCACTCGTCTACTCATTGATAACCAGGCGGGGATGCAAGTAATGGGTGATTGGGCCAAAGGGGAGTTTTTTGCCGCCAACCAGCAAGAAGGCAAAGCCTTTACCTGTGTCGCCTTCCCTGGGACGAAAAAAGCCTTTAGTTACAATGTCGACAGCTTTGTATTTTTCAAGCCCAATAGCCAAAGTGAGCGACAAAGCCAAACAGACATGGCCTCTTACCTCCTCACACCACAGTTCCAGCGTGACTTTAACCGTTACAAAGGCTCGTTACCTATCCGATTTGATGTGCCCCTCCCCAAGGGAGACCGGTGCGCGCAACAATCACGTGATGCGTTTACTTACGCGCAAGAGAATGGCACCTTAAGCCCCAGCATGTCACACGGCCTTTCCACCACACGTTATGTACAAAGCGCGGTGTTCGACGTGATTAATGAGTTCTTCTACAACCCTGAGCAAACGCCGCGTGAAGCCACCGAGGCACTGTATCGCGCTATTTTATCCGCGCAAGCTTGACGGTCGTCATGCAGGCTTTTTCATCACACAGACTTAGCCAGCCCTTCTCACTTGGCAGTTGGCGCTTGCGTGGGGCCGAGATCGCGCGAGTCACAAGGAATAAAAGCAATATCTGCCGGCAGCGTCGAGTAGTTGCTCAATACATCGTTGGTGAACACATAATCAAACTGACTTAACGTTGTCACTTTCACCGGCGCACTGCGCTGCCACTTTGAACCGTCTGCCACCAACCACCTTGCACTCGCGGCACTAAGCATGGTGTCACTGACATCCGCTTCGTCGGGGGAAAACTCACACACCCATCCCTCTTCATTAACCGCCGCACAGCCAATAATGGCGATATCCGGTTGGAAACGCGACAGGAACTGAAGCACCGAGTGTCCAACCATATCTTGGTCATTGGCGCGCAGCTTCCCCCCTGCCAGCCAAATATCGAGGTCGGGATTAGCCCCCAGAATATGCGCGATCTGAACGTTATTGGTGATTACGCGAAGGTCGCGTCTTGTTAATAGCTGCTCAGCAATCGCAGAAACCGTGGTCCCTATCCCGAGCATCACGGTCGCCCCCTCAGGAATGTGCTCGGCCACCGCGCGTGCAATCGCCGTTTTAACGCCACTGTGCCTTTGCAAACGACGTTGGTAATCGCTATTGACATGCGCGGAGGGCATATTAATGCCGCCATGGTGACGCCGAGCTAAGCCAAGCGCACAGAGCTGATTAATATCACGACGAATAGTCTGCGTCGTGACCGAAAACTGCGTGGCCAAATCATCCGTTTCTAGGTGCTCTGTTTTTGCTAATTGCGCTAATATTTCGCGCTGGCGCCAATTTAACTCTGCCTCTTGTGACACATAAGCTCCTTGTTGTATGACATTATCGACTGCTCACCTAACGATTCGGTTGACTTCGTGTCAGTACGGGTGTGCTAAGTATTTACTTGGGTCGTCGGTGATCATCATGTCTACGCCCCACCCCCACAAGGCTTCGACCTCAACAGGCTTATTAGGGGTATAACACTTAAGCGCTAAACCTGAATCTTTAACGGCTTTGGCTTTCTCTTGGGTGAGGTGGCGATAGTTGCAGTGAATGCTAAACGTGGCTAAGTCCCGGAACTCACGCCAATTATCAGGGATCGTTTCCCATAAAATCGCCCGCGCTAACTCAGGCATTTCATCACGAACAATCGCGAGTGCCTCAAGAGAAAAAGATGAGACTAATACCTTCTCGGTGCTGATAGGGCTTGCCGACAAGCAAGCAAATATCGCACGGCATAAGGCAGGTATATCGCTATCCGGGTAAGTTTTGATCTCAAGGTTGATATGAAGCGCATCGCGGTGCGCTTGGGCTAAAACGGCCATGAGCGTGGGTACCCTTTCATACCCAAACTTTGGCGAAAAGTGCCCACCTGCATCGAGCTGCTGTAAATCGGCCAAGGCGGTGTCTTTTAACGCCCCTGCACCATTGGTGCACCGTTGTAAGCTATGGTCATGAAACACCACGGGAACACCGTCTTGGGTCAGTTGCACATCGACCTCGACCCAACTTAACCCCATCTCTCGCACCTTTGCAATAGACGTTAACGTGTTCTCAGGAGCATGAGCAGCGACACCTCGATGCCCACATAATTGCTGTGGCGCGATTTTCATTTGAACAGTCTCATCTCAATCAGTTATTTAGGTATTGTAGGACAGCGCGAGCCGCATTGTCTCGTGTAAATATGACAGAGTGTTTACGAGTAAATCTTTGCGCTTGCAGGATTTTCATCATCAAAACACGCTCTAATTAACAATTTTTTCACATGCCATGCGACCGCGGTCAAAAGTCATACAATTGTCATCTCCCTTTTCGTTTGGGTTCATATTATGTTCATTTTTGTTCATTAAGTTGCCGAATGAACATTACCCCATCCTCAAAAGGAGTGACGCATGAAAACCCAACGCTTAACCGCGCTTTCTTCGGCCCTGTTGCTGGCCTCTTTTTCTGCCAACGCGACAACCGAAATTGAATGGTGGCACGCAATGGGCGGAAACCTTGGCGAAAAAGTGAATGAAATTGCTGAGAAGTTTAATGCCAGTCAGGATGACTATTCCGTCAAACCCGTCTACAAGGGTAACTACACCGAAACCATGACAGGCGCTGTGTCGGCATTCCGCGCCAACAAGCAACCTCATATCGTCCAGGTGTTTGAAGTAGGCACCGCGACAATGATGTCAGCAAAAGGGGCGATATACCCGGTTTATGAGCTAATGGAAAACGCGAACGTCCCGTTTGACCAATCTGACTACCTCTCTTCTGTGACGGGTTATTATTCAGACGAAGACGGGAATATGCTGTCGATGCCATTTAATAGCTCAACGCCCGTGCTGTATTACAACAAAGATCTGTTTGCTAAAGCTGGCGTTAACCCTCCCAAAACCTGGGAAGAAGTTGAGCAAGTGTCTGAGAAACTGCTTGCCAATGGCGCTCAGTGCGGCTTTACGACTGGCTGGCAGTCTTGGGTACAAATTGAAAACCTCGGTGCTCGCCACAATGCGCCCATTGCCACCAATGACAATGGCTTTGGCAGTGTCGATAACAAGATGGTAATTAACCAGTCTCCGTTTGTGGATCACATTGCCAAAATGGCGGATTGGCAACAGGCTGGCATTTTTGAATACGGAGGCCGCCGCTCTGACAGTGCGCCGCTGTTTTACAGTGGTGAATGTGCCATGTACATGAACTCTTCAGCGTCTTACGCCGGTGTGCGCGAAAGCGTAAAAGATTTCGAGTTTGGCGTTGCCAAGCTGCCTTACTGGGATAAAGCCGTTGAGCAGCCAAGAAATACCATCATCGGCGGGGCCACGCTTTGGGTTCTACAAGGCCACGAGTCAGAAGAGTACAAGGGCGTCGCCCAGTTCTTCTCCTTCTTGTCTCAACCTGAAATCCAAGCGGACTGGCACCAGTTCACCGGTTACTTGCCCATTACCCACGAAGCCTATGAGCTAAGCAAGAAGCAAGGCTTTTATGCTCAAAACCCAGGCACAGACGTCGCGATTAAACAAATGACCGAGGTCGAGCCAACGCCTGCCTCTAAAGGGATCCGCTTAGGTAATTTCGTTCAAATCCGTGATGTGATTAACGAAGAGCTTGAGACCGTATGGTCCGGCGATCAATCGGCTCAAGAAGCGCTGGATGAAGCAGTTGAGCGCGCCAATGGCTTGCTTTCAAAGTTTGCGAAAGCCAATCAATAAGCGGTTTAGTTCCATTCAGTAAAAACCATGTTGTATGACGGAGCGGTATAGACTGCCGCTCCACTTTTTGAGAAAGCCTATGTCCAATAAACCCACATTTAATCATTGTGCGTTTCCCATTTTATTGCTCGCGCCTCAATTGCTGATCACCTTTATCTTTTTTATCTGGCCCGCGGCGCAGGCTGTATGGCAATCCACCTTGTTGGAAGACCCTTTCGGTCTTAGTACCGAGTTTGTCGGTGGCGAAAATTTCACCGAGTTATTGGGAGACACCAGCTATTATCGCTCTTTTTTGACCACCTTATTCTTTAGTTTTTCTGTTGCAGGCATCGCGCTTCTATCGGCGCTTGTGCTCGCGGTGATGGCTGACCGTGTCATTAAAGGGGCGACAGGCTATAAAACACTCTTGGTGTGGCCCTACGCGGTCGCTCCCGCTGTCGCAGGGGTGTTGTGGTTATTCATGTTCAATCCCACTGTCGGTGTATTGGCCCACGCGCTAAAAGCCATTGGTTTAGACTGGAATCCGTTTATCCATTCTGGCGATGCCATGACCATGGTGATCATTGCCGCTACATGGAAGCAGATTAGCTACAACTTTCTGTTCTTCCTCGCCGGGCTGCAATCTATCCCACGTTCATTGGTTGAAGCGGCAGCTATTGACGGCGCAGGCCCAGTAAAACGCTTTTTGACCATCATTTTTCCACTGCTCTCTCCGACCTCTTTTTTCCTGCTGGTTGTGAACTTGGTCTACGCCTTTTTCGAAACCTTTGGGGTGATTCATGCCATGACGCAAGGTGGGCCCGGTCAATCCACCACAACGCTGGTTTATAAAGTGTATGCAGACGGTTTTGTCGGCCTCAATATGGGATCGTCCGCCGCGCAATCCGTCGTGTTGATGATCCTCGTGGGCGCATTAACCGTGATTCAGTTTAAATATGTTGAAAAGAAGGTGGCTTACTAATGGTTGAACGTCGCCCTTGGCTTACTGTGTTCTCGCATTTGGTGTTGATTTTAGGCGTCGCCTCGGTGGCGCTCCCTGTGTGGCTTGCGTTGACCGCCGCCACCCATGACAGCAGCGCCTTTGTAAGTGGTGTCACGCCGTTATGGTTTGGTGACAAAGGATTATCTGTGTTCGAGGAGGTATTAACCGAAGGCACATCACGCGAGTTAAACATTTCCGTGGCCGGCATGCTGTGGAATTCATTTTTAATGGCAATGGGCATCGCCATTGGCAAGCTCGCGATTTCCATTCTTTCAGCCTATGCCGTGGTGTATTTTCGCTTTCCCGGTCGAATGTTGGCATTTTGGGTGATTTTCATGACCCTAATGCTACCGGTGGAGGTGCGCATCATGCCAACATTCCAGGTCATTGCCGACCTGAACATGCTCAACTCGATGTCGGGATTGACCATTCCACTCATCGCCAGCGCTACGGCGACCTTTCTATTCCGTCAGTTTTTTATGACGGTCCCAGGTGAAATGCTTGAAGCCGCGCGAATTGATGGCGCGGGCCCGTTCAAGTTTTTCAAAGACATTCTGCTGCCTCTTTCGCGCACCAATATCGCCGCACTGTTTGTGATCACCTTTATATATGGTTGGAACCAGTACCTTTGGCCGATTTTGATCACCACCGATGATGAGTACTACACCATTGTGATGAGTATTCAGCGCATGCTCTCTGTTGGTGATGGTGAGGTGCAATGGAACCGCGTAATGGCAACAACTCTAATGGCGATGCTACCCCCGGTGATCGTGGTGCTCGGCATGCAAAAACTCTTTGTAAAAGGCTTAGTGGAAACGGAGAAGTAAATGGCAACGGTAACCCTAGAACAGATGGCAAAGACCTACCCTAATGGGTTCAAAGCCATTCACGGCGTCGACTTATCAGTGAAAGATGGCGAAATGATTGTATTGGTGGGCCCCAGTGGTTGTGGCAAATCAACCTTACTGCGCATGATTGCCGGCCTAGAGGCGATTTCCAGCGGACAATTAGTCATTGACGATAAAAAAGTGAATGATCTTGAGCCTGGCGAGCGCGATATTGCCATGGTATTTCAAAACTATGCGCTTTACCCACACATGAGTGTATTCGACAACATGGCCTATGGCCTTAAAAATCGCGGGACACCAAAAGAGACCATTCAACAGCTTGTCACCGAGGTCGCGACCATGCTCGAGCTAGAGCACCTACTCGACAGACGGCCCAATCAATTGTCCGGCGGACAACGACAACGGGTGGCAATGGGCCGTGCGATTGTGCGTCGTCCCAAGGTTTTTCTCTTTGATGAGCCGTTATCCAACCTTGATGCCAAACTGCGTGTACAAATGCGCCTGGAAATCAAAGGTTTGCAGAGAAAGCTGAATACCACTGCTGTGTATGTCACCCACGACCAAGTTGAAGCAATGACTCTCGCGGATCGCCTCGTGGTATTAAATGGTGGTAACGTTGAACAAATTGGTACGCCTTTAGACGTCTACGATGCCCCGGCTAGCTTGTTTGTGGCCACTTTTATCGGCTCACCAGCGATGAATATCGTTGAAGGTCGTATCGACAATGACGTCCTCTCGATAGGTCAACACGTATTGGCTGAGTGTCAGGGCATTGACACACAATCCGTGTCCGTCGGATTACGTCCCGAGCACTTAAAAGTGGTACCGGCCGATCAGGCCTGTTTCACACTGTCAGTTACCTTAACCGAGTCTTTGGGAGCTGATTTGCTGGTCTATGGGCATATAAGCGATACTGACAGCTTCATCACACTGCGTTTAGAGGGGCACAGTAAGGTCGTAGAAGGAGATAACCTACCCTTGGCGATTGCCCCTGAGAACCTCCACGTGTTTGACCATGAGCAGGGAAAACGGCTGGCGCTCACTCTGCGTCAAATGAATCATCGCCATGTGGCAGCTATTTAATTAGTGAGGATCGCAATACCTATGCCGAATCAGTGTTTGCCCATATCGTCAATGCATGACCACGCCATACGCTGGCGTAACGTGCAATGGCTGTTTACCGACGTCGATGACACCTTGACATGGAAAGGTGAGCTCCCTTGGCAAACACTGAAGGCAATGGCCGATCTCCGTGAAGCCGGCATTCACGTTGTCCCTGTTACTGGCGCGTGCGCTGGCTGGGGCGATCATATGATTAACGCCTGGCCTGTCGATACGGTGATAAGCGAAAACGGTGGCGTGATCCTATGGCAAGAAAACGGTCAGCGCTTCACGAAAATCAATCACGCCGCCCATCAACAGCAAGCTGCGCTACTTGACTGGGTAAACCGCTTACTTCAGCGCTATCCAGCTCGCGCACTTGCTGCCGATCAGTCCTATCGTCTCTGTGAAGTGGCGATTGATATTGGCCAGCATACGCCACGCGCATCCGCAGACGAGATCAATGCATTACTCGACGAGCTTCATGGGCAGGGAGTCAATGCAACGGCCAGTTCGATTCACATTAACGCCTGGTTAGGTAACCACAGTAAAAGACACGCGGCGCAAGAATGGTTAGATCGTTACAGTGTCACAGGAAAGCAAACTCAGCAACGCGCAGCGTTTATTGGCGATTCACCGAACGACAGCGAAATGTTTGCCCACTTTCCTCTGAGCGTCGGCGTCGCGAATATCTCCTCTCACCTTCCGACATTGGCCACCGTACCAACTTGGATCACAGATGCACCGGGAGGGTTTGGTTTTGCCGAATTTGCCCACCACTGGCTGTCGGTACTGTCGAACCCACAAGCTATGTCAACGCGCTAACTGAGTGTGACGTCACAGCTTTTCTGCTACAGGGCTTTTTATATCAATGTGTTATTTAACTTTGTCGCTGGCTCGTTCTACAATATCCGCGTTTTATCATTCACAAAGATGCCCAAACCTCAACGTTTGCGCCCCGCACATGGTTGGTGCGTATAATCATAAAGCGCAAACACGATAACGATTAGGATAATGTTATGAAACGCTATGCCCTTGCACTGGTCGCGGCACTATTGCCGATAATGTCAAACGCTGCGCCTGTCAAAAATGCAGATTGCTATTCGGCCAAGTATCATGATTATGTAGATGCATCGATCAATTGGTACCAAGCGTTGGTCGATATGACGGTGAAAAAAGACGCATCGCTCGATGAGGTTGCACAGTGGTTTTTGCAAGGCCGTAAAAATCACTTTAACCTCAATGCAAAAGCGTTTGATTACTATTTAGAAAATGACAGCGCCAAGCTCAATTTGGAAGCGCCAGTGGAATCTTGGTTAAAACTAGGCCAAGAAGACGTAAAAACACTCGCACAAAGCTCGTTGCCCCCCTCTGCGCTGGCCGAAAAAGTGTTTAACTTCCGCCAAGGCGAAGCCATGGACGGGAACTACGCCCTTCGCAGTGCACTTGCCGATCTGCTAAGTCATCCAAAAGAGATTGATAAGGCACTTAACCAGTACAATGACCAAATGAACAGCATTAACCAACGTCAGTGTCAGTAAACAGGCCGCTGTTTGAGAGCCGGCAACCGCTGGCTCTTTTATCGACTCTCTTTCGCGTGTGCTGTTTCAGCTGTCATCTATCAGTAAAAAAAGCCTGATGCTCTCGCTTTTTTTTGCTATGTTGAGGCCTAATTTCAGTCAGTGATCGTGACCCTACTCTCAATGCGCATGAGAGAGTCACTATTTGGACAGCCAAGCAGATATAAGAAGAACGTCATGGCAACACAAAATAAAGCCGCGGACGCCACACCGGAAACCTTGCACCGGATTTTCACTGTCCCCGAAGCCCCAGATTCAACGCTCAGTCAAATTGAGCAAGCGATCTCTCAGAATCTAAACCGGTTTTTACAAAACCATATTACGGCCACCGAACGGTCGCTCGCTGATATTGAGCGCGATTTTAGCGATCCGGCCATCCCTGAAGACCCCACTTTTGTCTCTGATCACACGCAGTTTCTGCTCGATAAGCTCGTCGCTCAATCGGTACATACCGCTTCACCGCGATTTATCGGCCACATGACCTCTGCACTGCCTTATTTTTTGATGCCGCTCTCTAAAATCATGATTGGCCTCAACCAAAATACGGTCAAAATTGAAACATCTAAGGCATTTACACCGCTTGAGCGGCAAGTGCTTGGCATGTTGCACAACCTGATTTATCAGCAAGACGACGCCTTCTATCAAAGTTGGATGCACAGCGCGAACCATTCATTAGGGGCCTTCTGCTCAGGTGGGACGGTGGCGAATATCACCGCGTTGTGGGTCGCGCGAAATAACGTGCTCAAACCTGACGGAGAGTTTCCTGGCATCAACAAGGCTGGCTTGTTTGGCGCGATGCGTCACTATGGCTATCGCGACCTCGCGATCTTGGTGTCAGAACGAGGCCACTATTCATTGGGTAAGGCGGCGGATGTACTCGGCATTGGCCGCGACCAACTGATCTCGGTTCCTGCAGATAGCCAAAATCGTATTTGCATTGATGCACTCGAAGAGACCATTGCCACACTTAACCGGGACAATATTAAACCGATAGCTATCGTGGGGGTGGCGGGCACCACAGAGACAGGCAGCATTGATCCTCTCAATGCACTGGCTGATATTGCGGAACGTGAGGGCATTCACTTCCACGTTGATGCCGCGTGGGGCGGCGCGACCTTGATGTCAAATAATCAGCGCCACAAACTGGCTGGGATTGAACGTGCCGATTCTGTCACGATTGATGCGCACAAACAGCTTTATGTCCCTATGGGGGCTGGTATGGTGTTATTTAAAGATCCGTCGCTCGTGGCGTCGATCGAACATCATGCGGAGTACATCCTGCGTAAAGGAGCAAAAGATCTGGGGAGTCACACACTCGAAGGCTCTCGCAGTGGTATGGCAATGTTGGTGTTTGCTTGTATGAACATCATTTCTCGCCGCGGTTATGAGTTATTGATCGATCAAAGTATTGATAAAGCGGCGACGTTTGCCGACATGATAACCACAGATCCAGATTTTGAGCTGATATCGGAACCCGAGTTGTGCCTACTCACCTATCGCTTTGTGCCCGCAAAAGTACAAACCGCGCTGGCTGTGGCAAGTGAGGAGCAAATTGAGTTGATGCATGATTTGCTTAACGACCTAACCAAGTTCATTCAAAAGCGCCAGCGCGAATCGGGCAAAACCTTTGTCTCCCGTACACGTCTTACGCCTGAGCAATGGCAACGTCGCACCACCACGGTTTTCCGTGTCGTGCTGGCCAATCCCCTCACCACCGCTGATATTTTGCAAGAAGTGTTGGCGGAGCAGGGTGAAATCGCCAAAGAAAGTGAGTTTGCCTACCCACGCCTGATGACACTGGCTGACAGTATTCTCAAAGCCTAAGTCGGTGCGGTTCGAGCAATAAAAAGGCAGCCCCGTTACGGTGGTGGCTGCCCTATTGCGCTAAAAAATGATGACCTGCGCAGTAAACGGGCTACTTCAGCGGCCCTGCTTTTGGTGACGTCGTTGATTGCAAGCAATGTGTTTGGCTCAGTACTGCCTCGCGTTGATGTTCGATATCAATTTGGGCTTGACGCCACTGCATCTGTACCTGAGATGCCGTCATCGTTCGCCCCGGTTCTGAAAACAAAAACCGCTGCAGCGTGTGATCAAACTCTGCACTGTTCTCTTGTTCGCTGTAGACAATGCCCATTAGCTCAAACGCACGTGTTTTCTCACGCGCCGTACCAATCACGGTGTAGCGCTGAGCCGTATCAAGTGTTTTGTCATAGCGGCAATGGACAAGATCTTGTTGCGCGCCACGCAGTGCTTCATTGAGACCAATGGTGCTGTAATTGCGCCATAAGTCCGACATTTTTGGCAGTGAGCATCCGACCAATAACATCGACAAGCACACTGCGGCCATTATCTTAATCATCACTTCTTCCTACACTGTGCACCGAATACAACGCGTCTCTCTATGGCTGGTCACTTATCAAGACGCATCGCACCGTCACCACGCCCGGCTGTCACATTGGCGCATGGCTACCATTGGTAACGGCACTACCGCTGATAACTTGAGGTCAGTCACGCTTGCCAATCACCACTTCGCCTGATTGCTCAAACATAGCGACTTCCTTACGACGACGCCCAAGCAAAATAGGCTTATCATCGTAGAATAGAAAGTTTTTCCAATACCGTTTAAACACGCCCCATTGGGTTTCGACAATATTATGTTTGTCGTAGCAAAAATAGACCGTAATATTGTCTTCCCAAGGAAAGTTAGCGAGAAACTCTACGGGAAGATCATCATCGTCGTCCCAGGCTTGTTGCCAAACCAGTCGCTGGGTCCAAACGCTTTGATGCGTCGGCCAGTCTTGCTTGCCAAAATGATCCGGTGTTGGGCTGTCTTTACTGATAAATTCTTGCCATAACTGCGCCGCGCGTGCCTCAGCCATGGGTTTAATATCAGCGAGATCCTGTTCGGGAATAGGCAAAGACTGGTGGGTGAAGATCCACTTTCTTTTATATTCAGACAACGGGAGATAATTCATGCTAATCAGGTTATACGCTCTATGATGCCGACAACTTTATCATAATCATCACTGGGTTGTTACTAAGTAAACCCGGACTGAAGCGACACAAGAGTGGCGATGCTTCACACATCGCCGTTTGAGGAAAGCAAACTCGGTTAGTCGTTAACCGCTATCTCATCGGTCGATTGAACATCTTGGCTGTCGCCAAGTTTTCGATGACCTTGGTCAAGGTGTACCATATCGACAAAATCATCACTGCCAACCTGAAAGGCCTGACCAAACCCTTTGACATACAGACCATTTTCCGGCTTTAGACGGAATAAATGGAAGTCAGCTAACCCGCTTAAGCTGTCGATAATATCGCCAAAGCGATGGGTCAGCGCCGAAATCCCCGTTTGCCACTCAGTGGTATCACGCATCACTAATTCAGCATTGGCATCAAAACTAAGGCGCTGGCGCGCATAAATCTGTTTTGCCCCGCTTTCGTCTTCGATCATCATCAGCGAAACCTGGGGGTTTTGTTGTAGGTTCCGAGCATGACGAGCAATTTCACTGATTAAAATATAAAAACCGTCTTCCAACTGTGCAAATGGCGCATAACTCACGTTGGGTTTTCCCTGGGCATCGACGGTTGCTAGCTGCAAAGTCCGACAGTTAGCACGAAAGGCTTCGATTTCTGGGCCAAGGCGGTTTTGTAGGCGTTGTTGTTTTGTCGCTTGATCCATGATTATTGCTCCGGGTCTGTTGGTGTTGAGGTCGCTAACTGCGTTTTTAGTTGATTAAAGGCTTCAACCTGATGTTCAAGAAGCTGACGTTTGTCGTCTCTTCCCACGTAAATTTTAAAGATTGAATCCCCCTGTTCGGTGAAAAAGCCGATATAGTGAGTTGTTTTACCGCGAAAAGGCTTGCTGACGAAGGCAATGCCGGTCATGCGCTCTAATTTTAGGTGGCCATGCATTTCACCCGGCTTTCCCATTAAGTTGTAGTAGCCATAAGCGATCTTTCCTTTCGGAAACGGGGCTTTTACTTCAAAAATTGAGCCACCGGAATGCACAATCGCTGTGACTGGGCCACCCCATTCGGCCACCTGGGTGAAAACGGTTTCCGCATGCTGCCCGTCCACCCACGTTTGATACTCAGCCGGCATGGCACGTACTGCCTCGCCTTCACTCACGCCTAGGGTTTTCGCTATATCAGCAGGCAATATAGAGGCATTATCTGCCAATAGTGCGTTTACCTGCTCGTTTAAAGTGGTTGTCATTGATCACTCCAGCCTATTCTTATTGTGGTGTGTCGTCTCTGAGTGGGTAGGCGTTCACCTGCCCTTTATCTTTGGGTTAAAACTGGTACCGAACATTAAACTTAATATCACGCCCGGGTGACGCGGTTTGCGCCCACGCTTGGGTGTATTGTTCATCGGTTAAATTATCGATCGCGAGATCAAACTTCACCCCATCCCAGGCGCCATTCGGGCTATAACTTGCATACAGATCCCACAGGGTATAGCCGTCGTAGGTGTTGGCATTATTCGTGTCGTCTTGATCGGCATAATGAGAGACGCGACCACCAACACTCACTGGTAACGTCGCCAGCGCGTAGTCGGTTTCCGCAACCCATTTATGAGCGGGAATATTATCTAGATAGCTGCCATCATGCTTATTCTTGCCTTCGGTTTGGCTGTAGCTCAGATTATTGGTAAAACCACCAAGTTGGTGATGCAAGCTAATCTCGATGCCTTCGAGTTTAGCTTCGGGAAGGTTCGTCTTCACCGTGGTGCCATTATACGCCCCCCAAGAGCCGTCTTTAATCGATTGATTTATAAAATTATCGACGTCATTGCGAAAGAATCGAGCATCAATATAACCTTGGTCGATATACTGACTAGACGAAAACGTATAAGTAATATTGAGTTCTTTGTTGGCACTTTCCTCAGGTTTCAAATCTGGGTTGGGCACAAACTGGTTCATTCCAAAATGTGTGCCACTGGCATACATTTCTTCTAAACTCGGGGCTCGAAACGCTTCGCGATAGCTGGCAGTCAATGCTAACTGTTCAGTCGCATTCCAAGTCAATGCAGTTGAAGGCGACCACGCCGTATTATCATGGTTACCAATGGTCGATTCGGGTCGCTTATCTTTCGCATCATAGGCATCAAAACGGACACCCGCTTGCCAGTGCCATGCTTGTCCCAGCGGTACATCAACTTGGGAAAATACGCCGACGCTTTGTGCTTCGGCATCTTGGTTGTCTGGGCGAGAGGTATTGCTTTTATCTCGGACGGTTTCAAAGCGATCTTGATAAGCATCTAGGCCAGTGGTTAGTGTTAGTGCTTTAAACGTCGAGCGGTTCGATAAAGACAAACCCAGCGTTTGCATCTGATTATTATCAAACTCACCTTTATCAACCCGATGCTCATTGACCTCGGTGTCGTTCCAATACAGGCGAGTGTCTAAATCCACCCATGACTGGCTAGGGTTATAGTTGTACGTGAGCGACAGGCTTTGGTCTTCGACTTGGCGATACACGAGGGGCGACGAGGTTGACGGCTCTTCTGTCGTCGGATTAGAGGGAACCATGGCGTCACGTTTACCTTGACGCGCGATGAATGACCACTGGTGATCCAAAGAAGGCGTAAACACCAGTTTAGCAAACCCGCCTTTTTCTCGATCCGCAGAATACGACAAGGTCTTGCCATTGCCTAATTGGCTATCGTCGCTATCGTGATAGTAGCTTTGTACTAGCCAATCAACCGTCTCCGTGCGACCAAACACCGCACCGCTTGTACGTGAGGCGTTGTCGTTGCTGTGGAAGCCTTGTTTGACATAGCCACCCAAGGTTTCTGTGCCAGAGAGAAAGTCACTGGCTGATTTGGTGTTTTGTGCGAATACACCGCCTAATGCACCAGACCCCCACAGCGTACTGGAAGGGCCTCGGACCACTTCGACTGAACTGAGCAATTCAGGATCGATGAATAGACTGGAACGATGGCCGACCGAAAAATTCTGACGGGCACCATCAACAAGCTGGATGACGCGGCCGTTGTCACTGCTAAGGCCTCGAATGCTAACAGACTGAGCGGCATCACGCCCTCCTCCGAGTACGGAGACATTGGGTAAATGACGAATCAAATCCGTGACATTACTTCCCTGGCGTTTCTCTATCTCTTCCAATGACACTGTACTCACCGCCACGCCAGCGTTCGCTTTTTGCGTGTCCATACGACTTCCGTAGACAGAGAGCGTCTCTACAGGGCTAGCCTCTTTAGACTGGCTGGCGGCACTCGCGCTCTCAGCGACGGCCTGAGGCGCAACAGTAATCGTACTTAGCACGGCCCCGACTGCCAAGGCGACACGGTGGCTATGCTTTACTGTCCAAATATCCTTTCTGGTTTTCATAACGGTTCTCTATGCCTTACTGCAAATGCGACTTATCATCATTTGAAGGTGATTCTATTGATCGAGAACAGGAATGCAAACGATAATTGATCTTATTTGTATTGGGTAATATATTGTCTGCGTTCATGTCGCACGGTGTGGCGACCTAACCAGCATATAAACCACTCGACACTACTGACACTGAAAAATAAGGATAAAGCATGGCAACCGCTGCTGTTCGACTGATTGCCCTCATGATGACACTCGTTTCATTTTCAATTCACGCATCGCCACGCATAGTGAGTGCGGGGGCAAGTGTTACTGACCTACTGATTGATCTGGGGGCAGAAAAACAAATTGTGGGGATTGACGCCACGAGCCAGCTCGATAGTAAAGATGTTCCCAATATCGGCTATCACCGTCAGCTAGCGGTGGAGGGGGTGCTCTCATTATCACCCACGCTTTTATTGGGCTCTGACGAAATGGGCCCCAAACCTGTATTAACAAAGCTCGACAATGCCGGGGTTAAGGTGGTTGCGCTACCCAGTGCACCGACGGTGGCGGCACTGAAACAGCGCATAACCCAAGTTGCCAACCTCACAGACAAGCAAAGTAAAGCGGCACCCCTGCTTCGTGCGGTCGATGGAAAACTCACGCAACTGAAACGTCGCGCCCTAGCGTCGACACAGCAGGGGGTTTTCTTACTTGTTCACCAAGGTCGTCCCGCGAGTATTGCCGGCGCGAGCACGACACCCAATACGCTCATTGAGCTTATCGGCGCGACTAATCCGGCTGCCAATACGGTTACCAGCTATAAACCCCTCTCACCCGAGGCGTTGCTCGGTTTTAATCCCGATTTTATTTTGGTGATGCAACGTTCTTTGGACCAATTGGGTGGCCTAACGGGACTTGCCAATGCCGTCCCCTTGCTAGAAAACACCCAAGCTTTTCAGCAAAACAAGATCCTCGCGATCGATGGCAGTGTGTTGGTTGGCGGTTTGAGCCTGAAAAGCTTAGATGAGGCGCTTCGTGTGCAATCACAGTTAATAGAGCTTAGCCAGTGATGCCATTACAGATACAGCATCCTTATCAGCGACTCTTTCCCGCGCTGATCATTTTGTTGCTTGCCGTATCGGTGACCTCGATTGCAGTCGGTCAATGGCAGTTAGGTTGGCTCGTCAGTCTACAAAGTCTAACGCCTTGGCAAGACCAGCTTGAGCCTCATGTATTAGCCATCGTGCAGCAAGTCAGACTGCCCCGAACGCTGCTTTGCTTATTTGTGGGCGCTTTACTCGCCGTTTCCGGTGCATCAATGCAAGGACTATTTCGTAACCCTCTCGCGGATCCTGGGATTATTGGTGTCTCAGGGGGGGCGTCTCTAGGCGGTGCACTGGGGCTGTTGTTATTGTCATTTGGCAGTACAAACATGGCGTTTCACTTATCAGTGCCTCTATTTGCTTTTTTTGGTGCACTTTTCGCAACGTTATTTGTATACCGAATCGGCACCACCGCGATGGGCACGTCCGTTACCGTCATGCTATTGGCCGGTATTGCTATCAGCGCGCTATCAGGCGCGGCGCTGGGAATGATCAACTATGTGGCCGACAATCAAACCCTACGCGATATCGCATTGTGGTCTATGGGATCACTGACCGGTGCCAGTTGGGGGCAAATCGTTTTAACTGGGGTGGCGTCTGTCGCTCTCACGGTGTTTGCTTGTTGTCGTGCTCATCAGGTGAATGCTTTATTGCTCGGTGAAAACGAAGCCGCGTATTTAGGGATAGATATTCACCGCCTAAAACGTTTGCTGATCATTGCAACCGCTGCCGGGATGGGCGTATCCGTTAGTGCTGCGGGATTGATTGGGTTTATTGGCTTAGTGGTACCGCATATTGGCCGCCTGATCGTTGGGCCCGACCACCGTATGCTCATCCCTTTATCTGCAGTATTGGGGGCACTTTTACTCACGCTTGCCGATATTATTGCTCGAGTGATTGTCGCACCTGCGGAGTTGCCCGTAGGCATTATTACCGCTTTGATGGGCGCACCTTTTTTTATCTGGCTTCTTATTCAGCAACGACAAACGATGGTGCACTAATGTCTCGTACGGCGCTTCATGTTCAACACCTTCATTACACCCTTGCTCAACGCCCACTGCTTCGCGACATCAATGTCGCGTTTCAAAGTGGACAGTTACATGTCTTACTCGGTCCGAACGGAGCGGGTAAAAGTACCTTGCTCAAACAGCTGATGAGTGAGCAACACCAACAAGGCGACGTATTGTTTTGGTCAGCGTCAAGAGCGACATGGCCTCGTGATACATTCGCGAGACAGGTTGCCTTTTTGCCGCAAACCAGCGGGTTAACCTTTGCGTTTACGGTTAWAGACGTCGTCGAAATGGGCGGCACACCATTAAAAGCAAACCGTAAACAAATCCGAGCGTTAGCCGAAGAGCAGCTACATCAATGGCATGTATCTCATCTTGCACATCGTGCCTACCCCACTCTGTCGGGCGGTGAAAAACAGCGTGTGCATATGGCGCGTATTTCCATGCAATTAGCGCACACTGAACCGACTCGTGCCATGATGATGCTTGATGAGCCGACATCTGCCCTTGATATTAGTCACCAACACCAAACGCTCATGCAGTGCCGGGCACTGGTTGATCAAGGAATGACAGTGATCATCGTACTGCATGACCTTAACCTTGCCAGTCGCTACGCTGATTATCTTTATTTTATGAAACAAGGCGAAATGGTTCTCTCGGGAACGCCTTGGCAATGCTTTACGCACCACCAGATGACTGAGATTTATCAACACCCACTCACAGTAATGACACACCCAACGCATGCTTGCCCACTGATAGTGACGTAATGACAATTTTGCCGACTGTGAAGAAAATGAGATCACGCTGCAAGAGCATAGCTGGGTCACAAAACCACCTGTTGATGATGGCTTGCTCATCAGACCAATTGCGACTGAGCAGCAACCTAAGTAAACTGAGACCGCAACCGATTAACTATGAGAATGGATGAAATCGGATTCGTTACCTTCGCAACCCTCTGATGAGCCGGGATTGTGAAAGACAACGCCGCTGCGTTACAGCGGCGTTTTTCTGTAAGGTCGCGAGTAACGATCCCAAGGCTTCACAATATAGAAGAATTAAGATGGCAACGATTAAAGATGTCGCGCGTCTCGCGGGCGTTTCAACCACCACGGTTTCACACGTTATCAATAAGACCCGCTTTGTCGCAGAGAAAACAACCGAGAAGGTTTGGCAAGCCGTTGAAGACCTTAATTATGCGCCAAGTGCGGTCGCGCGTAGTTTAAAGTGTAATACGACGCGCACGCTTGGTATGTTGGTGACCAAATCAACCAACCCTTTTTTCGCTGAACTGGTTCACGGTGTAGAAGATTATTGCTATGAGCAAGGTTATACCCTGATCTTATGTAATACCGAGGGTAACCTAGAAAAACAGCGTGACTATTTACGCATGTTGTCAGAAAAACGTGTCGATGGTTTGATTGTGGTGTGCTCGGATCTCAATGAAGATCTCATGCTGCTGTTAGAAAAGAAACGCGATCTCCCGATGGTGGTAATGGACTGGGGAAGTCATCATATCAACACCGATCGCATCGAAGACAATGCCGAGTTAGGCGGATACCTGGCAACCAAACACTTTATTGACAATGGCCATACCCAAATAGGCTGTATTTCCGGTCAAATGGATAAAAATACTTGTAAACAACGACTAGCAGGATTTTACCGTGCACTGGATGAAGCCAATATAACAGCGAACCCTGACTGGATCGTAGAGGCTGATTTCGAGGCAGATCAGGCCAAAGTCGCTGCGCAACAGTTCATTGATATGACTCATCGTCCCACGGGCGTGTTTTGCTTCAACGATATTATGGCGCTCGCCGCAATTAGCACCTTTAACCAAGCGGGGTTGCAGGTACCTGAAGATATTTCTGTGATTGGTTATGACAATATTGATCTGACCGAGTATTACTCACCACCACTGACGACCGTCCACCAACCTAAACGGCGACTCGGTAAGACCGCTGTTAAACTCTTGCTTGCACGCATTAACGATAATGATACGCAACAGCAAGTATTTGAAATGGATCTCGAGCTCATTAGTCGGGAATCTGTAAAAACGATAAMTTAGTGTTTTATAATAACTTTTTAAGCTGCCATATCATTGGGCATGGTGGCTTTTTCCCCTTTCTTAAGCCAAAAAGAGCCTTTACTCTAACTTGTCAATTGCAAACTTTTTGAACCAAAATCACACTTTGTGTGGTTAGTGAGGGCGACATCACTGTCTAATTATTATATGCTTATCCCTGTTTGAACAAGGCAAACCATGGCGAAAGCATGGGACGCAAAGCCACCGGCCTATGGACGCTGATAAAATTCAATCAGTTAGTTACGGTAGCGGGGTTGCCAGCATCATTGTTATAAAGCTGAAGATAGCGCCAAAACTTACGATGTATCATCGTTGAGATTTTGATAACTCGCTGACAATTCTGCCTGTTTGCCTTGTTACACTACGGTACTATTTTTTAGGCATTTGCATTCATCGAGATTGTTATTAATGGATAAACCAGCTTTAAAAGACGCGATGCGTTTATTTGCCGATTTTGGCAATATCAAATCCCGATCCATGTTCGGCGGATTTGGCTTATTTTGCGAAGACACCATGTTCGCCCTTGTCGTCAATAACACCCTTCATCTACGCGCCGGCAAAGAAAACGAAGCTTTACTTAAACAACAGGGCCTCGCTCCCTATGTATACAAGAAACGTGGTTTCCCGGTGGTCACCAAGTACTTTGCCATTCCTGATACTTGGTGGGACAATCACCAAAAACTCATCAGTGAAGCTAAAAATGCACTCGATGTTGCCATTCGCGATCGTTCGCTAAAAACCGAAACCAGTCCGTCGCGATTGAAAGATCTCCCAAACCTTCGACTCGCCACCGAAAGAATGCTGAAAAAGGCAGGGATCGACTCGCCTGAATCCCTTCATCAACAGGGAGCAGTCAACGCCTACAAAGCACTCGTCTCTGCACATGATAAAGACCTAAGCTTGGAGCTATTATGGTCACTAGAAGGCGCGATTACTGGCAAACACTGGTCAGTTGTCCCTCCCCAACGCCGCCAAGAGTTATTACAACATCTAGAGAAATAACACCTCACAATAACACTCTCTACTCTGACTCTACTTTTTCTGTGAGCAATGTTCGCGTCCAACACCGCCTTAGGGCGGTGTCGCTTCTCTCTTTTCGCTCAAAAAAGCGTCAACCACACTTTTTTTACACTCCATGTGAAAGTCTCCTGCGATCGATCAGGTCTGATTCAAGGTACGATTAAGAGCACAGTTTCTTAATGCAACAGAAAAATCAGCCAGTTAATTAATCTACAGCACCTAATGTTATAACTGGATCCTATTTGCTACCTGACGAGATACCGTATGCCAATAAAAAAGATCTTACTTGGCTTTGCGATTGCTGCACTTATTACCCTCTGGTTTAGTTTTGATCTCAGCCAGTGGCTGACACTGGAAAACGCCAAGGCGCAACAAGCGGCATTGAACGATTACATTATCGAAAACGCGACCACCGCGAGCTTGGTGTTTTTCGCCGGCTATGTGGTGATGACCGCCCTGTCGTTGCCGGGAGCGGCGGTAGCCAGTCTATTGGGCGCAGCACTCTTTGGCTTTTGGTGGGCATTGGTGTTGGTCTCATTTGCTAGCTCGATTGGCGCCACCCTCGCCTTCTTGGTGAGTCGCTTTATGTTACGCGACTGGGTCCAAGCCAAATTTGGCAATAAGCTCGATACCATTAATCGTGGCATTGAGAAAGACGGCAGCTTGTATTTGTTGACCCTCCGCCTGATCCCTATTTTCCCGTTTTTTCTGATTAACTTGGTGATGGGGCTAACCTCGTTCAAAACCCGCACCTTCTATTGGGTCAGTCAGCTCGGTATGTTGCCGGGTACCGCAGTCTACGTGAATGCAGGGACCCAACTGGCCCAAATCGATGCACTCGGCGATGTGGTGTCTCCCTCGGTGCTTGGCTCTCTCGCATTACTGGGTGTCTTCCCACTACTGGCAAAGTGGGTCATGGCTTGGATCACGCGTCGTAAACGCTATCAAGGTTGGAACAAACCTCAACAGTTTGACCGCAATATGGTGGTGGTCGGTGCCGGTGCAGGCGGCTTGGTATCGAGTTATATCGCTGCAGTGGTAAAAGCAAAAGTCACACTGGTTGAAAAAGGTTCGATGGGAGGTGACTGCCTAAACACCGGATGTGTTCCCTCAAAAGCGCTAATACGCGCGGCGAAAACCATGCGAGAAATTGGCAAGGCCAAAACGTTTGGCATTCATACCCAAACGCCAGCTGTTGATTTTTCAGCGGTGATGACACGGGTTAAACAAGTGATTACCCACATTGAGCCTCACGATTCGGTCGAGCGTTACACCAAACTCGGCGTGGAGTGTGTGCAAGGCGAAGCGCACATCGTTTCGCCATGGGAAGTTGAGGTGAACGGCGAGCGACTGACCACTCGCAACATCGTGATTGCCACAGGCGCACGCCCCATGCTGCCCCCCATTCCTGGTTTGGCAGAGGTCACGCATTACACCTCGGATACGATTTGGTCTCTGACTGAGCTGCCACCACGGTTATTGGTTTTAGGCGGTGGCCCCATTGGCGCGGAATTGGCGCAAAGCTTTTCATGCTTAGGCAGTCAAGTGACGCTCGCGGAAATGGCCGACCAACTTCTCAGCCGCGAAGATAAAGATGCCGCCCAATTGGTTGAACAGGCGTTAGAACGTGACGGCGTCACGGTTTTAACACAGCACAAAGTCAAAGCATTTGAACACAGTGATAATGAGCAAATCGCCTTACTCGATGGGCCTGACGGTGAGAAAACCGTCGCATTTGATGCGGTGCTGGTCGCGTTAGGGCGCAGTGCCAACACCAAAGGATTTGGTCTCGAAAAGCTCGATATTCCAGTGACCGCGCGTGGCACTATTCAAGTCAACGAGTATCTGCAAACCGCCTATCCCAATATTTATGCGGTGGGTGACGTAGCGGGGCCGTTTCAGCTCACCCACGCCAGTGCCCACCAAGCGTGGTATGCCGCCGTGAATGCACTATTCGGTCAATTCAAACGCTTCCGAGCCGATTATTCAGTGATGCCGGCGGCGACTTACACCTCGCCAGAAGTCGCGCGCGTAGGTATCAATGAAAAAGAAGCCAAAGCTAATCAGCAAGAAGTGGAAGTGACCTATTACGGCATTGATGATCTGGATCGCGCGATTGCTGATGGCAATGATCATGGTTTTATTAAGGTGCTGACACCGAAAGGAAAAGATACCATTCTGGGAGTGACTATTGTTGGCGAGCATGCGGGCGAGTTGCTCGCAGAATTTACTCTCGCCATGCGGCACGGGTTAGGACTAAATAAAATTTTGGGCACCGTCCATCCGTATCCGACCATGAGTGAAGCGGTGAAGTATACCGCTGGGATGTGGAAACAAGCCCATGCACCCGAGAAGCTGCTTAACTGGGTCGAAAAGTATCATCGTTGGATGCGTCACTAATTGAAAAGGAAGATGACAATGAAACACTGGATAGCGGCGTTAACATTGGCAATTGCGAGTACTGCCAGTTTTACTGCCTCTGCAAGCGCGGAAAACAACAGTTGGGAAAGAATTGAGCAACAAGCCAAAGGTCAAACTGTTTACTTTAACGCATGGGGCGGCAATCAAGAGATCAATGCTTACCTGCGCTGGGCAAGCCGCGAGTTACAACGCGATTACGGTGTCACACTTAAACATGTCAAAGTGGCGGATATCGCTGAAACCGTCAATCGCCTGCTTGCCGAAAAGACCGCCGGTAAGGATAGCGGCGGCAGTGTCGATATGGTTTGGATTAACGGCGAAAACTTCAAATCGATGAAGGAAAATGATTTGCTGTACGGCCCTTTTGTCAGCACGCTCCCCAATTGGCAAATTGTCGATAAAAGCTTACCGGTTGAAGAAGACTTCACTGAGCCAACAGACGGCCTCGAAGCGCCTTGGGGGGTGGGACAGCTGGTGTTTATCCATGATCAGAAAACCTTGGCTAATCCGCCTCGATCATTTGCCGAGCTGCTAGATCTAGCTAAAGCATTCCCTGGCCGTATCAGCTATCCCAAACCCCCTGAGTTCCACGGCACCAGTTTTCTGAAAGCGGCGTTACTCGAGCTCACGGACAGCCGCGAGGCACTTTACTTGCCGGTTGATGAGGTGGATTTTGACACCGTGACCGCACCATTGTGGCGCTATCTCGACCAACTGCACCAAGTCGCTTGGCGCGAAGGCGCGCAGTTCCCATCGGGTAGTGCTGAAACTATCCAATTGTTGGACGATGGTGAGCTTCTCGTCGCGATAGCGTTTAACCCCAATGCAGCAAAAGCGGCGGTGGCCTCTGGAAAACTTGCCCCATCAGCGCGTGCGTTTGCCTTTGACCAAGGCGCGCTGTCTAACATTCACTTTATGGCGATTCCATACAACGCTAATGCCAAAGCCGGCGCCATGGTCGCCATCAACTTCTTAATGAGCGAAAAGGCACAGCTGCGCAAAGCCGATACCCAAGTATGGGGCGATCCACCCGTTGTGAAGCTGCCTGACACCGCCGAAGTCAGCCGCTTTAACACCCAACCCGAGCCACACCCAAGCTGGCAAACCGCGCTTGAGCGCGCTTGGCTGAAACGCTACGGCCAATAGAAAGAGGTTGATATGGCACGTTTGCTGTTTGCCATTACCCTAACGGTGTGCTGCCTCCCCTTGTTGCCAGGGGTGGGCGGCTTATTCTCGACCGCCTTTGCATTCTTACCCACACTAGGGCTGACAGAGGCTAACTTTAGCGGCTGGCAAGCTGTCATGGCATGGCCGGGGCTATCACAATCTATTCAGCTAACGCTCATCTCGGGGTTAGGCAGTAGCCTGCTCGCGGTGGCACTTAGCTTTATGATTTTACAGGCTACTTGGCACACGCCTATTTGGCAAAAGATCAGTGCACGCTTGCCTGCGTTACTGGCATTACCACACGTCGCGTTTGCGATTGGTCTGGTTTTGCTGCTATCCCCGTCGGGTTGGCTGTTTCGCTTGTTAAGTCCCCTTCTCGGCGATCAACCCGTGACTTGGGCGCTGGTACAAGACCCTTATGTTATTGGGCTCACCTTGGCGCTGACGCTAAAAGAAACCCCGTTTTTACTATTGATGAGTCTATCGGTGCTGCGTCAAATTGATGTGTCTAGACTGACGATGGTATCAACCAGCCTCGGGTATAACCGCACCGCAACTTGGTTAAAAGTCATTCTTCCGCTTTGGCTGGCCAAAATGCGTTTCCCGATTTTTGCCGTCATCGCCTACAGCCTTTCAGTGGTTGATGTGGCGATGATCCTTGGGCCGAATACGCCGCCCACCTATGCGGTATTGGTATGGCAGTGGTTTAATGACCCTGATTTGGCGCTATTGCCTAGAGCCTCAGCCGGTGCCTTGCTGTTGTTTGCTCTGTGTGGCTTAGCCTTATTGCTATTTCGCTTTTTGGCGTGGCTTGGTTGCCAATGTCTCAATCGCTGGCAATACACGGGGCGCCGCCACGCATGGTTCCCCGGCAAATCACTCTGGTGGCCGGTGTTTATCACTCCCCTTGCAATTATGCCTGTGTTGCTGATGTGGTCATTCGCACTGCGCTGGTCATTTCCCGATTGGTTACCCAGCCGATATAGCTTACGGTTTTGGGAGCAAGAGCTTAGCTATGTGTGGTCATTGGCGGGGAACAGTATTGTTCTGGCGGTGGTCAGCGCCAGTGTCGCCTTGCTATTTGCCATCGGATGTCTGGAACGCTCGGTCAATCAGCAACGCTCAGTGCCGAGAGCGGTCATCGCTATTCCATTATTGGTTCCTCAACTCTCTATCTTGTTCGGTATTCAGGTGGCGGTGTATAGCCTTCCCGGCCAGTGGCACGTGCCGGCAACCCTTTGGGCTCACATTTTTTTCGCGTTTCCTTACGTGTACCTCGCACTCGATGGGCCGTGGCAGCAATTTGATATGCGTCTTATGCAAACCGCCAGAAGCCTCGGTGTCAGCGCCACGCTTGCATGGTGGCGAGTGAAACTGCCACTCCTTTTGCCCGCCATTATCTTGGCGTGGGCGGTCGGGGCAAGCGTTAGCTTAGCGCAATACCTCCCCACACAATTGCTGGGCGCGGGACGCATTAATACCCTGACCACAGAGGCGGTTAGCTTATCGAGCGGCCTCGATCGCCGTATCAGTGGCCTGTATGGGCTGATGCAAGCGATGCTTCCACTTGTCGTTTTCGCCTTAGCCACTGTGCTGAGCCGCATCGCTGAACGTCGCCTTTTACCTAAATCAACACCAACTTATTCAGGAGCTGAACACCATGACACTGTGTGTCAACCAACTCACCATAAACGCGCCTGATCAATGTTTGGTGCGTGAGCTGTCATTTTCGGTCGCTCCGGGAGAAATACTCACCGTGATGGGACCCAGTGGCTGCGGAAAATCGAGTCTGCTGAGTGTATTGGCGGGGCACATCCAACCGCCCATGCATTACAGCGGTCAACTGACGTTAAATGGTGAGCCCTTTGATCACTTACCGCCGGAGCAGCGCCGTATTGGGATTTTGTTTCAAGATGATTTGCTCTTTCCGCATCTCAACGTCTGGCAAAACTTAGCCTTTGCCCTGCCTTCATCGATGAGCAAAGCGCAAAAACGTGATCAGGCCATCGCAACATTAGGGTCTGTCAATTTAGCGGAGTTTGCGGATTATGCCCCCAGCCAGCTTTCGGGCGGACAGCGTGCGCGAATCAGTGTGTTGCGTGCATTACTCGCCGCGCCCGATACCATCTTGCTTGATGAACCCTTTAGTAAGCTGGATAAGCCGCTGCGACGAGATTTTCGGGCCTTTGTGTTTGAGCAAATTGCGCAGCGAAACATTCCTGCGTTGATTGTGACGCATGATGCCGAGGATATTGCGGATCAGAGCCGCTGTTTAAATTGGCCGGCTCGCCCGACTGACCCCGCACCGCACGAGGAGATGCAGAATGCTTGATCGTTACGCCATCGCGATAATCCGCTGGCCATTGAAGCAGGCAGCGGTGCAGCTTACAAAATGGAGGGTAAAACCCGATACCGTCACGCTCTCAGGCTTTTTGATTGGCTTGCTGGCCGTGCCCGCTCTCGCGCTACAAATATATTGGCTGGCGCTTGTGTTTATTATCATCAACCGACTTTTCGATGGCCTTGATGGTGCCCTCGCCCGCGAGCAAGGGCTCACGGACGCGGGGGGCTTTTTAGATATTACCCTCGATTTTATCTTCTACGCTGCCATTCCTTTTGGCTTTGCGCTGGCCGATCCGGCCAATAACGCCATCGCCGCCAGTTTTTTGCTGTTTTGCTTTATGGGGACTGGCGCAAGTTTTTTAGCGTTTGCAATTATGGCCAGCAAACACCAGATTGATAACCCGGTTTACGCCAATAAGTCGATGTATTACATCGGCGGGATCACCGAAGGAACGGAGACCATCGCGAGTTTTGTGTTAATGTGCCTTTTCCCAACATACATGGCGTGGATTGCCGGCATCTTTGGCGCAGCCTGTTTAATTACCGCAGCAACACGAGTCTGGGCGGGGTACCAAACGTTGCGTACGCTCAATACGCCCTCCTCCTAGCTTATAGCCACTGGTGCTGCAGCTGCTCTTTATCGCCTAAGTAATCGAGCAGCCAGCGCACCGGTGGTGATTCTTTATCCGAGCGCCATGCAATGCAGCACGGACTGCTTAATAGCGGCTCTTCAAGCGCAAGCTCCACCAGCTCTCCTCTCGCAATCGCATCTTCTGCCATGTGTGAAGGCATCACACCAATGCCTAACCCTGCCTTAAAACATTGCATGGCACTGTGCCAATTCGGTACCGTGAGGCGGCGCTGATTATCCAATAGCCAAGTGGTACGGCGCGGTAAGCGGCGCGAGGTGTCTTCCAAACAGATCGCCGGATACGGCGCGAGCTGATCATTAGCCAGTGGCTGGGCACACTGGACGAGTGGATGCGAGGGGCTCACCACAAACCGCCAACGCAGGGTGCCCATTTCCCGATAGCGAAACGCGCCGCTCACTGGCACGGCAGCCGTGGCACCAATCGCAATATCGGCTCTATCATCCGCCAACGCATCCCATACGCCGTTAAACACTTCCATGGTTAGTAACAGCTCGACATCAGGAAACGCATCGTAGAAATCCCGCACCAGCGTATTGACGCTATCTTCGCGCACGACGTTGTCCAGCGCTAACGCGACACTTTGTGTCCAACCATTGGCCACACGTTGTGTTTGCTGGCGAATAGTTTCCATGTTCTTAATCATCTCACGCGATTGAGAGACAAAAAACTCCCCCGCCGCCGTCAACCGAACCTGACGATGAAGCCGCTCAAACAGGGTAACCGCCAGTTTGTCTTCAATCTGGCGCACCGTGTAGCTCACCGCACTCGGCACTTTGTGCAACTCGTCGGCCGCCGCGGAAAAGCTTCCTCGCCGTGCGACCACGTCAATCACTTGAAAATCTTGGTAAGAAAACATTCAAATCAATTTTTTTGAAAGCAATGTTCAAATCATAGCGTTTCACAGCATAGATTGTTAGTCATAAACTGCTTGTTACACTATTCTTTACATCAAGAGATAAAAAATGAACAAACAAGTGCCGTTTATCACTCTGTTCTGGCTAGCAGGGCTAAGTATGCTGGGCTTTTTAGCCACTGATATGTATCTGCCCGCTTTTGAAGCCATGCAAGTCGATTTTGCTACATCGTCCGCAAATATTGGGTTGACCTTAAGTATATTTTTGCTTGGTATGGCTTGCGGTCAACTGGTTTATGGTCCGCTGTCCGACCGCGTTGGCCGTAAGCCTGCGCTATTGATCGGCTTGCTTCTTTATATTGTCGCGACTGTCGTATGCCTTTTCGCGAGTAATATTTATCTGCTACTCGGTGCACGTCTTGTTCAAGCATTGGGCGCATGTAGCGCGATTGTGATTTGGCAAGCGGTGGTCATTGATCGCTATGAGGGTAAACTGGGTCAGAAAGTGTTCGCCACTATCATGCCTTTAGTTGCCTTATCTCCAGCTCTAGCACCATTATTAGGTGCCTACTTACTCCAGCATTTTGATTGGCGCAGTATTTTTGTGGTTTTATTTGCACTAGGACTTGTTTTCGTTGCACTTACTCTACGTGAAAAAGAAAGCTTAGCTAAGCCAGTACAAGACACTAAAATTATTGATAAACTTAAAAGTGACTACCAACAAGTTTTTAAATCAAAAAAATTCATCGGTAATATGCTAATTTTCGCGGGTTGTTCCGCAGCATTTTTTGCCTATCTGACAGGGTCACCGTTCGTGATGTCCGCCATGGGTTATACCGAAGCGGATATTGGTCTGAGCTATATTCCACAAACCATTGCTTTTGTCGTCGGTGGTTATGCCTGTCGTCATGCCCTCAACAAGCTTAAAGATCACAGTATCTTGCCTTGGCTGCTTAAGCTGTTTGTCATCAGTGTCGTGGTTATCTTTTTGATCAGCTGGCGCACCGACGTCACCAACATCTGGGCAATTTTAGGTCCGTTTTGTTTCCTTGCAGCGGCGAACGGTGCCATCTACCCACTGGTCGTCAATCGCGCCTTGGAAGATTTCAAATCCTGTAGCGCGACCGCTGCGGGGTTATTGAACTTCTTGCAAATGATGGTCTGCTTCGTGGCGAGCGCCGTGGTGTCTGCGTTTGCAGCCTCCGGCTTGATCGCCGTCACCACGGTCATGCTATCAACCTGCGCGGTGGTCATTATTGGCTTTGGCTTGGTCTGGCATGCAAACCGTCAAGCGCAAACGCTAGCAGCCGCGTAAGGCAACGGGGTTTAGAGACTAAAAAGGCGTCTTTCCAGACGCCTTTTTTATCGTGCCAACTTTCACTCACGCAAATAGGCAACAAGCTCACCTTTGCCAATGGGAAGTACACCCACATCGAGTTCAGACTGTTGCTCAAGCCATCGCTTAAAAGGGGCAATCTCGTCAGCATGGGATAAAGCATTATCGACCACTAACAGGCCCTGAGGCTTGAGAAGTTGGAATAAACGTGGCGCAAAGGAGAGGTACTGACTTCGATCGGCATCGAGAAAAATGAGCTCAAACTGTCCCTCAAAGCGAGCAATCCAGTCACTTGCATCACCCAATTTAGCATCTATCCGGTTATCCATGCCGGCTTGTCTAAAGTGCTGTTGCGCTTGTTGATGTTTTGTTTCATCGCACTCAATCGTTACCACTTGCACGCTATTACCGCCCGCGCGCGCAAGCCATAACGTTGAATACCCCATTGATGTACCAATTTCTAATATGCGAGTAGGCTGAATTTCATCTACTAACAGCGCTAAGAATTTTCCGGTTCCAGGCGTGATATTCAGCCACTTCTCACCTTTATCGTGTTGCAGGGCATCATTCTCTGTCCCCTGCATTTGCAACTGCTCCAAAAAGACATCCATGGTCATTAATCCAAGACAAGGCTGCCGTTATCATCAAACTGCCAACAATCGCCATAAGCGACTTCCCAAAGGTAGTTATCCGGATCGGCAAAGTAGCCGCTGTAGCCTCCCCAAAAAACGTCTTGTGCGGGTTTAACAATACGACCGCCACATCGCTCTGCCAACGCCAACACCTCATCCACTTCCTCTTTGGACCGCGTATTATGCGCCAACGTAATGCCACCAAAACCCGTCTCCGCCACAGCTGTGCCAGGTTTAATGTCATCAGCCAAGGCATCAATGGGGTACAGCGCCAAGCGTGTGCCTGCCGTACTAAAAAACACAATCCCCTCTTCGGGATGACTATGCGTGGGAAATCCCAACTGGCGATAGAAATCATAAGAGTGAGAGAGATCTGCAACCCCCAATGTGATGATACTAATTCGTGCTTCCATACCATTGCTCCTTGGTTTAATCCGTTGGGGCGGTCAGTTTGTCTTTACCTAACCATGAAAAAGCGCGCAATAAATGGGGCACCGCCTCATCAATGATTTCGCCATGTGCCATGACAAGACGCTGTGGTGCCCAATGAATCAAGGTGCGAATGTGTGTTGCTAATTCGTCTTTGTGAAACCAAAAGCTTAATCGCCAATCAAGTGGTGTCTTACCATTGGGGGCTGTCACACCTGACCACTCGGCAATTTTGCGTTTAAAAGGTGAAAATGCCTCTGGACGAAAATTTTCGATAAGATCAGTGACAATCAGCGTTTGGCTTTGCCGATGAAAAAACACGCATTCTGTCATCACTGGAGACCCTGTAATCAAACACTGGGCAATGTCATCTTGCCAAGCGGGCTCAAGCAGATCTTCAAAATGATAATCAAATCGTAAATCTTTTCGCTTTTTCGCCACTTGTTGGGTGCCAATAAGTGGCGCCTCGGGAAAGGCCTCAACCCATTCGGCTAAGTAGAGGTGGTGCAACTGGTTAGGGGCGATTAAATAGCGAACGACCCCTAACGACGCCAGTTCACTGCGCAGTGCGCCAGTGAGCTTTATCGGGCTGTGAATCCATAGGGACTGATCGGCAAGCCTCACCACCACCATACGTGTGGTGTAGGGCAGCGTGAAAAAGGGAACAGCCTCTCCATCAGCTATCCAAATTGACGTATCGAGTTGATACACAGCACTCTCCTCATGACCGACTTTACACTGTAGCGTGTCAGCCAACCGGTAAGTGTGCGAATAATCACAGCCTTACAGAGTGCCTAACTGGACATGGCGCGTAATGTTTTTCAGTGTGACCCCTGCAGCTGCAAGGCGAGATTGCATATCATCCAGTGCGCGCTGGTAGTCATCACTTTGCTCAAAGCTAGCTAGCGTTTGCCTGTCTTTAAACATCAGCCGCACGGTTAAGCTTTGTGGAAAGCGTTGATAATTCACCTCATGCGTGAGCCATTCAAACCCCTCGACCTTTTCCATTGTCAACTCACAGACTTCAGTCAGTGCTTCTCGAATAGCTTTGTCATACTTCTTGTCTGTTTTTCGCATGATGCTTCTCTTCTACTGCTGGGTTTTCTTGTGTTTGGGGTCCGTGCGGCTGTGCTCGACAAAAATCAGCTCTTCGGTGGCAAAGCCTCGCTGTTTCGCCGCTGCAATAAACTGCTCTTTCACAGACTCCGAGACAGTTGGCGTGCGCGATAACAGCCATAGGTAATCGTGGTCAGGACCCGAAATAAAGGCATATTGGTAATCATCATCCAAATCAAACACCACATAGGAGCCATAGAAAGGACCAAAGAACGATACCTTTAGGTACCCCGTCTTATCGTTTTCAACGAAGTACGCCTTGCCTTCTGCCTCTTGCCATTGACCCTCTTCACGGCTGTAGCCACGATTAATCACTTTGACGCCGCCGTCTTCACGTAAGCTGTATGTTGCGGTGACATCCGATAAACCCCGCTCAAAAGAGTGATCCAGTCGCGCGACTTCATACCAAGTGCCTAAATAGCGGTTCAGCTCAAAGTCGTTGACGGGAGTGACTTGTTTCGGCATGCCTAAGCATCCGGACAATATTAAGGACAATAACCCAATCATCCAGCCTCTTTTCATTGTTATTCCCTCTTTAAATCCAACATGATGAGTTTTACTCAGCAACAGGTTTGATCGTTTACATGCTTTGTCAATTTTTGGTCAACTCGCTGTTTGTCTGCTTGCCAAGGTGTCAAGTGAGTGCTTTTATAAGCGCTCTTTAGTCACAGAGGTAATCAAAAATCCATGGATAGCGACCGATGTCGTGTTATGCCCTCCCCCGCTTCCTTTAATGAGGAGGCAATCGTATGTTAACACTCTTTATGGAACCCCAAACTTGGGTGGTCTTTTTTACCCTTCTGACCCTTGAAGTGGTGTTGGGTGTCGATAACTTAGTCTTTATTTCCGTATTGTGTGAGCGTCTCCCCAAAGAGAAACGCCGCTTCGCGCGTACCTTGGGTATTGGTCTTGCCGTGATCAGCCGGATTGGCTTGTTGCTCTCCATCGCTTGGGTCATGTCGTTGACCGCGCCACTGTTTACGATTGGTACGGAACCGGTTACCGGTAAAGACCTTATCATGCTGTTTGGTGGTGGCTTTTTGCTGCTAAAAAGTACCAAAGAGCTGTGGGCATGGTTGGGCCATGGCGAACCCATTACCCACTCGACACAAGTGCGCACCGGTATGGCAGTGATTTTGCTGCAAATCGTTGCGGTAGATGCGGTATTTTCAATGGACTCAGTGATCACTGCGGTGGGTCTTACCCAAGATGTGCCCGTGATGGTCGCCGCCATTATTACCGCCGCTATCATTATGATGATCGCGGCAGAACCCGTAAATAATCTGGTCAGCCGTTATCCTGGGTTTAAAACCTTGGCCTTGCTGTTCTTAGTGCTACTCGGCGTGCTGCTGATGGCCGAAGGTGCTGGCATTCATATCAACAAAGGCTATGTGTATGTTGCGATGGCATTTGGTTTGATACTTGAGCTTTGCCACATTCGATTGCGCCACAAGCAGCGCTTGAACATCAAGCGTATTGGTCCGCACTTTTCGTTAAAAGTGTCACGTCGCATTGCTGACAGCCGTTAATTCTCAGGGACCGTCGCCACACTCTTGATGGCGGCGGCTCTATCTTTAAACTGGATTTTTCCCACACAGCATTGACCCAATTGCGCATAATGCGCTTGGACATGTGCCACGAGCTGCTCAAGTGGCATGATTTGCCCACTCGGCTGCCAGTGCTGACCGCCGTCTTGGCTCAACCAGCATACGCCTTGGCTATCCACCAGCCGGTCGTCTTCTGTGATCACGTTTTCGCACAGCGCCTTAAGCGACGCCGGATCGGATGCAAACGAGAGTTCGTCATCGCCATGCCAAATCAGGAGCGCCGGATACTCAAGAAACGTATTCATTGCTTGGGCTTAAACATGGCCAGATTGAGTTCAACAGGCGAACCCATCCAACCGACATGGTCAGTATGATCTATGTAGTCATCGCCCGTCACGCCATGCAAAAACACGGTTAAATCGCCCCGGTGCGCCTCAAGCCATGTCATCACCTCATCGAACGCGGCTTTGTCAAAAGCGATCTGAAAACTCCACTTTGGGTGTGGGCCAACGCATTTGCGATGAAAGCGGCCAAGGTCGATAGGCAGTGACGATGCAGCGGCTGCTTGATAGATAATATCCGCCTGCGCTTCGGTGTCAGCCTCATAGTAGACATGGGCGTGGTAAGCCTGATGGACATTGGGAAAAGAGTAAGAAGATGACATAAACGCAATGTAAATTAACAGAATGAAGTGAACGATAGTTTACTCTAAGCACACAATGATAAACAGACGATACCGATAAAGAGACTCGGATGGGGACGAATATGTTTGCTTATGAATACGCATGTTATGCTGAGAATGAACAATCATACAACGATTAAAGGAGTCATCATGATTCAGCAAGGACAACCTTTACCTAGCGCGACGCTCAGTGAACTCACCGAAGATGGCATGCAAACCCACGACATTCCTGCCCTTTTCGCCAACAAGAAGGTTGTGCTGTTCGCAGTGCCGGGTGCCTTTACCCCAACCTGTTCCGAGTCCCACTTACCGGGTTTTGTGGTGAAGGCGGATGAGATTAAAGCAAAAGGCGTCGATATGACTGCTTGCGTCTCCGTCAACGATGCCTTTGTGATGCAGGCGTGGGGCGAAGCACAAAACGCCAATCAGATTCATATGCTGGCCGACGGCGATGGCAGCTTTACCCAAGCGCTGGGCCTGGAAATGGACTCAGGGAAGTTTGGGGGTATTCGCTCACAGCGTTATGCGATGGTGATTGATAATGGCATCGTCACGCATTTGAACGTTGAAGCGCCAAAAAGCTTTGAAGTCTCCAGTGCCGAGGCGATTCTCGCCCTGCTGTAGCAGTTAGTTAGCGATGGCTGCCAACAGCCATCGCTATCGTTTAAGCGACATGCTCCACCGTTTGATAGTCTCGGCCTATAGCGCTTAACCAGCGGGCGAGATCTTGGGTGGCAATAACCCAAGTTTGATCGTGACAAAAAGGCTGGCATTCCACCGCTTGGACTTGCCATATCGCATTCGCGATCACCAAACTGACGCGATGCTCAGGATCGTTCATTACATCAAATACCGATACGGCGCCTGATTGTGCCTGTAAATAGGTTTCAAGTTGCTGCGACGACGCAAACGATAGGCGAGACGTGCCCAAGGCTTCACTCAATCCGGCTAAATTGACGGTGGCTTTGCCCGGTAACACCACCAAGAAAAACTGTTTTCCTTTTCTGTCTTTCAACAGCAAATTCTTGGTCGGATTTGCATCAGTATGCAAACCGAGCGCGTCTGCTTGTTCACACGTATAGACAGGCTGATGGCGGTATATATTTACTGAAATACCTTGCGCATTGAGGCTTTGAAACAGCGCAGCCTGTTGACTAGATAGCGGAGGATTACCCGTCATAACGCTCCTGTTTGAAAATAATGTTGACGAAGTTTTTCGATCTCGCCGCGTTCCGCAGCGGACGCTATATACGTGTTTATTAGCGCCACTAAGTCATTCGCTTGCGGCGCATAGCGGCTGACCTGAGCATGAAAGGCTTTAGGGTTAGGTAGAGAGATATAGGCAAGATCGCGTGAAAATTGATAAAGCCCCAAGCGAATGCCACCCAATACAGGCTCTATTTCACTGGCAAGAAAGCGGCACCGCCCCGCTTCCAACATACGCAAAGCCTGCTGCAAAGTATTGGCTTCAAACCTCGGCTTAGGGTTGTCGCCAAAGCCGGCATAGTTGTAGCCATTCACACCACACACTGAGTCCGATACGGGCAATCTTGGCCGCACATTGGCCGCTGGATCACCGATATATAGATATCCGAGAGAGATAGAATACAAGGGCGTTGTCAGTCGACTGTACTGCGCACGCTCAGGTTTATAACTCGCATCCCAAGTAAGGTCACAACGGCCAGACTCTCTTGCCAGTTCATGCTGCACGCGCGCCCAAGGCATAAATACCAGTTGATAAGTAATGTCGTTACGCTCTAGTGCGGAAAGCACTAGATCGGTCGCATAACCCGTCAAGGTGTCCGCTTTTTGCTGCCGCGTCTCACCCTGCCAATAAGTGTAAGGTGGCCAAGGACTCCCATCCCCCACACAAACATTGAGCGGCTCAGAGGTTGCCGACCAAACTTGAAAAGAAAGCATGGTCAGCCAAACGATGGTTAGCCTTCGTACCCAGTTGGTCATTAAGCAGCATTTCACGTTGGTTACTTCGTAATCAGTATAACCGAATGTATTGTCATGTCAGCGCAGTACAGCGTCCATGTTTGCGATACGTCATACCCTCAAACATCAAACCGAGACACGCTCTTCTATTTATTGACGAGCGCATCTTGATGTGGTTTGAAAATGACACTGTCACGCAACTGTTGTATGAGTGCAATCGCAGCCCCCGATAAGTCACCTTGACGCTGATGCAACGTAATTTCAGTATTGGGGAGTTTCGGTAACCCTTCCTCTTCACCAAGTACTCTAAGCCCTTCCCCCATCATCGATGGCGTTAACACCGTAATCGCCAGCCCTGCACGAACGGCTGACGAAAGCCCTGACAAACTTGCACTCGAATACGCAATTCGATGGGTAATACCGGCTGATGTTAAGGCCGCCAGTGCACGCTCTCGGAAAATACACACCCCTTGCTTAGACAGCGCCAAAGGTAGAGGTTGGCGCTGATGCGTATCGTGCCCCACACCCGTGACCCACGTCATCGGCTCGGCGCGCAATACTTCGCCACCCGGGCTGTTAGGCTGACGCGTCGTTATCGCGATATCTAGCGCACCGGCTTTTACTTCTTGTACCAGTTCGACACTCAAACCACAGCTCACCTCAAGCTCTACCCCTGGGTAACGAGCCTCAAACATAGAGAGCGCCTCAGGAAGATAGATTAAGTAGTCATCAGGGATCCCTAAACGAACGACGCCGTCTAGCCGTTGGTCGGTCATCTCTTGCCAAGCGAGTGCATTTTGCCTAAGTAGCTGTCTGGCATGCGCCAATAACCGCTCACCTGCAGGAGTAGGCAGTACAGCAGTCTGCCCTCGTTGCAGCAACGGTTTTTCAAATAGTGCCTCGAGTCGTTTCATATGTGCACTCACGGTAGATTGCGCAAGGTATAAGCTCTCTCCAGCTCGGGTAAAGCTACCCTTTTCTACCACGGCGACAAAGGTTTTAAGAACCACGAGATCGAGCTCTCGCACGGCGCCTGACTCACGCATCATGATTTGTGATGACCCTATTATAAAAATTCGTTTTCATGATTGTAGCGTTTTCGCCAAAGTACACCAACACATTCACTGAAACAGAGATAAGGAGAGACGCGATGAATCAGAAAAAATCGCCTCAATATCAGTCATCTCGAGATTCGTTTCCCGCACTGTATATGCCTGCGATGCCACCAATGGCTTGGATTAACGGCCGCTCGAAAAAAAGAACACGTTAACCCGACAATTTTTCACTCACAGGCAAATAAACTCATTATGCGTCACGAACACTCATCAATAAGCGCGGGCATTAACCCGCCGGTATTTTATCCCGCCGCCGCTTTAATCGCGGCTTTTGTTATTTTTACCATTAGCGTGCCAGATACCGCCGGCGCGCTATTTGGTAGCGCGCAAGCTTGGATCATCGACACCTTTGGCTGGTTTTACTTACTCGCGATGGGGCTATACCTTGGCCTGGCCTTGATTTTTGCACTGAGCCGCTATGGCCAATTTAAGCTGGGTCCGGATCACAGTGAGCCCGAGTTCAGCTACCACTCATGGTTTGCGATGCTTTTTTCTGCTGGCATGGGGATCGGGTTAATTTTTTACGGGGTCGCCGAACCAGTATTTCACTATGCGACCCCAGTAGTTGGCGAAGGCAATACCGCAGAAGCGGCTAAAGCAGCAATGCGCATGACCTTTTTCCATTGGGGGTTACATGCATGGGGCGTTTATGCCATTGTCGCCCTTGCCCTCGCCTATTTTAGTTTTCGCCATCGTTTACCACTCCGCATTAGCTCAGCACTTTATCCTCTAATTGGTAAACGTATTCATGGCCCAATTGGTTATACCGTCGACGTATTTGCTGTTTTTGGCACCATGTTTGGTATTGCTACCTCTTTGGGCTTGGGCGTGATGCAGATAAACGCAGGCTTGAACTATTTATTTGATATTCCGACAACAACCAGCGTGCAGTTAATACTGATTGCTTGTGTGACGGGACTCGCCACCATCTCAGTCGTACTGGGGCTCGATGGAGGCATCCGTCGATTGTCTGATTTAAATCTCTGGCTAGCGATTGCCTTACTGCTCTTTGTCGTGGCGGTAGGTCCTACCCTCTTTATTTTCGAAACATTAGGGCAAAATATTGGCACCTATTTGTCATCAATGGTTGATATGACATTTAATGCCTACGCCTATACAGGTGATGAAAGTACAGATGGTTTTTTAGGGGGATGGACACTCTTTTACTGGGCGTGGTTTATCGCTTGGTCACCGTTTGTAGGGATGTTTATCGCAAGGATATCTCGCGGCCGGACGATCCGCGAGTTCATTCTTGGCGTCATTTTTGTCCCTGTCGGTGTCACCTTTATTTGGCTAACTGTGTTTGGCGATACCGCGCTACACGGTATTCTTACCAACACCATGCCAAACTTGGTAGACCAAGTATTTGCCAACAGTTCAACATCGTTATTCCACTTTTTGGATAGTTTCCCGTTGGCAGGTGTCTCCTCCGTGATTGCAACTTTATTGGTGATCACCTTTTTTGTCACCTCATCCGATTCGGGCTCGTTGGTGATCGATACCTTAACGTCCAAGGATGATGGCGAGTCGCCGGTAAAATTGCGTATTTTCTGGGCGCTTGCCGAAGGTTTAGTCGCCTCAGCGTTGGTCCTGGCTGGCGGTAGCAATGTCCTATCTGCACTGCAAGCAGCCTCTCTGACTTCGGCACTGCCTTTTGCGGTCATTTTACTCGCGGTTGGCTTTGGTTTGCTTAAAGCGTTAAAAATGGAGGCTCTCAAACGCGATAGTCTCCAACATCTGGCGACGATACCGGGCAATGTGACGCGCCATAGTCCACATTACGCAGAAAACTGGCAAAATCGCCTACAAACCTTGGTGGCTTCACCTGAGTGGCAGGAAATCGCTGTAATGTTGGATAAAACCATTGAGCCCGCGATGCGTGCGGTCGCCGAAGAGCTTGAGAAGCAGGCGCTGGATGTCAGTATCAACCGCGAACACGATCGCTGCTATCTGCGAGTTCACCACGGCAATGACCCTGATTTTATTTACGGAGTACGAGCCCGTGCCTATGCCAGCCACACGTTTAACCTAAAAACCTTAGCGGATAATGAGACATTGGATACGCCACACCATTATCGTGCAGAGGTATTCTTACGGGAAGGCGGCCAGCAATACAATATTGCGGGCTACAATCAAGCGCAAGTGATTGAAGATATGCTGGATCACTACGAAAAGCATCTACACTTTCTTCACGTGATCAATAGCTAAATCTTATTTTGTCGAGTAACTAGCGCCGCCTTTGCGCGGCGCTTCATCCTTGTCGAGCGTTTACGGCACTCACACCTTGCCAATCTTCCAACTCTTGTTCGGGGTGCTCGGCTCTAAATTGCTGATACAGCGCAATGCCCTGTGGATCTTCCAGCACATCAACCATCACCCCTTTCTCTTGCAGCACCGTCTCGTTACCGCTCGCACTGGTGATATCCCCTACCACCACTCGAGAGAAACCGCGCATGGCGATCAATGCCGCGCACACATCGCATGGGCTTAAACTGGTAAACAAAGTTGTTTGGCTGAAGTCGATTCGCCCGGCATCACGTATCGCGGCCGTTTCACCGTGGTTGTAGGGATGGTTTTCTTGCACCAAGGTGTTGTGTCCTTTGCCCACTATACGACGTGTTTCATTGTCAATAATCACCGCGCCGATGGGGCATCCTCCTTCCTCAGCGCTTTTTTGGGCTAGCAGCACCGCAATGCGCATCAAGTCCGCATCCGTTAGTTTTTGGCTGAAGCTGTTATCCACCAGCACCGGCAAACTGCGCGTTGGCATATGCGCCATGGCACGCAGCGCCGCTTCGTTCACCGTACTGTTTGCATTTAATAGCATCCGCTCTCTCCTTATTCCATCTGACAGATAACGTTAAGCTGCGTCATACCACAAGATCATCAATTTACTCGCAATTAATGAACCAAACAGTGATAAGGTTTGTATTGGTCAATTCGATATTTGTTATTGGTTTAATCGACCTTTTGCGCCTTCGTCTGTACTTGTTAGCCAAGGGTGGTGATAGCAACTCTGTTCAGGGATTTTTATGATAAAACGTTTGATTATTATGTTAGTCGCATGTGGTCTCCTTTTTGGGGGAATTTTTGCTTACAAAGCGGTAGGCAACCATTTTATGAACCAATTCTTTGACAACATGCCTGCCCCCACGGTCACCGTGACGGCCACCACAGTCTCAACCCACCCTTGGCGTGAACAACAGACCACTATTGGCAGTTTTGCGGCCATTAATGAAACCCAGCTAACCACCGAGGCAAGCGGCATTGTCAACGATATTATGTTCGATAACGCGACATCGGTGAAAAAGGGACAATTGCTCCTCACGCTAGATGCCAGCGTTGATGAGGCAGAATTGCGTCGGCTCGAGTCCGTGGCAGAACTGGCACAACTTGAACTGCGGCGTTATCAGCGGCTATTTAGAGATAAAAACATCTCCGAGTCAGAGCTAAAGCGCAAAGAAAGCGAAGCCAAACAAGCGATTGCCGCTGTCGACAGCCAAAAAGCGCGCATTGAGCAAAAGTCATTAACCGCGCCTTTCGACGGCATCATTGGCATCCGAGAAGTCAGTCTTGGCCAATTAATGTCCCCGGGGACAGCGGTTGCGACACTCACGTCAGTGACCCCGATTCACCTCAACTTTACCTTGCCGGAACAGCAACTCAGCACGTTGAAAAATGGTCAAACCGTTTCTGCCACGATTAGCGCACAGCCTGACGAGGTCTTTGCCGGCACAGTGACTGCAATTTCGCCGGTTGTGACGCCGTCGAGTCGCAGTGTCGATATTCAAGCCACCTTTGACAACCCAGATGCCGTTTTACGGTCAGGTATGTTCGCACGCGTGAGCCTTGATCAAGGTGAAGAAACGCAAAATGTCTTGCTGGCACCACAAAGCGCAATTCAATTTAATCCGTATGGCAACGCAGTCTTCGTGATCCAAGAGCAAGACGATGCATTGACGGTACAACAGCGCTTTGTGCAAACGGGCGCGCGCCGCGGTGACATGATTGTGATTAAAGACGGCCTTCAACCCGGTGACCGTATCGTTACCTCCGGCCTCCTCAAGCTCCGTAACGGCAGCAACATCAAGATCAGTGACAATGAGCGTGTTCAGCCGAGCGAAGATCTTGATCCCAACGTTGTGAATCAATAGGAGCGATTCGATGCGATTTACCGACGTCTTTATCAAGAAACCCGTCTTGGCCTCCGTAGTGAGCCTATTCATTATCTTGCTCGGCTTACGCGCCATCACCGACATGAATGTGCGGCAATTCCCCGAGATCAAAAATGCAGTGGTCAGTGTCTCTACCACTTATATCGGTGCAGATGCCGACCTGATTCAAGGCTTTATCACTACGCCGCTGGAGCGTGAAATCGCTGCCTCAGAAGGGATTGATTACTTAGTCTCCACCTCAACCGCTGGTGTGAGCACCATCGAAGCCTATTTACGCCTTGATTACGATCCGAATGAAGCACTCACGCAGATTGCCGCACAGGTGAATAAGGTGCGCTCAGAGCTCCCTGATGATGCCCGTGAGCCCGTCGTCACCCTGCAGGTGGGGGAAACGGTCGCAGCGATGTACCTCGCGTTTTATTCTGACGTCCTCACTGATAATCAAATTACCGATTATTTGGTCCGGGTGGTCGAGCCACAGCTGTCGACGATTCCCGGCGTGCAGCGTGCTGATGTGTTGGGTGCCAGTAGTTTTGCCATGCGAATCTGGCTCGACTCGGTCAAAATGGCCGCGTACGATCTCACCGGTACGGATGTGATTGCCGCCCTGCGCAGCAATAATGTGCTTGCGACGCTAGGGCGCACCAAAGGCCAAGACGTAGCGATTGATTTAAACGCCGCCACCGACATTCATGACGTGAAACAATTTGAAGATCTGGTGATCAGCAGTGATGGCCAATCTGTTGTGCGTTTGAGTGATGTGGCGACCGTTGAGCTCGGCGCGGAAAGTTACCAAACATCGGTCAACTTTAACGGGCTCGATGCCACCTTTATCGGCATCGAAGTCTCGCCAGATGCCAATGCGCTGGATGTGATTGAGGCGGTGAATCAGGTATGGGATGCCGACATTACCACCCAGTTGCCTCAAGGGTTGTCGGCGTATATCGCCTATGATTCAACCGAGTATATTGATAATGCCATTGATGAAGTAGTGATATCGATTATTCTCGCCTTAGCCATCGTAGTCTTTGTGATTTATGGCTTTTTGGGGTCGTTACGCTCGGTGGTCATTCCTGCGGTCGCGATCCCCGTATCGCTCATCGGCACCTTCTTTTTAATGTGGCTGTTAGGATTTTCCATCAACCTACTGACACTGCTTGCCATGGTGCTGGCGATTGGTGTGGTGGTTGATGATGCGATTATCATGCTTGAAAACGTGCACCGCCATATCGAAGAAGGTAAAAGCCGAACACAAGCCGCACTGGAAGGCGCGCGCGAGCTGGCGTGGCCGATTATCACCATGTCGACTACCTTGGTCGCGGTGTTCCTGCCCATCGGCTTTGTCGGTGGCTTAACCGGGGTGTTGTTTGTTGAATTTGCCTTTACCCTCGCCGCGTCGGTGATCTTATCCGGCGTGGTGGCACTCACGCTCTCGCCCATGATGTGTGCCTATGTGCTCAAGCCCTATCAGGCGGACAAAGCGACCCAAGAGCGCTCCCTTGAGCACTGGCTGGATAAGCAGTTTGACCGATTGCATCATCGCTACCAACGCACACTCCATAGCTTGTTGAATACCAATGCGGTGATCCTCACGTTCGGCGCGATTGTTTTAGTGTCTTGCTATTTCTTGTTTATCACCAGTCCTTCTGAGCTTGAGCCCGCCGAAGACCAAGGGTTTGTGTTCTCCATACTCGAAGCCGACAGCCAAACCACGCTGGATGCGTTGTCTGCCAGTACCGATGAATTAAACCGTCTGATTGACGATGTACCAGAAATCGACAACGTCTTTATTATCAATGGCTCTGGCGGCACCAATAACGCAATAGCCGGTATTGTACTTGCGCCATGGGATGAGCGAGAGCGCAGTACCCAAGCGATTTTGGAAAACGAGATTCAACCCTTTATGGACAGCCAACCGAGCTTAAGCAGCTTTGCCTTGGTGCCCCCTTCACTGCCGTCTCCGGGCGGCGGCACACCGGTTGAATTTATTATCGGCTCAACACAACCCTTTGAGGCGATTAATGAAGTGGCGAACAATATTGTGGGCAAAGCGATGCAGACTGGGCGGTTTATCTTTGTCGATACCGATCTGAGCATTGACCGCCCCAAACAAACGGTCAAGATCGACCGTGAAAAGGCGGCTTTGATGGGCGTCGATATGCAACAGCTCGCCGCGGATATGGGCTCATTGTTATCCGGGGCGGATGCGGGACGCTTTTCACTGGAAAACCGCTCTTACCGAGTGATCCCCCAAGTGGCGCGTAATGAACGCCTCACACCGGAACAATTGCGCCAGTTTTACACTCGCAACCAAGACGGTGAATTGGTTCAGCTGTCAACGTTAGTGACCTTAGAAGAAAGTGTGCAGCCCCAAGCATTGCGCGGTTTTCAGCAGCTGAATGCGGTGAAAATTTCCGGTGTACCGCGCCCTGGTGTTCCCTTGGGGGAAGCGCTGGGTGTACTCGAAGAAATTGCGGCGACAGAATTGCCAGCAGGCTTTAGTGTCGATTATGCCGGGCAGTCACGCCAGTTTATGAGCGAAGGCCAGCAACTGGTCGTGACCTTCTTCTTTGCTTTAATCGTGATTTTCTTGATCTTAGCGGCGCAGTTTGAGTCGTTTAAAAACGCAATCATTATTTTGGTCACCGTGCCAATGAGTGTCTGTGGCGCGCTGATATTTATCAGCCTAGGGTTTACTACCTTAAACATTTACACTCAAGTTGGCTTGCTCACCCTCGTTGGTCTGATTGCTAAACACGGTATATTGATCGTCGAGTTCGCCAATCAGCTCCAGCAAGAAGGACGGACCAAGCGTGAGGCGATTGAAGAAGCGACCGCCATCCGTTTACGCCCTATCTTGATGACCACGGCAGCGACGGTGCTCGCCATGATCCCGCTATTGATTGCCTCAGGAGCCGGTGCTGGCGCCCGTTTTGCCATGGGGCTAGTGATTGCTAGTGGGATGACACTGGGCACCTTGTTCACCCTGTTCGTGGTACCTGCTATGTATCTGTTCTTAGCCAAAACCATCACGCCGGCATCCACCGAGTTATCGCCAGCGCACACGCATCATAGCGATTAATCGAAAAATCGCACCCATTGGGGCCACTGCAACGTGGCCCCTATTGTCTCGGGCAACAGCCTTTTATATCCGGTTACGCGCTAAGAGGACATAAAACGCGCGAGAACAAATTCCACCAGCAATCGAACACGCAAAGGCACTTGTTCTCGGTCTCGATAGAGTAAAAATAGCGTGCGCGCTCGACTGCACCATTGCGGTAACACGCGCTGTAATTCACCCTTTTCTATCAAAGGTAGCGCGGAATAATCAGGAATATAGCCGATGCCAAATCCAGCCTCCACCGCATGGGTTAACATCTGAATTTCATCCACTTCTGCACGTATACCCGTGGTGGCTTGATAATCAAACGCCTCCCCCGTTTGATGGTGTGTGAGTTCCCAAACCGTCATTGGATGACAAATCACCACCGGTTTACCACTCAGATCACTAGGAGAGCGCACATCGTGATAGTCACTGTCAGGGCTGGCGCACAAAATGAAGTGAATATCGGTGAGCGGCCGTGCAATCCAATTTTCGACCACGGGGTTCCCGACTCGAAACACCACATCCATGCCTTCCGCTTCAATATCTATCAAGCTATTGGAAAAGTTAAGATCCAGTTGAATCTCTGGATACTCACGCATAAAGTCGAAAAAGACGCGGCGTAAAAACTGCTTACCGGCATTGATGGGTGCGCTGATACGAATTTTGCCCTGAGGGTGATGTTTCTCGCTCACCAAATCATCGTTCAGTGTCTGCAACTCATCGAATAATCCTGCGGCACGTTCAAAATAGCGATGGCCAATTTGGGTCAGAGAGATACGATGTGCATCGCGATTGAGTAAACGCAGGGCAAGATCCTGCTCAAGCTGGCGAATTCGACGGCTTAGGGTGGATTGCGGCATGGCAAGCTGCTGCGCCGCGGCTTTAAAACTCCCCAACTGCGCCACAGTACAAAAACAGCGCAAATCGTCTAAGGAATAGTTAGGTTTCATATTTGGAATCTACCGTTCTGATATTGCCGGTTTATTCATATTTTGAAACTTATACACTAGCGCCCATCACTCAACAAGTCAGGTCTTGCTATGACAACTACTGCTTCACTGTGGAAAGCCGTTGCCCTTCTCATTTTATGTGCCTTTTTTTGGGGTAGCACTTTTCCTATTGGTAAAGATGCGCTGAATGAAGTGAATGCGCTCACCTTGGTCTTTTGGCGCTTTGCCGTCGCCGCGATTTGTCTARGCTTTTATCTCAAGCTCACCCGTACCCGCGTTCCCACACTCAGCGCCAAGCAGTGGCTGTGGGCAACCACCGTCAGCGCTGTGGGGATTGGCGGCCTTAACCTCTGTTTGTTCACCGGACTCGAGTATACCCAAGCGACCAATGGGTCATTAATCATGGCGCTCAGCCCGTTGGTGACTTCACTTATCGCCTGTATCGCGATTCGTGCATTGCCGCGTAAGGGACAAGTTTTCAGCTTGGTGGTGAGTTTATCGGGCGTGCTCGTGGTGMTCACCAATGGGCAGTGGCAGATGCTCAGCCAATTAAACTTTAACCAAGGTGACCAAATGATTTTCACTGGCATGTTTGCATGGAGTGCGTACACCTTCTTCAGCCAAGGCATTGGCCGCTGGATGCCGGTGATCCCCTACACGTTTTTAGGCATGCTCAGTGGTGCGACTGTGATTGGCATCATGTGTGCACTTACCCCAAACGTTCATCCGTTTGGCGAAGTGCTCGCAGCCACCCCATTAGCCGTCTCCGAACTCCTTTATATCGGTGTGCTGGGTACTGTCGCTGGTTACTTACTCTGGCTCAACGGCGTGCGCCATCTCGGCTCTGCCAATGCAGCACTCTTTTTTAACTTTGTGCCTGTGTTCGCGGTACTCACCGCGTTTTTGATGGGACAAGCCGTGAGCCAACTTCAGGTGGTGGGCATTGTCATTGTAATCGCAGGACTGTTGCTGCCACGCCTTCCTCACCCACGCCAATGGCGCGTTGCACGCTCTGCTTAGCGGTGTCGCTATTATACCTCTGAGTGCATCATGAGTCGCGCGCGGTGACGCGTTTTCATCGCGTGCAACTCATGCCTCATCATAGGGTTATCCGCCGAATCGGGTGACACGATAGGGTTGCATATCCACATCCGTGGCCTCCCCATCCATCATTTGCCCTAATAATTTCCCGGTGACCGGCCCTAACGTAAATCCTTGGTGGCCGTGACCAAAGGCAAGCCATAACCCTTTACGTTGCGGCGCCTCACCTATCACCGGTTTCATGTCCGGCATACACGGACGTCCGCCTTTCCACGGCGTTTCATCAATACGCGCGCCAATAGGATACAAAGCCTTCGCTTCATGCTCTGCTGCTTGCAGCTGGCTTTGATCCGTGGGGGCGTCCAAGGCGGTTAACTCTGCGCCCGTGGTCAAGCGGATACCTGCACGCATAGGTGCCAGCAAATACCCCACTTCCGCATCCATAATCCAGTGATTAAGTGGCTTTTTCTCATCGCATTGGTAATGCATGTGATAACCACGCTTGGTAAACAAAGGGACCTCTAGACCTTGTTGACGCAACCAGTAAGAGGACCAAGGACCCATTGCCATTACGACTTGGTCAGCATGTAACTGACCGTCATCGGTTTCGATAACCCACTGCTCGCCTGCTTGTTTCAATGCCTGCAAGTTCGCGCGTTTAATCTCGCCGCCTTTAGCAATCACATCGTCAGCATAGGCCTTGACCAAAGCGCCTGGGTCGGTGACTGTCCAAGGTTGTTTCCAGTGGATCGCGCCCGCCAGCGAAGCCGTTAAATTTGGCTCCATCGTCGCGATCTGTGCTGCGTTTAGCACCTCATAGTCAACGCCATAGTTGGCACGATCTGCGGCGGCACGCGTGCATTCATCATCTAAGGCTTTTTGCGTGCGGAAAAGCTTGAGGTAACCTTCCTTACGAATCAAGGACGCTGCGTTCGCGGAGGCAATCATTTCCTCATGAGTGTCTAACGACTGCATAATTAACGCCGCGTACTCTGGCACCAATTGTTTGTATTTACTCTCACTGGAATAATGCCAGTATTGTAATAACGGATGGGCGGCTCGGATAACGCTCGTAGGACGGTAACGAATATCGACCGAGCGATTCGGCAATACGCGCAATAAGGTGGCAAGGTCACGGGGAAATGCGTAGGGTCTAACCGCCTCGCGCTGAATAATCCCGGCATTACCAAATGAGGTTTCTTGTCCGGGGCTTACCCTATCGACCACGATGACCTCATACCCGCGCTTTAAAAGGTGCCATGCCACAGAGACACCTACCATGCCTGCACCTAATACCACTACCCGCTTTGCCATACTTCACTCCCTGAATAACTTGAAATTATGTTTTTAGTGTACTTTGCTTGTCATTATGCCGTTGTGTTCTTTTTGCACATAAGTTACAAGTTTTTAACCAATGCAGGTAGAGGTATTTAACAATCAATCTCACACTTTTTCGACCATCCCCGCCCCTGTCAGACAAGCTCAAGCAAGTAAGTCTTTGTCAATGAAACAATTCATTGTTCTTACTGATTCCAGCTAGCTAGCGCACACTTCCAGCAGAGAAACAGGGGCAAGTGGTTACTATTTAGACCTAGCTATGTGAGAGTGACAAAACACATTCGACGTAAAAGGAAGCAATATGGCTGACTATGATCCAAACAAAGGCTTCGTCGCCATTCTAGGATGGAGCCTCAATGCAATTGATGCGATTAGCCGTTTCGATCGTAAATATGTCGTTGTTGCCCCAACATGGGCAGAAGAGTATGCCAAAGAGCATGATATCCCCTACCTTCCTTGGGACTTTGAGCGCCTCAATGACCGTTCCTTTGAAATTGCCACCACCCTACAAGAAATGGGCGTCGATGTGGCGATTCCTCTGTTCGAAGAAACCGTAGAATGGGCCGGCGCCATTAACGCCGTGCTGCTCAAAAACCCTAAGCTGATGGGACAGTCGCTTCTTTTCCGCGATAAATCCTTAATGAAACGCCGTGCACAAATCGGCGGTATTCGGGTTGGGATCTTTGAAGAAGCGCAAGATAAATCCGACGTGGTACGTTTCCTGCGCCGGGTTAACCAAGCCTTACTGAAACTTGACGGCGACCCAAATGACCCGATCCACCTCAAAGCCTTTGACAAAGCAGGCTGCGAAGGCCATTGGATGGTGCGTGAGCCTGATGATCTCGATCGTGTTTCCGATGAAGAGTTCCCGCTATTAATGGAAAGCCACCTCGATGGTTGGGAGTTTGCTGTCGAAGCATTCATTAAAAACCGCAAAATCCAGTTTTTAAACATCTCCGAGTACGTCACCCTCGGCTACTCTGTTTTCGTCCCGGCCTCCCCCGAGTTGGAAAAATATCGGGAAAAAGTAACCCAGGAAATCGAGAAGCTGATCGAAGCGTTTGATATTGATTTCGGCTTTATCCATCCAGAGTACTTTGTTACCAACGATGGTCAGATGTACTTCGGTGAAGTAGCCTACCGCCCACCCGGTTTCCAAGGCTTTGAAATTATTGAACGTGTTTATGACTTTAACTGCTATCAAGCGATGGTGGTGGCGTTTGATCCTAAAACAACTGACGAGGAACTCGACGCTTTCTTCCCAACACCTATCAAAGATGCCAAAGGCGTCGCCGGTACCTTTGGGGTATATCCAAGACGCCGAGTGGTAAGCCAGCTGGCCATACCTGAAGAGACTGAGAATCACGAGTACTTTGAGTTTCATGAGCTGCAGTCGCCTATGGAGGGGAAAGTGCCTAAACGAAGTGCATTTGGCACACACTGGGGTTTGCTACACTTTTATGGTGACGACCCGCATGTTATGCGTGACTTATTAAAAGCACAGGAAGACCTTGATTTCTATGTCTAGCTTACTCAATAAGCTTGATCATGCCGTTGAACAACTTGGTCAAGTAAGCTCCATCGCCAAGGCACGCCACCAATTTCACGTGATTGATATTTGTGGGCGTGTATTGGCACAGGATGACGGCATTAATCAACTGTACTCACGGATTGTCACTCTCACTGAGGCAGGCCTTTTTGAGGGAACAGATTGGGGGCAGCCCGAGTATCTCGTACCGAATCTCGTGCCAGATACCCTCGCGCATGCCGACAAAGCCACCGTGGTGCTAGATTGTCTCAGCCAGCTTCGAATGCTGGCTATCGTCGAGGGGAAGCTCTCTTCCCCGCCTTTTTCCCAACAAGAAGCACATCAATTTCTTGCCAGAGTATTAAGCCTCAATTTATCACTCGTAATGGGCCTTACCGATGAGTCGAGCCGTATTCGACTCGGTGCAACGGCGCCCGCTATTAGTACTTTATATCGTTTTATTCTCAGCCACTTGGGCTATGAAACCATTCTCAGTGAACTGGTTGATGAAGTTTGGCGTGTACTCGCGCAGCGCCCCATTCAGGTCAATCCAATTAAGGCGATGATCAATCAGATCTCTATTTTGGTGTCGCAGGAGCAGATTAACCTCGGTGAAGCTAAGCTCGGCATCGATCGTCTTGTCAGTGCGTTATACGGCCCAACCCAGGGCTGCTATGACGATCCGGGGTTGGACGCGTACTGTGAGCGTCTGAATGCAATGGACAGCAATGCTTTACAACAAGAGGCGTTGGGATTTGCACGTGCGATGCATGATGTCGGTTTAGCATCTGATTACCACGCCATATTTTTACGATGGTTACTGGACAATGAGGGAAGCGACACACTCCCCACCGCGCTAGGTTTAAGTAATACTGGCTTAGACTGCCTAGTGACCTATCGTCAGCTGGTGCACACACTGATCCAGGAAGCCATTTATCCGCAAACCGCGCAAGCTGTGTATGGTTTGGCAATGATGCTTGAAAGGGGTGTTCTGTTCGATGCGCCTGTCGCCCCGAGTCTGTGGCGTCAGATTCATCTCAACCTACACCCAGACGTCGCCCATACACTGACCTTGGCCTTTGGTGAGCAACTCCCCGCTCGCGTTCATCTGTTAGCGGGTGTCATGTCAGTGCTTGGCCAGCCGCTAGGTGTGGCTCAAGGCAACAACCCGACTTGCCAATCGGCACGTGCAATATCCATGTGGGCGTATAATGACCCTGATTACTTACTCAACTGTATCGTTCAAGTTGCTTGCAATCAGAGCCTACGCATGCATTTTGAAGGACAGTCGTTAGACTCTCACACCCTCTTACAGGGGCTGAGTACCGCGCTGCCATTCGATACTGACCCTGTGTCAGTCGTTCTGGTGCCGCATTTGGATAAACTTTACATCGAAATGGGCCGGCTTTGTGTTAACCGAGAGCAAGACCCCCATAAGTGGATCAATCCAGAATTTCATGGTTGGTACGTGGGGCGTGAGTTCATGATTGCCGTTGACGTTAAAACAGGACAACTGAAAGAGTTTGATAGTTTTATCGAGCGCTTCTATCGCAGTTATCATCCGCTTTATAACGGCAATATTCCCGTTATACACCCCCAGCCGGTTGGGATCGCAGTCACCAGCAGCCAGGGCCGATTTGTCGGCTGGCACGCGATCACCTTGATACGTATCGCCCTTGACCAAGACAGCGTGATGCGGGTTTATTTTTACAACCCCAATAACGATAGTGGTCAAGATTGGGGACACGATGTGGTGGTGTCTACGCAAGGGAAAGGAGAGCAATACGGGGAAGCTTCCTTACCCTTTGAGCAATTTTTATCTCGACTATATCTGTACCATGATGACACGATTCAAGTTGGTATAAAGAGTCCTCTACCCAGCGAAGCTCTCAATGAAATCAAGCGCATGGCGTTTGAAAGCTGGGCACAAGAACGCATAGAAAACAGAACAGATGCCGTTGTTAATGGCTAAGCATCAACCTGTTCAGTGGTCTCGACACCACTGAACAGGTGTTTATTATTTATCCCCTCAGACCTTTAAGTGTCAAAGGTTTATCCCCACCTCTTACCTATCGTTGATAAAAATGAGGCTTAAAAAACCATGGATGCGCCAGATTCATCACTGAAAACACCGCCTCAGATCACCAACGCTGAGGGGAAAACGCGTCGCGTAGGCGTTGAGATAGAGCTCAGTGGCTTAGAGCTGGATACCATTACGCGTTTAGTGGCGGATTTTTTCTCCCTACACATCAAGCGAGGGGGTCGATATGATCGCCGCTTGAGCGGAGACAAAGCCGGAGACTGGGTAGTGGAACTCGACTATGCCAAGCTCAAGCGCTTGGGACAAAGCGATCGTAGTGAAAACACCGTGACCAACCGACTGGATCAATCCGCCGAAGATCTATTGGCATGGGCGGCAAAAGCCTTTGTCCCCGTGGAAATTGTCGGCCCGCCTCTGCCACTTGACCGCCTGCAAGAGGTTGACCAACTCATTGCTCATCTGCGTCAACAAGGTGCCGAAGGAACCGAAGACAGCCCAGTTTATGCGTTTGGCATGCAGCTCAACCCAGAGCTGCCTGATTTAACCGCCAAAACGATTTGTGCTCATTTAAAAGCATTCTTATGTTTGTATGACTGGCTTTTAAAGCGTGCTGATATTGATTTATCGCGGCGTCTAACCAACTATGTCGACCCTTTCCCGAAAGCATATATTGAACGCGTGCTAGCCGCTGATTATTGGCCGGATCTCGATACCCTAATCGACGACTATCTGATTGATAATCCTACACGCAACCGTGCGCTAGATATGCTGCCCTTATTCACTCACCTTGATGCTGAGCGAGTGAATAAAGTGATTGATGATGGGCTCACACAAGCACGGCCAACGTTTCATTATCGGTTGCCGGACAGTAAAGTCAGCCGACCCCATTGGGGCATTCACGAAGCATGGAACGATTGGGTGGAAGTCGAAAAACTCGCCGCCGATCCTGCACGACTGGAAACATGCTGCAAAGCCTATTTGGGCTATCTCAACGACCCATTGGCACGTATCGTTAATAATTGGGCGGAAAAGGTGCACAATTTATGGATAAACCCGTCATCGCAATAACCGGCCCTAGTAAAGGCGCAAGGCTGCCACGTTTTTTTGTCGCCGCGGCAGTCAAACTTTATGGAGGCAAACCGTTACAACTGCACCCCGGCACCACCTTAGATCCAGACGCCTATCAAGGCGTGGTGATTACTGGCGGGCACGATGTCGAGCCTGTGCTGTACGCCGCCGAGCCCGAAGTGAAACCCAACTACGACTCTGAACGCGATGCGCTAGAGAGCAAAGTTATAAAAAGCGCATTAGCGAGCCAAAAGCCCTTGCTGGGCATTTGCCGTGGTGCGCAACTTCTCAACATCTGTTTAGGCGGCACCTTGCACCAAAGCTTGCGCGAGCAACGCAAAAAAACCTCTCATCGCTGGACAATATTCCCGATGAAAACCTTGTGTATATTGCGTGATGTCAACGGCCATATACAGCAACGGTTGGGGCAAGGCAGACGCAAAATAAACAGCCTACACAACCAAGCGATTAACGCGTTAGGCGAGGATTTGACGGTAAGCGCACGTGATTTAGATGGCATTGTACAAGCCATTGAGTCGCCCAACCGCCCTTATACACTGGGGGTACAGTGGCATCCAGAATTCTTGCTTTATCTTCGCTGTCAGCGTGCACTGTTTAAGGGCCTAGTCGAGCACGCAACGCGCTTCCAGCAGCGACAAGCGGCATCTCAGTAAAGATGTCTGTTAGTTGGTGAAAAACAAAAACGCCGAGGCACATTCGCTCGGCGTTATCAGGTAGCGACTAACGCTTTGACCGCGCATTCAGTCGCTTCTCTATTTGGCGTTTTTCCCACTTATCACCAAAGAGATCGACAATTCCCAGAGCACTGACGCCGTGGCTGACCACTGCAATCCCCCATCCCATTGCAGCCCACCAAGCCCAATAATAGCCGGGGCTAGTTTGCCAGTTGATAATAAACAAAATCGCCATCACGACCACATAGCGCGTCAAATGAGAATAAAACCCGCCGAGGGCACGGACGCGATTGGCAATCGCTCTTTCTTCTGGACTCATTGAAGTATCTGCCTGCATGTCTGTCTCCTTTTGCAAATCACTAATGTCGATATCAAACACAGCAGCCAACGATTTCAGCGACTCCAATCCGGGTTTGTGGCCGCGTTCGATACGTTGAATCGTTCGAACACTTAACCCACTAAATTGTGCTAATTGGTCTTGCGACCACCCTTTTTGAACTCTGAGTGCTTTCACGTTCATCCTTGCTCCTTTGTGCTCTTCCCTAGCGACACTATGCAAAATGGGGGCGACATTACCACGACAGCACCCCGACACCTTAACGACAGTTACTTAAAATCAATCACTTAAAAATAAACACCGACCGATAGCCAATCCGTGTATTTTACCCTTAGCAAAAGGTATCAATATACAAGGCTTCGACTTTATCGCGCGCCCACTGCGTTTTACGCAAAAATTTCAACGATGATTTCATCGAAGGATCATTAGAAAAACAGTTCACATTGATATGTTGGTAGAGGCCTGACCAACCATAGTGTTCAACCAAACGGGTCAAAATGGTTTGTAGGGTTAACCCGTGCAGCGGGTTATTGGGTTGTGTATCCATAAGGGTTCTCAGCAACTCGAGCACGCGCTCGTCAATAAAAGCGCTACTTTACGTGACGATATTGCAAAACGCGAATTTAACCACGGTAGCGCGCCAGCTTATAATCAAGGTTTAGCTTAATCGCCGGCCATTCGCTTTCGATAATCGAGAACACAACGGTATCACGGTATACGCCATTCACGATCTTGTGGTTACGCAACACACCATCTTGTTTGGCCCCTAAACGGGCAATGGCCGCACGCGATGCCTGATTCAACCAATGGGTGCGAAACTCAACGGCAATCACCCCCAAGCTTTCAAATGCATAAGCGAGTAATAACCGCTTACACTCGGTGTTTACCGACGAGCGGTGATAACTGCTGGCGTACCAAGTGTAACCAAGTTCCACGCGCTTATTGGCGGCATCCGCATTGGCCAATCGTGTTGACCCAATCACTCGCCCCGATTCTTTCTCAATCACGGCGAACGGCAATGCTTTATTTTTCGCTTTTTCGTCCAAGGCGCTAGCGATGTAGCCTTCCACCGATTCTGCGTTCGGGACCGAGGTATACCAAAGCTCCCAAAGCTTTCCATCGGTAGCGGCTTCAACTAATGCATCCGCGTGCGAGGCAGATAAAGGAACCAAGGAAACCGTGTCACCGTGCAATATGATGTCATCTTGAATAAAAAAGCGTTCCATGCTCATTATTTAGTCCTCACTATTTTTCATTCCGCCACTTTTGCATAAACCACAGTGCTAGAAATCGCACCGCTCGGCAGGATACGGTCATTGATAAGTATCGCTTCTTGATGATAACCACAGCGCTCGGCTACCGCACGGCTACGTGTATTTTCGTAGGCAGTTTTGATTTCGACACGCTTGGCATTAAGGTCATTAAACGCGTATTGCTCTAGCGTTCGCACCGCTTCACTCATATAGCCAAGGCCTTCTTTGGAGCTCCGCAGCCAATAGCCTATTTCAAAATAAGGAATCGCGATGTTGCGGATGATTAAGCTGATCACACCCACCAATTGCCCCGTCGATTTTTCAAAAATCGAGTAGCGTAGTTCATTGATAAACATGTCGAAGTCATCAATCGCTTGTTGGGTGTTTTCAATCGAGCTCGATTCGGTCAACGCGTGCGGAAGCCAATCCATAAAAGGCGCAAGGGTGTGCTGACTTTCCAACACGGCTTCTAAAATGAAAGGCTGATGGGTCATATTGGGTGCCACCAGCAACAGACGGTCACTGTCCAATTGGTCTACGCGCGGGGAATCATCCATTAATATCCACCCAGTACCGAGCCAATGATTCATTGAACACTTCACCATTGATGATGTTTTCCAACGTGCCGCCATTGGCCTCAATTACTTTGCGCGATGCCATATTGTCTTCATTCGCGGTAATTAGAGCGCGAGTGATCCCTAGCTCTCTCGCCTTGGGCAGTGCTAAGGCTAACATTTGCTTGCCACATCCGCGCCCACGATATGATGGCGCAATGTCGTAGCCAATGTGTCCAGCTTCTTGGGTTAGAAATGGCGTATTGATGTGATGACGGATCCGAATCGCGCCAATGATTTGTTGCTCAGCATCAAGCAGCCAAAAATGACTACACGACACATACCCTTTACGAAGGTTTTTACCCAACGACTCATCCGTTAACCGAGTCACGTAAGTGGGGAAATCGTCTTTCCCCGGCCGATAGTAATCGGCATTGTCGGGGTCAAACTGAACAAAATCATCATAAAAGCGTGTAAAGGCTGCTTGGTGATTGAGTGCGGGGACGGCTAATTCCATGTGCTTGTTCCAAGTCCTATAATAGAACTAGGCTATCTCATTGATATTGAAAAATAAACACTTATTGGCCGCCTATCATCCGCCGCCTTAGCGCGCCCTGCTCGCCACACAGAAGTGATTGAATGGTTGATTGCCGCGCATCACTGCCAACGCATCACCGCATCAAACGTTTGACAATGTTGAACCGCTTGCTCCGCCTCTTGCAGATAAACTTGTTGGGCACTTGAGGTTGGATAGGTTAAATACTCGGAACATTTCGCGCTTTGACCATTACCCACCACAATCTTGGCGCCTGGTTGCAAGGTGCACTGTACCAATTTATCGAGCGGCGACCATTGATAACAAATCTCATAGTCTTGGCGATAATCCGCCACCAAGCCAGACGGTTGTGATAACGCCCACCAGTGACCAAACTGACTATTCGGGTTGGTGCTATTCCACGCACGATACACTGTTACCCCTTCAGTCGCCTGATATACCTTGCCTTGGCAAAGCTTCCCTTCCAATGGCTGACCCAGCGACGCCGCCAGTAGCGCTGGATCGTCCACGGCTACAAACTTATCTGCCAATGCGCTTGGCAACGCCGTGCTACCGACACATTCTGCAGCGTCGGTCGTTTCATTACCAACGGGCGTACTGGTACACGCTTGCAGTGTAACGATCAGTGCGCCAAGCAGTGCTTTTTTCATCATCCTTGCTCCCATTCGTGTCGTAATATGGCGTAAACCACCGTATCCCACCACCGTTCTTTAAAGAAACGATGCTGATGAAAATGGGCCTCTTGTCGCATGCCAAGTGAACGACAAAGCTTGGTTGCAGCGAGATTATCGTTAATGGTCTCAGCGTATAACCTATGCACGCCCAGACACTCAAAACCGAAGTTGGCCAGTGCGACAGCCGCCTCTCTCATTAGCCCCGCGCCTTGCGCCTCCACAGCTAAGCCGCACCCGATGGATGCTTGATGGTTGTCCTCAAGCCTTAAACCGACAGTGCCAATACATTTTTCTGATTGCTTGCAGATAACCGCCAACTGATAAGCCACGCGTGGATTTGCGTTGGCTTGTTCGATAAAGCGCGCGTGTAAGTCTCGGTATGTCTCTGGCTGGCAGTCCGTTTCGCTATAAAAACGCTGGTACTTCTGGTGTTGCGTTAAGTGAACAAACGCCTCTTCATCGCTTGGCTGCATGTCACGCAGCACTAGTCGACGTGTTTCAATCATAAACATCCTTGTCTCTCTTGTTGTTTTAGCTCAGCGCCTTGACCATGGTGGTGGCGCCTGAAAAGCCGACTAACCATTTTAGGTGCGGAAAGCGCTCTTCTTTAGTGGCGACAAAGCCTTTGGTTTCATAAAGCTTGCGGGCTCTGGGGTTACTATCAATCACATCCAACCGAACGCTTTCAAAGCCATGCGTTTGAGCATAATCCATAATGGCATCCAATAATTGGGAGCCAATCCCCTGCCCGCGTACTGCGCTATCAACAGCAATGCCATCCATCACCAATTCATTGGGTGCCGCTTTACGCTCAAACAGCGCCAATACTGCACAAGCCCAAGTACCCTTGATGAGCCCCAAGCTATCGATCAGTTGTTTTGCGCCCATACCCTGTGTCAACGCGCCGGCTTGGGTTTGAAACCCGGCCAACCCCACCACCTTGCCGTTTTGCGTAGCGGCAAACGAAAAGTCTGGGACGAAACATCGGGACAGCATCGCCACGCGCGCTGCCTGATTAGGGATTGCCCGTGAGAACTTCGTCCCAAACGCCTGCTCATAGAGATCAGCCACTTTTTGTGCTTGCTCAAGCGGCCATCCTTGCTGGATCGCGATATCCATTGGATCCCCCAGTTTTTTCCTAGATTAAAAAGCCACACATTTATCTTGACGTAAAGATTAATGATGTTTATCTTTATATCAAGATAAATAATTAATAATAACTTAATCAGTTCAGCATGGTTTAACCACAAGCGTATGACAGCCACCTTTTTACTGGCTATTGCGCGGCATAAGGACACACAGGAGTCATAACATGGAGACTAACGCAATGAATATAATCGTATTTGGTGCCACGGGTGATATTGGCAGTCGAATTGTGTCGGAAGCGTTGCAACGCGGCCATAAAGTCACGGCAGTGACACGTAACGAGGCAGCATTCAGCAAGCTCCCCGACGCCGTAAAACCTGTCGCCACCAATTTGAGCGATGCGGACAAGGTGGCATCGGTGATGACTGGTCATGATCTTGCCATTACGGCGTTACGTCCACCGACAGGCGAAGAAGTGCAATTACCTGTGTTAACCCAAGCCGTCGTCCAAGGCGCAGCACATCATCAAATGCGCGTTCTGATTGTCGGCGGTGCCGCTCGACTGATGATTCCCGGCACTGACGGTGAAACCGTGTTAAACGCCGAAGGATTTCTCCCAGCTTCAGCGGTTGAGATTGCACGCGCGTGCCAAGTGCAATATGAGCAGTGCCTCGTCAGCCAAGATGTGATTTGGAGTTACCTCTCGCCTGCCGCCATGATCGCACCTGGTACTCGCACCGGTCAGTACACATTGGGGACAGACACCTTAGTGACAGATAGTGACGGACAGTCTCGCATTTCAATGGAAGACTTCGCGGTCGCTATGCTTGATGAAGCCGAAACACCTAAGCATCTGCAGCAAGCATTTACAGTCGGTTATCAGTAATCAAAGCAAAAGCCAGCGGCCGAGTGTAGGCGCTGGCTTTCACTTTCCGATATGTAGCGCTAATCAGCATCATTGCTGAGCCACTGCTGTTTTTGCGTCACCTTGTCACAAATGTATTCACCAATCGGCATCGCAGAGGTCGCGGCTGGCGATGGCGCATTGCACACGTGTAAACTCCGCGCACTTTCGGCAAACAGAAAGTCGTGTACCAAGGTGCCGTCATGTAGCACGGCTTGAGCTCGGATCCCCGCAGGATAAGGCTTCAAATCCTTAGCTTTTATTGTCGGGCAGTATTTATTTACTTGTTTGACGTAGCCCGGCTTCCACCAGGAATTTTTCAGCTCGACCAAGCCAGTCTTTAAGTTGTTGATGGTCACTTTCCAAAAGCCCGCAAAGGTTAGCATTTGCCAGGTATCTTTTAGACTGATATTCACCTTGCCATAGCCTTCTCGCTTCCAACCTTGCACCGCGTTAGGTCCCACCGTGATGGAGCCGTCTATCATCCGCGTGAGATGAACGCCTAAAAAAGGTAAATCGGGATCGGGAATCGGATAGATAAGGTGATTAACAAAGCCTTGGTACTGGCTCGCAAGTTGATAGTATTCCCCGCGGTAAGGGATAATTTGAAACGCAGTTGGGATCCCCATCATGTTGGTCATTCTATCTGCCATCAACCCACTGCATGTCACCACAAACTGACAATGAATCGTTAGCGGCTCCCCGCTTGCTCGGCAATGGAGAGTGACTTGTTCAGCCGCTTCACTGGCCCCAATCACTTCTGTACTGAGTTGGGTGACACCGCCGAGCGCTTCAAACTCACACACCATTTGCTCAGTCACCCGCCGATAGTCAACAATGCTGGTCGCGCGAACCGCTATGGCACCCAAGCCTTTAACATTCGGCTCTTCAGCATGAAGCTCCGCCGCATCCAGCCAGCGCACGTCGATATCATTGGTTAAGCAACGTTCATAGAGCGCATGCATCCGAGCCATCTCTTGCTCGTTGGTGGCGACCAATAGCTTGCCACAGTTCTCCACCGCAATATCGTGTTTGGCACAAAATTCAACGGTCAGCGCCGCTCCTCGTTTACAGAAATCGGCTTTTAAACTGCCTGGTGGATAATAGACACCCGCGTGGATCACGCCACTGTTATGCCCAGTTTGGTGCTGGGCAACACTTGCCTCTTTTTCCACCAGCAATACGGAGCAGTCTGGGTATCGCTGCTTTAATTGCCAGGCTGTGGATGCGCCAACAATACCACCACCGACAATCACATAATCATAAACAGATTTCATATACGCCTCATGACACTGGCAGTTGAGATTGTTGCAACTGATACTTGCGCCCACTGTATATAAACAGGCCCACAAACCCAACGACGCTCACTAAGCGAAGCCACAACGGGATATCGTGCCACACTAACAAAGCACCAATCATTAATAAGCAAAGGCGGCTTAGCCAGTTAATCGGGCCTTCAAGATACCCTTCAATCGCGCCAATTAAGGCATACGTGCCAATAATGGCAAAAAAGCCAACCTCTAACACCGAGGCGATATCCCAGCTAACCAGGCTGGTATAAGCAATCAGCAAAGGCACGAGATACAAGCCTTTGGCAATTTTCCACGCCATCAGCCCGGTGCGCATCGGTGGCGTTTTGGCAATGGTGGCCGCCGCGAATGCCGTCAAACAAAACGGCGGGGTCACATTACTGTCTTGCGATAACCAAAAGATAATCAAGTGCGCAGCAAGCAGAGCCAAACTGACCGCCTCCAGCCCTAAGCTTTGCTCTAACAAGGTTTCCATAAAGTCAGCCGGCACTAAGGCAACCATTTGCTGCGCGGTTTCCATGGTCATTGGCGCATTTAAAAGATCGAGTTTGTCTGGGGCAGCCAACATAAATATCGCCTTGGCTTGCTCAGGAAGCTGGCCTGATACCAGCAGCTCCAACAATTGGTTTTCAGCGATAAGCTTATACAGAGCAGGTGCCGACAAGGTGCCCAGTACGATATAGGCAGCGGTCACTGGTAATCCCATCCCTAACACTAACGAGGCGATAGCAATTAGCACCAGCATCATAAACAGATCACCGTTCGCCCAACCATCAATCATCAGCGAGAAAGTATTGCCGATACCCGTGGTACTGATCACATTCACCACCAAACCAATGCCCACGAGTAAGATGGCAGTGGTGGCCATATTTTTTGCCCCTTGCGCCAAGGCCTCGATGATCGCTTTCGGCCCCATCCGGTGATCTTTGGAAAACCAAGAAGCGAAAATCACAGAAATAATCGAAATGCCGGCAGCATAGGTGGGTGTGAAACCTTTAATCAGCAAGGTGACAAGCACCGCAAGCGGGATAAGGTTATGCCAACCGCGGAGAAGCACCATCAATAAAGAGTCCTCGGTGGTGACAATCTTTTGCACGCCACTGCGCTTTGCTTCAATGCGCACAAAAAAGCTCACCGAGAGAAAGTAGATCAGCGCAGGAACCAGTGATACAGCAATAATGTCAACGTAAGGAATTTGGGTGTACGAGGCCATGATAAACGCCCCCGCCCCCATTACGGGCGGCATTAATTGCCCCCCAGTTGAAGCCGATGCTTCGACCCCAGCAGCAAAGCGCGACGGAAAACCGGCTTTTTGCATTAAAGGAATACTGATCACCCCAGTCGATACGGTATTCGCTACGCTCGAGCCTGACACTGACCCCATTAACCCAGAGCCAATCACCGCAATAAAACCCGGCCCGCCAATAATCTTACCCGCGGCCGCACGGGCCACGTTGATGATATAATCTCCAACCCCAGAGCGGACAAGAAAGGCGCCAAATAAAATGAACATAAACACGAACGTCCAGCTAATCCGGGTAATCGCGCCAAACATGCCTTCCGAGGAGTAGTAACTGCGATATAACAGGGTTTCAAGGCTCAATCCGGGAAAGTGAAAAATCCCCGACGCCCACTCGCCCCACAACACGACATAGCTCAAACACACCATAATCAGAATGGGAATAAACCACCCCATGGTACGACGAATCAGCTCCACCACAATGATGATCGCTAAGCTGGCGAACACCCAATCGGCAGTGACAAATTTTACCCCACGCGCATATAACGCATCTTCGGCATAAGGGATATACAGCAGACAAGCCACTGCACCTAACGCGATAAAAATATCGACCGCCAGCGCTATTTTATTCCGCTTCAAAGAGATATGGGCCGGGTACCACAGTGCACAAATCACCGCAAACCCCGCAAAGTGGGTCGCCGAAATCCATAACTCCGGTAGTGTTGATAGCGTATTGAACCAAATATGCAATACAGACAACACCACGCCCAGCACAGTGATGGTAGTGGTCACCCACGGAAAATCATCGCGCGTGGGTAATTCAAATTTCTCCAGCGCTGTTTCATCAGGCCCTTGCTCAACAGGTTCGTGCTCTCTTGGCTCGCTCATCCCTTTACTCCAAGCAGTATCCGCGTTTCCATGCAATATTTGATCTCGATAGGCGCTCCGAGCTATCTCGGAGCGCTATCGCCTTATTCCATTACCAGTTCAGACGGGATATCGATACCCACTTCCTGGTAATAGCGTGCTGCACCTGGATGCAGCGGCACAGGCAAACCAGCGATCGCTTTTTCAATCGCCATCGCTTTGGTGGCTTTATGAATGCCTTGAAGGAAAGACAAGTTCTCGTAAATAGCCTTGGTGAGCTGATACACATCCTCATCGGAAAGATCTTTACGCACGGCCAAGAAGTTAGGTTGAGCAATGGTGGTGACCGGCTTATCCAGCTCAGGATAGGTATTAGCAGGAATTTCGTACTTGGTCCAAAGGTTGTATTTACCGTTCGCCGCTTTGATTTGCTCGTCAGTAAAAGACAGGATAGAGATATCATTTCCCAGTGCGGCGAACGCTTGGGTAACTGCGCCAACCGGCACCCCCGCTGGGGTATTCATGCCATCAATGGTGCCATTTTGTAGTGCACTGGCACTGCCACCATAACCCATGTAAGCCAAATTAAAGGATTCCGGATCCACGCCGAGTCCCTTCATAATCTGGCGACCTGAGTTTTCGGTGCCTGAATTCTTCTTACCAATCGAAAATTTTTCACCTTCAAGGTTACTCAAATCACTCACGGTGCCCGTTTCTGCCAGCTCACTGCGCACAATAAAGTGCTCAACGTTTTGCCAAAGCATAGACACAGAGCGCAGTTGATCTTGGCGGCCACTTTCAGCATATGGCCCCTCGCCGGACCAGGCCCATGCGCCGTATAAGCCCTGCAAGATCGCAAATTGTGCTTCATCTTCGTTCAGTAGCTTCACATTCTCGCCGGAGCCAGCGGAGCTGATTGCCGACAACGAAAAATGGTGCTTAGGCGCCAGCTTGACCTTACTCAGCGTCGCCAAGGCGACACCAACGGGATAGTAGGTGCCACCGGTTGAAGCCGTTGCGAGGATATAGCTTCGGTCTTCTGCGACAGCGGTCGAGGCGAGGCTAAACGAGGCCGCGGCAAACGTCAGTGCTTTAAATAGCTGATTGATCTTCATCTTTACTCTCCATGTAGGGCTGTATTATTGGTTTACATAAATTACAAAATTATTTAACAGCAAAGCATAGATAGCAAAGGGAGTGCCAAATCTTATACCCCTGTTATAAAAGGAAATATAAGAAGAGGCCATGGATAATCAGCAAGATTTTTCTCATTTATGGCTGGGTCAATAAGCAAAATCTTGCTGATGATAGCGCCTCACTAGGCAGTCAGTCATCACAAAATGTAACCAAAGTGTGATCAACGCTTAAACGCGGCGCGTTTCGCCTTAAGCAATTTTTTGCCGATTCACTTAGGTATAGTCAGCACGGTGTAAGCCAAACTTTTTCATTTTTTGGTTTAAGGTACGGCGAGGCAAATCGAGTGCTACCATCACTTCATGAATTCGCCCTCGATGGGCGACCAAGCACTCATGCAATACCTTGCGCTCAAAATTATGCAGTTGGATTAAAAGCGGGACATCCGACTGGATGGTTTCCATGGTCGATGAGGGACGATTCGATAAGATTTCCATCACTGAAATACTGTCATCCAAGGCAAACCGCACTGCTACGTTACGCAGCTCGCGAATATTACCCGGCCATGAATAAGACAAAATGGCGTGCCGATCAGCCTCACTGGCCAAGCGTGTCTCCGGATTGGTCTGACGGGTAAAGTGTTCAAACAAGATTAACGCATCATCGTCACGCTCTCTTAAGGGCGGAATATGAATTTGTGCCACGTTTAAGCGGTAGTACAAATCTTGCCGAAAGGTTTCATGACCACTGAGATCCTCTTTCGCTGCCGCAATCACCCGCGTATCGATCGCTATTGACTGATTTCCTCCCACTCGCTCAACCCTTTGCTCCTGAAGCACACGTAAAACCTTTACTTGCATGCTCATCGGCATGCTCTCTACTTCATCGAAAAACAAGGTGCCCTTGTGCGCGTATTCGAGCTTACCAATCCGACGCTGATTGGCACCGGTAAACGCCCCCGCTTCATGGCCAAACAGCTCACTTTCAAACAAGTTTTCTGGGATCGCGCCGCAGTTAATCGGCACCAAGCGTTGTCCACGACGTACACTCTCATTATGCAAGCTGGTCGCCACCAGCTCTTTGCCACAGCCTGTTTCCCCATAAATGATCACATTCGTGTCAATGCGTGCCAGTTTTGCCACTTGCTCACGTAACTGTTGCATCACACGACTTTGCCCAATCAATACCTTTTCTAACCCGCTGATGCGTGCTAAATACGCTTGCCGCTCTTGCGTCGATGCTTGCTGGCGATAAGTATCAACCGCCTCGGTAACACGCTGAGACAAACGCTCGGGCTCAAAAGGTTTTTCGATAAAATCAAACGCCCCGTTTTGCAACGCCCCCACGGCCATATCAACATCACCGTGTCCGGTAATAAACAACACAGGCGTGGCCACCTGGTGCAGCTCAAGCTCACTCAGGATCGATAATCCATCAACATCAGGGAGTTTGACGTCACTGACCACCGCATCAAACGGATGCTGTAGCACGGCATCCAGCCCGGCTTTGCCATGACTAAATGCTGCCACCTCAAACCCTGCCAGCTCTAGCCACTGGCAGGTGGTCTAGCGAACAATATCGTCATCTTCAATCAAGGCAATGCGTGGGGGTGTTTCAGCAATCATGAGGGTTCATCCGTGATACGTTTTTCATTACGGTAGCAAAAGCCACCGATCAGAAAAGGAGCTAGCTCTCACTTTCTCATCACACTGCTTTAACATTTTTTCGGCGCACCGCAGTCTAAAACAGAATAAGAATGAGAGTGTGTTATGCATCAGGATCACCACAGCCACCAAGAAACCAGCATCAAGACGACATGGGCTCGATTAGTATTCGTCGGCATACTGGTGATTTTCTCATATGGCATCAGCCGTGAAGCGGCTTATCAGTGGTTAAGCGTACAACATCATACTGAGGTGCAGAACAAGCTTTTGGACTACATCGGTGAGGTCCGCCGTGCATTAAGACGCTTCTATCACCTGCCTTATTTGCTGACCAACCATCCTGACACACTGGCGATTGTAAAGGGCGAGCAGCATGACCCCGCCGCCTTCCAAGCAAAACTCACACAGCTCGACAAAGCGGCCAATACCGAAGGCTGGACACTGCTCTCCACATCAGGCGATGTGCTGGCGTCGAGTTTGATTGATGAACGCTTTAGCCGCCCCGATCGGTTGGCGATCGTCGAGCAAGTATTGCACCAAGGTGAAGGCGTATCATTGGTAAATAAAACCAAAGGCTATGGCCCACTCTACTATTTATCCGCCCCGGTTTTTGAGGGGCTTAACATCGCCGCTATCGTGGTGGTGCAGATTGACCTGAGTTTTCTCACCGAACAACCCATTACCAGTCAAGACATCATTCTGCTGCAAAATCGGCAACAGCGCTTTTTCCTTTCAAGTAGCAGCGAGTACAACGCAGACTGGCTGAATGCAGCCCAGCTGAATGCAGCCCAGCTGAACGCGACACAAACGCCAGAACACGATAAGACACAGACGGTTAACAGGGAAACGCGTTATCTCTACGACAGTACCGCCATCAGTCAGTGGCGGCTGAATGCCACCTCCTTTCTCGGCCACACGGTAAAACTGGACGATCTAAAGTGGTCAGTGAGCTACCTTACGCCCTACAAGCCTGTTCGCATGGGGAGTGGCCGCCGCACTGCTCGTTGTCATTCTGCTGTTGATTATCGGTCAACAACGCCGGCAAAAACACCGTCACCAGCAGCGTATTCAAAGCTTATTGCAAGAGTCGCAGCGCCGACTTAAACAAATGATCGATAAAACACAAGTCGGGTTACTATTAATTGATCAGCAAGGAGCGCTGTTTGATCTCAACCCGATGGCCAAGCGGTTATTTGGCTTGCCAGAAAACAATCATCACCGCATTTTTGCTTGGGAATTATTTGATACCGGCAATCCCCATTCCACCACCCTCACCTTGCTCAAAAACCTCGATAAGCACAATGAACTGGCCGAGCTCAATGCGGTTGAAACCATGGCGCGTCGCAGCGACGGGAGCGTCTTTCCAGCGCTTTTCTCGCTCACCCGATTTCCTTGGCATGATGAGCAATACTACCTAGCGACGTTGATTGACATTAGCAAACGTAAAAAAGCCGAACAGTCACTGCAGCAGATGAACCAAGCACTTACCGAACGGGTAGAAGAGCGCACCCAAGCGCTGCAACAAGCACAAGCGCAACTGATTGAAACCAGCAAAATGGCCGCCTTAGGGAGAATGTCGAGYGCYATTACTCATGAGCTKAATCAGCCACTTACCGGCCTTCGYACCTTACTCACCACYAACACCTTGCTYGCTGARCGCGGYGARACAGAAAAAGTTAAAGCCAACAATCAGCTRGTGCAAAAGCTGATYGATCGTATGACCAATATGACCAGCCAAYTMAAAACCTTTGCCTACAGCAAACCACAGCATCTCCATCCCGTATCGCTGGCTGATGCCCTCAATGAGACCTTGCGTGTGTATCAAGCTCAGTTGGCAGACATTGATGTGCGAGTGCGGATGCCTCACGACACGCCCCTGATTGAGGGTGAAGGACAACGACTATTGCAAATATTGGGGAACTTGGTGTCCAACGCGTGCGATGCGATGGCAAATACCGCGGCGCCGACCTTGGTGTTTGTGGTCACTCCTGCCGAAAGGACAGTCGAGCTGATGGTCAGTGACAACGGCTGCGGAGCCTCAACAGACGTTCTGGAGACCATGTTCGAGCCGTTTGTCACCTCTAAAAAAATTGGCGACGGACTGGGTTTGGGGCTCGCGATTACCGCCAACAATGTGCGAGATATAAATGGACAAATAAGCGTCGCCCCTAATGCCCAGAGTGGACTGACCTTCACACTTACTTTTCAGTCAGTCATCCCTGGTCACTAAACCGCTCGCCGCTCCCCTCAGCGCGCAATTACAGTGCGGCAAACATAATATGCTGAGGGCCAGCCGCACCGCCCCAGTACAGCTCGCCTGTATCGGTAAAGCCGCCCTTTTGGTAACAGGCTTTAGCAGACGGGTTTCGACAGTTAACAGTCAGATACACCCAATTGAAATCACGATAAGCAACGGGTAAATACGCCAGCAAGGCTTTAACCGCACCGGTACCTAGGCCCTGCCCTTGATACCGCGCATCCACCACAAACATGCGCAGACCCAGCGTCTTTGGCGGGCAAAAGTCATACTGAGACGCATAGTCGATATCGAGTTTAAAAAAGCCCACCGTCTTGCCCGCTCGCTTGATCACATGGCGGTGAATGGTCTCACTGTCCTCGGCAAGAAATTCGTCTGCAGTCCCCGCAAACTTTACTTGTTGGTCAGGTAACGATACCTGGCGAACCCCCTCAGTGTCTTCATTCGTTAGCGGGGCGACACTTATATCGGTAAGCTTACTGGTGGTGGCGTCTGGCATGTTAGCTTTCATCATCCTTGTTATTGGTATAGGGCTTGCGCGTTAGTCTTCGTGGTCAATAGTCTTCGTGGTCAATAGCCTTTGCGGTCAATGCTGAGCACTCGAAGTTAGGGAGCACCGAACAACGCGCTGCTTCCATAAAAAGCGGGCATAAAAAAGGGAGCCCTGCTACACAGCGCTCCCTATCATAGCGTGCCAGTTAGGTTAAATCACTGACAATTCAACCTTAATATTGCCACGCGTGGCATTGGAATACGGACATACTTGGTGTGCTTGCTCGACCAATGACTGCGCGGTCTCTTTATCCAGATCGCCAACCGATACCGCCAATTTCACCGCAATACCAAAACCGCCATCAATGGGGCCAATCGACACTTCTGAGTTAATGTGGGTGTCTTCCGGCAAGGTGACACCTGCTTTACCCGCCACTAGACGAAGCGCGCCAATAAAACAGGCCGCATAGCCGGCAGCAAAAAGCTGCTCAGGGTTAGTGCCTTCACCATCGTTCCCGCCGAGCCCTTTGGGGGTTGAAAGCGCAACATCTAAGCGCCCATCATCGGATTTTGCAGACCCTTCACGGCCTCCCGTAGCGGTCGCTTTTGCTGTATAGGCAATACTTTGTAGCTCTTTCATTTCACTCTCCTGTGTTCCAGTCCGCTTGCGGCTCACTGCTTCGCCCAGCAGGTGCGGTGAAGCCGCTTGCATCAGGYTTATTTATTTTGCATGCAAAATAMTAGATCGCATGACCCAGCATTGCAAATGTTTTGCGTACAAAATAAAATGCTCATTAGACACACAGACAATGACAAGCCATGACCTATCCCCAATTACAGCTCAATAGCCAAATTTGCCACCGCTTGTATAAAGCCTCTAATGGGATTTCGCGCGCCTACCGTACCTGGTTGAGCGAGCTTGATCTCACCTATCCGCAATATGTGGTGATGATGGCGCTGTGGGAAGAAAATCAACTATCGATCGCCACGTTAGTCGAAAAGACAGGGATCGACGGTGGCGCAATGACGCAGATTTTGAAAAAGATGAGCGATAAAGGCTTGCTCACCATCGTGAAAGACGAAGACGATAAGCGAAAGCGATGGGTCACCCTCACGGGCAAAGGCATTGAGCTGCAGCACCAAGCCGCTGCTATCCCGGAGAAAATCCGCTGCAAGTTTCCCAGCATTGATGATGAGCAAGCCCAGCACCTGATTGCGCTGCTGGATATGATTAATCACGACTTAGGAGAAAGTGACGCATAACCGTCCGGAAAACGGCGCCCGCGCAAGACGCGTCGGCAACAAAGGCAAACTATTACTTGGTCGTGGCCCTCTTTACTGACACAATCGGCGCTGTTACCTCGATATAAACGGACAACAATGAAACTATTAGCTCGCAACCTTGCACGCACCACCACCGAACACCAACTCCGTCAGCTGTTTTCTGAACACGGCGATGTCACCGAATGCACTCTGGTGCTGGACCAAGAGACTGGCGAATCCAAAGGCTTTGCTTTTGTGACCATGCCTGACGATGCCCAGGCCAACGCTGCAATGGCTGCCTTAAACCTCACCAGTGTTGCGAAAAGCAAAATCCGCGTGAAAATCGCGAACTAAGCAAAAAGCCCCCTTGCACTTACATCGGCTATGGGGCGGGAACGATAGCCAACACGATCATACGTGCTGGCTTTTGTTTATGGTCGAGACTTCTGTCCATGGGCGAATACTATTCAGCTGATCTTCGAGCTCATGTTCAGTAATTTCAGTATCATAGGCGATTTGAGCACGCAGCCAATAGCCCTTCGATAATCCAAAAAAACGGCATAAACGCAGGTCTGTATCAGCCGTTATAGCCCGTTTACCAGCAATAATTTGACCAATACGCTGTGCGGGCACTCCGATTTCTTTAGCCAAACGATATTGCGAAATCCCCATGGGAGTCAGGAATTCCTCTTTTAGCAACTCGCCCGGTGTGACAGCTTCTACAGTACGCATGAGCGACCTCCTAGTGATAATCAACGATTTCGACATCTTTGCACTTAAACGATCGAATCATCCTTCAGTAGTAACGCATTGCGTTAATAACGTAAAGCGTCATGAAACGATAGCTGATTGACAGCCTACGCCCGACTCGTCACTATCAAGTTTTCGGCATGTAATGACGCTCGAGCAGTAAAAATGGCAAAACCGAATAAAAAAGGCCCCATCAAAACCATCGATATTTTCTGTAAACGTTGTAATGCGCTGCTGTTTAAATACCGAAAAGGTGGTAAAGGCGCTTTGGTGAAGTGCTTTAAAGAAAGGATTGTTGAGGATGCCACCACCACGCCGTGTCACTGCCCTCAGTGCGAGCAGCCCTTTGCGCGTGACACCCTGGTGCGAGGCACACCAGCCTATAAATTCATTGGCGGTAAGGTATGGTTCAAATGAAGATAACCCCGTTAGGCGATACGTTAGGGGCGCAAGTCGATAATATCGACCTATCCCAGCTTTCCGAGGCTGAGTTTGCGGCGCTGTATCAAGCATTTTTACGCTACAAAGTGCTTTTCTTTCGCGAGCAGCTTCTCTCGACCGACGACCATGTCGCACTGGCAAAACGCTTCGGCGAGCTTGAGCCACCTCACCCGTTTTTTCCGCACCTGCCTGACAACAGCCAAGTGGTTGTGATTGAAACCAGCCGCGGCAATCCACCCAGCCAAAGCTATTGGCACACCGACATGACATGGCAAGCGGTGCCGCCCAAATGCTCGATTTTACACGCGCAATATGTGCCAGAACATGGCGGGGATACGATTTGGTGTGACATGGCGGCAGTATGGGCCGATCTAACCGACGAAGAAAAAGCCGAGCTACGCCAGCTCGACACCATTCACGCACTGCACGCCTTTGAAGGTAGCCGTTACGATCATCAAGACGCCGACGGCCAAAGTGTGGTGACGAAACGCGCTCAAGACTACCCACCGATTCGCCGTGCCATGGTGCAAACCCACCCTGAAACCGGCCAAGACGTGCTATTTATTAACGAACAATTTACTCGCGCGATTGCCGACTGGCCAGAGGCGGCTAGCCAACAACGGCTCGCGACACTGTTTAGTCAAGCACGCCAATCGAAATATCACGTTCGCTTTCGCTGGCAAAAGCACTCGGTGGCAATCTGGGATAATCGCGCTACCCAGCACTACGCGATAACCGATTATGGTGACGCGCCCAGACGATTGCACCGCGTCACCGTTCAGGGTGACAGTGCTCAGTAACATCTCATGGCGCTCAGACGCGGGTATATTGATACAGATTGTTGCGATGCCCATAAAGCATGATTTGGCTTTGCAGCCGAAACCCTAGCTTTTCAAGCAAGCGGTTTGAGGGTTGGTTGTCCGGTAAGGTAACGGCCTGAACAGTATTCAGTCCGCTCGCTAACAGGGTTGCTTCAAGCACCGCCTCGGCGGCTTCTGTGGCGTATCCTTGCCCGGTATAACGCGATAAAAACGCGTAGCCTAAATCTGGATATGCCAACTCATCGCGCTTAAGCACACCGCACATACCGATGGGCTCACCATCTTCCCGCCGTTCCACCAGATTTAAACCGAAGCCATGTGCTTGATAACTCGCGAGCGGCCCGTGATGGAGATACTCGATCGCATCTTGCTCAGTACGCACCTTTTTATCTGCGATATAGCGTATAAACGACGCATCATTAAGCAGCTCAACAATAAACGGCGCATCGTCGAGTGTAAACTGTCGCACATTGAGCCTTTTTGACCGGCATATCAGTGTCATAAACCACTAGCCTACTGAAACAATCTATCGCGCCATAATCGCATATTGGCGCGAATAAGTATCTACGCTGGTAACAAACACTGATAAAAATCGGTCTTCACTAGTAAAAATCTTCAAACCCCTCATCGGAGCCAAAGCTACAGACAAAAGCGTCCCGACGTGCAGCCACGCAATAAGCAAAATCGGTTTCAAGATTGATGGGGCGGAAAGTCAGGTGCATGGGTGTATCCTTACGCTTTAGCGGCCATGCGCGATAAATAACGCTGGTATTCAACCCAGGCTCTATTCGCTGATCTGATATTGACGCGTGACATTTTTCGTAACCGCTCCCCAATAGGATGATTTAACCCTCTCTTGGTGCTTATCAAAAGCTGAGCGATCGACAAACTCTTCATAAACATCAAATCGCAGCGGATTCTCCGAATGTTGCTGAACTTTAAAGACCAAGCAACCCGGCTCTTCCAACGTCAACTTTTCATGATTAGCAAGCTCTCGCGTCACAGCCTTAAGATCAGCGTCTGGCACGAGAATAAAACCTTCTAGAATCACTTTTGACATATAGTTTATTTTTTGAAAAATTAAGTTAGCATTAAGAAAATTCTCACTAACTAAACAGTGACATTCGTGGCCAGTAAAATGGATCAAGTCCAGAATCCGCCTTAAAGCATTTGTTAGGCTGAACCTACTTCGGAAAAATAATTTAATACACCGTTTCTTAACACTGCATACTTACTGTCTGATATATCTGTGAAGGTCCATAGTGGGGGATTATCGAGATGGTAGGCAAAAGATTTGTTGCGCTGTGTTATCCAATCAACCGAGACTCGCCACTCTCTAGTATCTGCTACACTTGAGAGTCGCTCTTTGCTTACACCATCTGCAATAGTTACCGGCTCAGTGACTAGCCCTATCGCAATGATGCCCTTGCGTTTAGCAAATAAGAAGACAACATCACCAACACTTGCTCTAGACATGTGTTGAGGATAACTAAAATTTTCCCACGCCATAGCAACTCCCAAAGATAACATTAACTCCTCATGTAGATAGCCTCCATCAGCAGTTCTTGTTCCWTTTCGTCGGTCGCTATTACATATGAAGAACTTCCTTGAGCCATTATCTAACTCGAGCAATTTGGAAGGTAGTATGTCAATCAGAGAGTTAATTCGTTTGTCCAACGACCTCATTTTTTGCTTTACAAGTGATAACTCAGACTCAAATTCCCTGATATTCTGAGATAAAGAGTCGAGTAAATTTATTGTTAATGGTGAAGCCTGTTGCCAAATAGCTTCATACCAATCACATAGTTCTTGAGGTGTTTCACCTTCAAGTGCTACCCCAACTTCGATATTATTATTAACACCGTTATGAGTCAGATTAGCTGACGATACAATAGCCTTTCTCTTATCGGCTATGTAAACCTTGGCGTGAAATTTTGGGTAGCTCGGTAAAACCCGAATATTAACTTTATTCGTTAAAAGCCAACGTAAAGCCTCTAGGCTAGTGGCTCCAGAAATCAAATCTGCACTTGACACTGACGTCAACAATCTAACTTTTACTCCACTAGTTGTATCAATCATATTTGTATCTGTAAGGTAAGCCGTAGCTACATCAATATTTAATTCTGCACTCGAAAGCAATTGTTTTAGTTCTTTATTATGAACATTTTCAGAATTGTAATTCTCAACAAGAATTTTCGTCATAAGTCCTCTAAATCTGATGAACACAATGTGCAGCCTAACGAATGACATGGATTCCCCCTCTTGAGAATCTGCCACACTTAGGTGCGGCCTTTAATACCGGAGGTAACCATGTCTACTCAATTCTTTTGTGGCGTTGATCTCGCCAAGCACCACTTTTCTCTTCACGCGGTGGATGACCACGGAAAAGTCATTCTCCATAAATCTGTTTCACGCGCTAAACTACTGGCTACATTAGCAAATATGCCCACGATGTGCATAGGTATTNATCTGCCACACTTAGGTGCGGCCTTTAATACCGGAGGTAACCATGTCTACTCAATTCTTTTGTGGCGTTGATCTCGCCAAGCACCACTTTTCTCTTCACGCGGTGGATGACCACGGAAAAGTCATTCTCCATAAATCTGTTTCACGCGCTAAACTACTGGCTACATTAGCAAATATGCCCACGATGTGCATAGGTATTGAGGCCTGCAGTGGGGCACATTATTGGGCTAGAGAATTCAACAAGCTCGGTCACGATACCCGTATCATGGCCGCAAAGTACGTCGGTCCTTATCGCACAAAAGGAAAAAATGACCTGAACGATGCCGTTGCCATTTGTGACGCTGTTCAGCGTCCAAACAGCCGGTTCATTCCTGTTAAGTCACCCGAACGCCAAGCGATTCTCGCGACTCATCGTGTACGTGAGCAT
>NZ_MUFB01000007.1 GCF_001996005.1 Salinivibrio siamensis | reverse complement strand
AGATAGCGTTAGTGGTGAGCTATCTAAGAAAATGCGGCTTTAACATGGCGGATATAAGGCAAATTGGCTTCTATCCGCCAATTTGGGCGTTGGTCGGTAGCGACCACTCTCTAACAAAAAATATCGCGATCGCGGCCTACGGCCGCTTATCAAAAAGAACCCCGCCTAAAAAGGCGGGGTTCGTCAGCAATCTGACCGCACAACGTAGTGCGGTTTTTGTCTGTCGCGTGAGAAGAACGCGCTGTTAAGTGCTGGGGTTTTCGCCCATTTGTCCACGATGACGCAGCAAGTGGTCCATCAACACAATCGCCACCATCGCTTCGGCAATCGGCACGGCACGGATACCCACACACGGGTCATGACGACCACGCGTCACCACATCCGCGGATTCACCGTGAACATCAATACTCTTGCCCGGCACGGTAATGCTCGAAGTGGGTTTGAGCGCTAAATGTGCCACCAATGGCTGGCCTGAAGAGATCCCACCGAGAATGCCACCAGCATGGTTTGAGGCAAACCCTTCAGGGTGAATTTCATCGCGATGTTCACTGCCACGCTGCTGCACCACATCAAAACCATCACCAATTTCGACCCCTTTTACCGCATTGATCCCCATTAGCGCATGGGCAATATCTGCATCTAAGCGATCAAATACCGGCTCACCTAGGCCTACCGGCAGGTTCTCCGCCACCACGGTCAGTTTGGCACCAATTGAGTCGCCGTCTTTTTTGAGCTGACGGATAAGTGCATCTAACTCCTCGAGCTTACTTGCGTCCGGGCAGAAGAAGGGGTTTTGCTCGACTTGCGCCCAATCGACCGTGTCTATGGTCACCTCTCCCATCTGCGCCAAGTAAGCACGCACTTGAATGCCATGTACTTGCGCGAGGTATTTTTTAGCCACCGCGCCTGCAGCCACGCGCATCGCCGTCTCTCTTGCCGATGAACGGCCGCCCCCGCGGTAATCGCGGATGCCATATTTATGGTGATAGGTATAGTCTGCATGCCCAGGGCGAAATACATCTTTGATTTTGGAGTAGTCTTTCGAGCGCTGGTCGGTGTTTTCGATCATCAACCCGATCGATGTCCCCGTGGTTTTCCCCTCAAACACCCCAGAAAGGATTTTCACCGCATCCGGTTCACGGCGCTGTGTGGTGTATTTCGACGTGCCGGGACGACGGCGATCGAGATCATGCTGCATATCCGCTTCGCTCAGTGCTAACCCCGGCGGGCAGCCGTCAATAATCGCCCCCAACGCAACGCCGTGGCTTTCTCCAAAGGTCGTGACGCGAAATATCTGTCCTATCGTGTTGCCTGCCATGCCTTCCTCTATTTGCCTGATCGGCATTGTTGTATTTTTGCGTACTTTGTTAGCAATTAACCATAAAGCAACCAAAGACGCAAAAAAAATCCAGGCGCATGAGGCAACGCTTGTCAGTGATAGAGAATAAAAAAGCCAGCTCGAGGCTGGCTTTATGTCGAAAAGACGCCTTGCCGCTAATCGCGATAAAGCGCAAATTCATCGGCACACGCAACGAGGTCATGGCGGCTGATCATAAACACGCCATGACCGCCGTTTTCAAACTCAATCCAGTGCAAAGGCAAATGACCATACTGCTCTTGCATATGCACGATCGAGTTGCCGACTTCACAGACCAATACGCCCTCTTCTGTGAGATAATCGGGGGCATTAGCAAGCATACGCCGTACTAACTTTAAGCCATCCGTGCCGGCGGCAAGCCCCAGCTCAGGTTCATGGCGAAACTCATCCGGTAAGTCGTCCATATCCTCCGCGTCAACATACGGTGGGTTGCTCACAATTAAGTCGTATTTATCGTGCGGGACATCTTTTAGTAAATCCGATCGCATCGGGATCACTTGCTCTTCCAAGCCATGATCCTGAATATTGATTTCAGCCACATCCAGCGCGTCGGTGGAAATATCCACCGCATCGATCTCTGCCTCTGGGAACGCATAAGCACACGCGATAGCGATACAACCACTGCCCGTGCATAAATCCATAATCCGGCGAGGCGGGTGAGGCAAGATGCCAGCGAATTCTTGCTGGATAAGCTCACCAATCGGTGAACGTGGAACGAGCACGCGCTCGTCGACAAAAAACTCTAAGCCACAGAAATACGCTTTGTTGGTCAGATAGGCAACCGGTGTTTTATCATTGATACGTGCAATGACACGCTCAACAATACGATGCTTTTCACTGGTGGTCAGACGCGAAAAGCGCGTTTCTGAGGGCACATCGATCGGCAAGTAGAGTGTCGGTAAGACCAGCTGTACCGCCTCATCCCACGCGTTATCGGTGCCGTGGCCATAAAACAAGCCTGCCGCATTGAAACGACTGACGGTCCAGCGCAGCATGTCTTGCAGCGTATGTAACTCGCTGACCACCTCTTCAGTAAAAATCGTATCCACATTGGCCTCCATCGGCTTCATGCAATTGGGGGTCGCCCTTTGACGCGAGGTCAGTACAATAAGCAGCATTTTGAGCTGGCTGAATGTACAATTCAGGTCATCACCTCGGGGACAGTTTTTATGAGCAAAAAACCATCGATGACGGAAGAGGACTTGGCGCTATTCCGTGATGCCGTCAAAGGCGCAAAAAAGTTGAAGCAGGATACCATAAACCCGCCACAACGCCAGACGACCAAAACGCGCAAACAACGTCAGTTTGAGCGACAGAGTAGCGATCATGCGTTTTACTTTTCCGATGAGTTCGAGCCGCTGCTCAGTGAATCGGGTCCGATGCAGTACGCCCGCCAGGATGTCTCTAAATACGAGGTCAAGCGGCTTCGCCGTGGTGTGTATGTGCCCGATATCTATCTCGATTTACACGGGATGACCCAAACAGAAGCCAAACGAGAGCTGGGGGCGATGCTCGCGGCCTGTGTGAAAGACGGTATTCGTTGCGCCAGCGTAATGCACGGGATTGGTAAACGCGTACTCAAAGACAAAATTCCACTGTGGCTAGCACAGCACCCCAATGTGATGGCGTTTCACCAAGCCCCGCGTGAGTTTGGTGGGGATGCCGCCTTGCTGGTGTTGATTGAAGTGCCTGAGCGCTAAAGCAACCTGTCGCTAAAGAAACAGGTCAGCATCAAGCCGCTTTATCTATTTCGGATTCAAAAGCTGTCGTGGTGACATATGCGCACTCAGCGACGCCTGATGGGTCGTGACATCCACTTCTATCATGGCCATGGCTGAGGTCGCAAACATTGGCGGTTGCCCCTCTTGCACCCACTCGTTAGTGAGGTATCCGACTAAGGGCAGATGAGAGACGACCAAGACCACGTCGAGCGTCTCAACCTCTATCATTGCATTGACATAATCATAGACACGATCACTTTGCCCATAAGGGGTGATCTCTTCTTCCGTGATCACCTCTTTTGCATCGGGTAATAAAGGCGCACATACCTGCCATGTCTGTTGCGCACGTAAGTAAGGGCTCACCAACACTTTATCAATCACTTTTCCATCTAATTGCTGGTTCAGCCACGTCGCCATCTGTTTACTTTGTTGTTCACCATTGGCAGTTAGCGCGCGGTCGCTATCACTGGCCGCAAATGCTTGCGCTTCGCCATGACGCATTATGATTACTTTCATCGCCTTAATACCCACATTCATATGCCAAGATTGGCTGCATGCTATCAAGATGAACCGCAAAAGACCAAATAAGTGGTTTGCGACTCTGGTCACTGGTAGTCATACTTACTACTAACTTATTTACTCTGATAGTGAGATGCTTGTGCACGTTAGCCCTAACGACCATAAACACTACCGTTATATCACGCTTCCTAACGCATTACGTGTCTTATTGGTGAATGACCCATATGCGCATCGTAGTGCCGCAGCATTGTCAGTGAATGTCGGTCACTTCCACGATCCAGACGAGCGACAAGGGCTGGCCCACTTTCTTGAGCATATGCTTTTTTTGGGGACTGAGCAGTACCCCGTCATCGGTGACTTTCAGCGCTTTATTAGCCAGCATGGTGGCCATAATAACGCGTGGACAGGCACAGAACACACTACCTTCTTTTTCGATATTCGCCCCCGCCAGTTCGCCGCGAGCTTAGATCGCTTCAGCGCATTTTTCATTTCACCGCGTTTTGATGCTGATGCCGTGGATAAAGAGCGCCAATCGGTCGACGCCGAGTATCGCATGAAGCTCAATGACGACGTGCGACGTATCTATCAAGTTCATAAAGAAACCATCAACCCCAACCATCCATTTGCCAAGTTCTCCGTTGGCAGTGTCGAGACGCTCGCGGACCGCGATGATTCCAATGTGCGTGATGATCTCATCGCCTTTTACCAAGCTAACTACAGCGCCAATCTTATGACACTGGCATTGACTGGGCCACAGTCATTGGATGAGCTTGAGCGCTTCGCGAAACAATATTTTTCCGCCATTGCCAACCATCACTACCCCGAACTTGCCATCAATGCGCCCTTGGTCACCAAAAATGAGCAGCATCAATGGGTGAGCATTGAACCTTTAAAAGACGTTCGTAAGCTCACCTTGGCGTTTTCTGTCCCTGAAAGTCCCGAGCAATACCGCACTAAACCTTTGTCTTACATTGCCCATTTATTGGGGTATGAGGGGCCAGGGAGTTTAATGTCACTATTAAAAAATAAGGGCTATATCAACACCTTGTCTGCGGGTGGTGGGATCAGCGGGCGAGATTTTCGTGAATTTACCCTCGGCTTTTCGTTGACGCCATTAGGGCTTAGCCATCTCGACGACATTATTGCCTATGTTTTTCAAGCCATTGCCCTCATTCGGCGCAATGGATTACAACCTTGGCGTTATCAAGAAAAACGACAAGTCCAAGAGCTGGCATTTCATTACCAAGACCCGCACCGACCCATTGATACCGTCAGTCATTTGGTGATGAACATGCAGCATTATGCGCCAGCCGATCTTCTGTATGGCGACTACATGATGACAGGGTTTGATCGCCACCAGATTCAAGCCATGCTACAACATATGAGCGTCGATAATCTTCGCGTGATGCTGGTTGCCAAAGGGCTAAGTTACGATCAGTGCGCCGATTGGTATCACACGCCCTACGCGGTGAAACGCTTTTCTACGCAACAAATTGCCAAATGGAAAACCGATTACATTTCACCGGCACTGACACTGCCTGACCCCAACCCTTATATTGCCGATGCCCTGCATCCACTGGCTATCGAGCAAGATGCCAGCGAGGTACCAAGCTTAATTGAAGCGCTACCTGGTTTCCGCCTTTGGCATGGCCAAGAACCCCACTTTCGCGTGCCTAAAGGCCACATCTATATCGCCATCGATAGCCCACATGCCGTGGCGACGGTGAAAAACATTGTCATGACCCGCTTAAGTGTTGAAATGTTGCTCGAAGCCCTAAATGAGCAAGCCTATCAGGCTGAAATTGCGGGAATAAATTACAATTTATACGCGCACCAAGGTGGGGTAACGCTGACACTCAGTGGCTTCAATGACAAGCAGCCGCTATTGCTCGAACTTATCTTGAAAACCTTCTCTCAGCGCAGTTTCAACCCTGAGCGCTTCGAGACCATAAAAGCGCAGCTGCAACGCAGCTGGGAAAACGCAGAAAAGAACAAGCCGCTGAGCCAATTATATAACAGCATGACCGGGCTGCTTCAGCCTAATAATCCACCGTATCACGCCCTTTTAGCGGCATTGGAAACGGTGACCCTGAGTGACTTACCTGACTTTGTCGATGCCATGCTCGCCACCTTGCATGTCGATATGTTTATGTATGGTAATTGGCACCGCCATCATGCCAAGGCCTTAGCAGAAACTGTCAAAGACAGTTTGCGCGTGAAAGGACAAGAGTATCAGGAGTCTGTGCGTCCGTTGACCTTACTTGAGGGCGTCGGTACCGTCAGTTTTGAGCGCCCTCTTGCGCATGCTGAGTCAGCGCTTCTAGTGTATTACCAAAGTTCATCGACCGACCCTCAAGCTGTGGCGACCTACACCTTGGCCAACCACCTGATGTCGGCGACTTTTTTCAACGAACTGCGCACCAAACAACAATTAGGTTATATGGTTGGTGCTAATAACTTACCGCTAAACCGCCACCCTGGACTGATTTTTTATGTGCAGTCCCCCATGGCAGGCCCCAACCAGTTAATGGCAGCGATTGACGACTTTCTCAATGCTTTTTTCATGGTGCTGTTAGAAATGACGGAGGCAAGCTGGCAAAGCAGCAAGCAAAGCTTATTGGCACAAGTGAGAGAGCCGGATAATAACCTACGAGCTCGCGCTCAACGTTACTGGATCAGTATTGGCAACAAAGACTATCAATACCAACGTCGCGAGCAGGTTGCAGAGGCGATGGCGACACTCAGTCGCGCGGATATGGTGCGGTTTGTGGTCAATACACTCAAGCCGAGAACCGCAGATAGGTTAGTCATGCACAGTTGCGGGACAGAACATCAACAAGATGCACACCTAGACGGTGCCTATCCGATTGCGGATATCGCTGCCTTCCGCGCTTTATGTCAGCGTAGTGAGGACTAATCTCCCAATCAATAGAAAGGGCAGCCACTGGCTGCCCTTTCTATCATTGGCTGGCTAACGGTTAGCTTTCGGGGTAAAACACCTGCCCTTCTTTGGCCATCACGGTTAAGCGCTCACAAGGAGCAAATCGTTCACCGTAACGATTTTGATGCTCGTTGAGCAAGTTGACCACACGGTCAATGCCGATATGGTCCATATAGCGGAAAGGTCCGCCCAAGAACGGCGGGAAGCCGATACCAAAGATCGCACCGATGTCACCGTCACGTGCAGAACGAATCACGCCCTCATCGAGGCATCGTGCCGCTTCATTGAGCATCATCAATACGCAGCGCTGCGCCACCTCATGACCGGACAACTGGGCGTTAAGGGTAATATTGAGCAAGCTGTAGACTTTCTTGTCGGCCTGCTTAGCCTTGCTGCCTTTTTTGCTGGCATCGTAGCGATAGAAGCCCTTACCTGTTTTACGCCCTTTGCGGTCGTCATTCAGCAGCACATCGAAAACATCCGGCGCTTCAAAACGCTCCCCAAGCTCTTGCGTCAGGATAGGCGCTATCTTAGCGCCAATATCAATGCCCACCTCATCAAGTAAGGTGATAGGCCCAACAGGGAAGCCAAAGTCCAATAGCGCGGTGTCGATATGCTCAATGCTTTCTCCAGCCAACAACACGCGCGCGGCCTCATTCATATAAGGGGCAAGGATCCGGTTGACGTAAAAGCCTGCGCTATCACCGACCACAATCGGCGTTTTACCTTGCTGGCGCGCCAGCTTAACTACAGTCGAAATCGTCTTATCACTGGTGTTTTTATGGGGGATCACCTCCACCAGTGGCATTTTTTCTACCGGGCTAAAGTAGTGCAAGCCCACAATGTTTTCCGGGCGCTGGCTGCCTTCAGCGATTTGGTGGATAGGCAATGACGAGGTATTGGTAGCAAAAATCGCGTCCTTCTCGGTGATGGACTCCATCTCTTCCACCATGCGGTGTTTAAGCGATAAATCTTCAAATACCGCTTCGATCACCACATCCGAGTTAGAGAGGGTCGTCGCCTGTGTATCGCCCGATAGCTGCATCATCGTCGCTTGCAGCTCGGCCTTACTGAGCTGTTTACGCTTGCGTTTTTTGTCCAGCAGTTGGTAGCTATACCGCAGAGCATTCAAAATGCCATCTTCGCTCACATCTTTCACGCGTACGGGATAACCCGCTTTTGCGACCGAAACATGCGCAATTCCCGCGCCCATCAAGCCACCGCCAAGCACACCAATACGACTGATATCRCTGGGCTCTGCATCGGCACCGTTTTCTTTTTTCATCGCGGTGGTCGCGAAGAAAATGCTACGAAGTGCTTTAGACTCCGACGTCATCACCAGCTCACCAAACTGGCGCGCTTCTTCCTCAAAGCCGGCTTTCAAACCTTTATCGAGGCCCTTTTTCACCACGGATAAAATGGCATCGGCGGCAGGGTAATTACCACGGGTTTTCGCTCGCGCTTTTTTGCCTGCTTGATCAAAGACGATGTTACGCCCAACCGCATTCCCACTCAGCATCCAGCTTTGCCAGCTGCGGTTGCGTTTTGGTTTCGATTTCTGCGCCAGCTGCTCGGCCACGTCGAGCAAAACGGTATCTGGCACACAGTCATCCACCACACCAAGCTTTTTCGCTTTTTTGGCGCGTAACTGTTTGCCCGTTAGCATCATATCGAGTGCGTCAGGCACACCGATAAGGCGAGGGAGTCGCTGTGTACCGCCCGACCCTGGCAACAAGCCTAGTTGTACTTCTGGCAAGCCAAGGCGCGTTTTATCCCAATCTGTGGCCACACGGCTGTGACAGGCAAGCGCGAGCTCCAGCCCACCACCTAGGCAAGGGCCGTGAATGGCTGCCACCACGTGAAATGGAAGCTTTTCAATGCGTGAAAACAGAGCCTGACCTTGCGCGGCAATATCGCGGGCTTGCTCGGCGCTGTCACAGGCTTCGAGCATGCGCACGTCTGCACCGGCCACAAAGTTATCTGGCTTACCAGAGTGAATCACTAGCCCTTTCACGCTTTTATCGTTTTCGAGTTGGTCTAATACCGCGGAAACGCCCTCAACAAAGCTTGCCTGCAGCGTATTCATGCTCTCGCCCGGCACATCAATGGTCAGCCAGGCTATTTGGTTATCAGCAACCGTTAAATGAAAGGCTTGATGGGTTTCTGTGGTCATTATTCTGCCTCCAAGATCATTGCTACGCCTAGGCCACCTGCTGCACAGGCTGTGTTCAATGCTAATCCGCCGCCACGACGTTTTAATTCACGTAAGGTTTGGGTGATCATCCGCGCGCCTGTCGCGGCAAATGGATGGCCGTAGGCGATTGACCCCCCTAACACGTTGAATTTATCCATATCGATGTCACCAATCGCGCGGTCACGATTTAAATGCTCACGAGCAAAGGCGTCAGAGGCAAACATTTTAACATTGGATAAGGTTTGCGCAGCGAACGCCTCGTGCATATCAATCAAGGTTAAGTCCGCAAGAGAAATCCCCGCACGATCAAGCGCAAGTGGTGTGGCGTAAGAAGGGCCCATCAGCATGTCTTTTTCCACCCCGATGGCGGAGAACGCATACGAGCGAATGTAACCGAGCACCTCAAGACCCAATGCTTTCGCGCGACTTTCTGGCATCATTAATACCGCAGCCGCACCATCAGTCAGCGGCGTGCTATTGGCCGCTGTGACCGAGCCATGCTTACGGTCGAATGCAGGACGCAACTTAGCGTAGTCCTCCAGCGTGGAGTCGGGGCGCAGGTTATTATCTTGTGCAATCCATGTTTTGTAAGGTTCGGGATAGGCCGTCATCACTTCATCGCTGAGCAAGCCTTCATCCCAAGCTTTGCTCGCCAGTTGATGGGAGCGCAGCGCTAGCGCATCTTGCTCTTTGCGTGGGATCTGATGCGACTTTGCCATTTGCTCGGCCGTTTGCCCCATGCTCAGCCCCGTCGAATATTCAGCCACGGCGGGCGGAACCGGTGCCAGATCTTTCACTGAAAGCTTACTGAGCAACTTTAATCGCTTGCTCATGGTTTTCGCCTTGCTCAAGTCTAGTAATGTCCGCGCCAGTTTTTTGCTAACGCCGATGGGCAGTACGGATGATGAATCCGCCCCGCCGGCAATACCCACTTGAATAGTGCCTGCAACCATACTCTCTGCCACATTGGCGACCGCCTGAAAGCTGGTGGCACAGGCACGCGTAACACTGTAGGCATCGGTGTGAATATCCATGCCAGTACCTAGCACGATTTCGCGAGCAATGTTTGGCGCTTCAGGCATTTGCACCACCTGACCAAACACCACTTGATCAATGTCTTTCGGGGAAATACTGCTTCGGTTGAGCATCTCTTGTACCACCATTTTGCCGAGATCAACCGCTGGCACGTCAGTATAAGCGGTTGATTGGCGGGCAAAGGGTGTGCGTAGCCCAGACACAATAGCAATGCGATCACCATTGCTGGTTTTGAGGTGTTGCTGAGACGTCATCACTGCTCCTTAGGATGTTCTACAGGTCTGACCACAAGTGTAACCAAATTGTTACCAGCTTAAAACATCCGTTTTAATTGATTGGTAAGATTGCCAACAGGCGCACAGATCCGCTACCCGTGTCACCACAATGGTTCATGGTAAACAAACGAAAAAGCAAAAAGAAAAATAAAAAAAGGGGCCTTGCGCGAACGCAGGCCCCAAAAATATTGGAAAGCAAAACGATAATCTGGGAAGTGTGCAGTGCTTTTCCCGCACCCAGATCCGAACAGAAAGTCATATCATTCAAAAAGGAAACGCCGTTCACTCAACCTCACGAGTGTCGACACATGGCCGATAACGACAGGAGTCACTTTACCGACTTGTCGGGTTCTAATATTGAAACAGATCAAACTTGTACCGATTTTTCACCTAAGATGAAATAAAATGACAAATCACTCGGTCTTTATAGGCTGACTAATCCATGGATAAAGGCTCATCCGGTATGACCCGACAAGCACGATACGAGGCATTGGTGCGCGCATGGCATCGTGACCTCTACCGCTATGCCTACTGGTTAGCAAAAGACCCGCATATCGCGGAAGACTTGGTGCAAGAAACCTGCTTACGCGCTTGGCGCTCGTTAGACAGCTTGCAAGATGACAAGGCAGCCAAAGCCTGGCTAATCACCATTTTGCGCCGAGAGAATGCGAGGCGCTTCGAACGGAAGCAGTTTGACCATGTGGACATTGACGATGGCGAATTGGAAGACAAAACGCGACCCAGCGAAGAAGCGTCCATGGAACAACGCTGGCTACACCGGCAGATTGCCGCTTTATCACCGGAATATCGCGAGCCCTTGGTCTTACAGGTAATTGCCGGTTTTAGCGGCGACGAAATCGCCCAAATCTTGGATTTGAACAAAAACACAGTGATGACTCGTCTTTTTCGCGCTCGCGCCCAACTTAAAGAAGCACTGGATACCGCCGCAACCTCAGGAGGCCAACAGTATGGACGATCTTGAATTTCGCCGCCGCCTACTTGCAGACCCTTATGATACCGATCCTGAGTTGCAAGCCGCCAAAACTGAGTCCACCTACCACCAGCGTTATGCGGACGATATCGCGGAGTTGGACAGTAAAATCGACCAGGCACTTCGCGTTGAGGTGCCTGAATATTTGCCCGATAAAATTTTGTTTTCACAAACCACCGATGTGGCGCAACAGGTAAAACGTCCTCGCTGGCACCTTGCCATCGCGGCCTCTATTGCGTTTGTGTTTGGCATCGCGCTCGGTCAATTTAACTGGGGCAGTGCCACGCTGGATCTTAATCAAACGGCATTGGCGCACTATTATCACGAGCATGCTTTTATCGAAGGCATTAACGAGGGGGCGACCATTGAGCAAGTCAATGCGAAGTTACAACCGTTTGGCAAGGCCTTTAATGCGCTACCAGGCCAAGTCACTTACATCAACCATTGTAGTTTCGGTGATCACCATGCGTTGCACATGGTGATGGAAACGGATGGACAAGCGTATACGGTGTTTGTGGTGCCGTCTGCCAGTCAGGCACCCGCGCAGAAAAATGATGGCAAAATGCAAGCCATCAGCCGTCCAGTGCAATCGGCGAGCGTGATCGTGGTCGGCGAGGCAACAAGCGCTGCCGCCCCCATTGCCGAGCAACTGCAACAACAACTCACCCCCAGAGCGATCTAATCGCGCATTGTACGCCCTCTCGGCAGGCAGAGAGGGCGCATGCTGTGATTTTCCCTTCCGCGCCAACGACTTTTCGCCTCCTAATGTGTAACAGGTGTGCGCTGAGTTCATCTTTCGTCGCTTAAATCCCCGCCAACACAGCAGACAAAAACACTAAAAACTCGTTTTTTGTTGTTTCATTATTTTGTTTTTACCCTTTATCGTAGCGATAAATTGATTTACGCACGCGAGCTTTTACTCTAGGCCTCCCTTTATACAGCGAACAAGTAAGCAGATGAAAAATAATAAGATCGTTTATCTTGCCGTCGCCACCGCGCTCGGCTCTCTTTCCACGACCGCACACAGTGCCGGTTTTCAGCTCGCAGAAACCTCAGCAACCGGCCTTGGCCGCGCTTTCGCAGGGGAAGCAGCAATGGCGGATAACGCCAGTGCGCAATTTCGTAACCCTGCGCTATTAAGCTACCTTGCCGACACGCAAGTATCAGCCGGTGGCATCTACGTGAACCCTAACGTTGATATTGATGGGACAAACACAAACATCTCGAATGGTAAAAAGACTGCAACGTCAACCGATGATGTTGCTCATGATGCCGTGATCCCTAATTTCTATTTTGCCCATCAAATCGACGATCGCTTTACCGCAGGCTTAGCCCTGGCGACCAACTTTGGCATGGAAACCGATTTAGGCAATGACTTTACTGGGACTCAGTTTGGTAACGAAGCGGCGGTGACTACCTTTGAAATCAACCCTAATATCGCTTGGAAAGCCACCGAGCAATTACGCCTCGGCGCCGGTATCCGCTATGTGTTGGGGGAAGGCAGTATTGGAGCGAAAAGTAGCGCGCAATACGGCCCATATCCGAAAGGGACTACCCTTAAATACATGGAAGGCGATGACCGCGCATGGGGTTGGCAATTGGGTGCTGTGTACGACATCGATGACAAGCACCGGGTCGGCGTTAACTATCGCTCAGAGGTTGATCTAACACTTGAAGGGCATGCCGAAGGGTTAAGCTATGACTCAAGTAATCCAAACCGTCACTATTCAGGCAGTATGGATCTCACCCTCCCCGCGACCGCCGAGCTCTCTTCGTTGCATCAACTGACTGAGCAGTGGGCGATACACACCAGTATTAACTGGACCGAGTGGAGCAGCTTTGACAAACTCGAGGCGAGCATTCCCTCCCTTTCGAGTGATCCAAAGATGGTGAAAGTAGAAAACTGGGAAGATAACTATCGCTTTGCCATCGGCACCACCTATCAGTGGGATCAGAAACTGACGTTGCGCTCAGGCGTTGCCTATGACACGTCGGCGGTAAGCGATAAAAACCGCACCCTGACTATCCCAGAAACTGACCGGACGTGGTTGAGTGTGGGCGCCGGCTATAACGTGACCCCCGAGCTCACGCTAGATGCGGCGTTTACCTATGTGTTTGCCAAAGATGCCCCGGTGAAAGAGCCGCGTGATGGTATTGAGTCCGACCAGTCAGGCTCAGCGTTTGGTGGTAACTTTGAAGGCGAAACCACCGGTAATGTGTGGTTAGTCGGCGTGCAAGCCAGCTATCGTTTCTAAGCATCACGCCTTATCTAACAAAAACACCACGGCTTTGGCCGTGGTGTTTTTTATCGCGTTTTACCTAACTCGCTTACGCTGATTTACGGCGCGGCATCGATATCATCGATAAAATCGTCGAGAAACTCATCATCCAAAGCAGGTTGTTGCTCAAGCGCTTCATCCCCTTTGGCGCGATAGCGACGGTTTTGCAAGTAAGCCTCACGGGCAAACGCGTAAGGGTCCGGTGAGTTATCCAATTGCGACTCCTGAGACACTAACGCGGCGCGCGACTCCATCCCATCAAACATCCATTTTAAAACCGACTGCGGCAGGGTAAGTAACGCAAGCGGCGGATACAGGCCATCAACGACTTCGCCCGCGCCTTCTCTCACCGAGGTGGGGCCATAGCCAGGCAGCATAATGTACGCGCCCGTTCCCACATCATAGTGTCCGATCGCATCACCAAATTCGCGCTGATCATATTTTTGAATATCAGCCGCTGACGCGATATCAATCAAGCCACCCAAGCCAAAAAGAGTATTTATCCAAAAGCGGTTAAAATGGGTCGCGGCTTTCTCACCTTCCAGCATGATCAAACTATTCAAAAAACTGGCAGGCTCTTCGAGGTTGCCCAAAAAGTTAGAAATCCCGGTACGCACGGGGCTCGGCACATAATCGACATACGCAATCGAGACGGGGCGCGCGACATAGGGATCCAAGTAATCGTAATTGACCGTCCACATCGCACGGTTAAAGCCTTCTAGCGGGTCTTCAGGGTGCGGCTCTGCCCCTGGTGGACGTGATACACAACCGGTTAGCAGGCCAAGTACCGCCACCATCAAACACAGACGTTTCCACATTAAATGGCATTCCTCTACATAATGAAAGGCTGGGAATGCCCAGCCTTGCTAACAATGATGACTATTCTGTCTTGGTTATTGCTGTTTGTCGATAACCAGTTCAGCCTGGCTGCCCACGCTTACCTCAGAACTCTGCCCAATCCAATCACCTTGCTTGGTGGCCACATTGCCGTCTTGGTCAATCCGCGCCCGAATCACCACCTTATCATACGAGGATAACGCCTGATTAGGATTTAAGCTGTCAGTGTCTGCCAAATCTACAGACAAGGGAAACTTCGATAAAGGCAGGCGCTTGGCCGCGATTGGCATCGGTGAGTTTGCCGATGCATGCGCGGAAATAATCACCACGCCGTCCTGGGGTAACTGCACTTGCTGACCCAGTGCCACTGTTACCGCGACTTTCGCACCATCGGCGCTGTTAAGCGCTAGCTTCGCGCGTGCGATCGACTGATCTAACGTCTGGTTACGCGGATCGTCACTGCCTATCAAGGTTTTCATCGCCTTCCACGTGGCAATGGCATCTTGATATCGCCCTTGCTCGAACGCTTGATAAGCGAGCAACGACATCGCCTGCAGATTAAAGGGATCCGCTTTCACCACGGATTTTAATAAATTCTGTGCCCGCACACTGTCTGCCTCATCACCGGCAAACAACAAGGCTTGCGCCAGCCCGACTTGAACATCAGGTTGTGAAGGCGCCAAAGCATAGGCTTTTTCCATTGCGCCTTTGGCCGTTTCACCGTCTCGATTAGCAAGGCCAATACGACCCAACAACAGCCACCCTGTACTATCGGTCGGCTCATGCTGCAAGCGTGTGCGCAGCGCCAAGGTTAAGTCTTGCATCTCTTGTTGCGTCAGCGGCTGTTCATTGTCCAGTAGACGCTCGGACAATGACGGTAACTGTTGGGCAGTTTGTTGCCACTGCGCTACTTGGTTGGCACTGCCCTCAATGCCATACAAGCCGAAGCTGACCACCGCCAGTACGACTAAACCTGGCACCCACTGCATCGGCGTCAGGCGTAAATGACGCGCTTGTTTGGCTTTCTCCTTTTCTGGGATATCGTCCAGCAATGACTGCTGCAGATCCTGCCTCAGATCGCGCGCATTATCGATTAAGCCTTCAGCACTTTCCGCTTCAATTTCTTCCACACGGTCAAAGTAAAAGGCTTTATTGAGTGCATCACGGCTCCCTTGATGATCGTGCTCACTTTTTTGCCAAAGGGGCCACAAAAACATCACTGCGCCAAGGACAAAAAACACCAAGGTCGCGCCCCAAAACTCAATCATTTTGGCTCCTTATTTTGCTGGGTTGACGCATGCTCAGATGACGCCGGTTGCTCCGCGGGGGTATCCATGTTCGTTGCTGAGGTGCCTGCAGGTGAATCATCATCCCCTTTTGTCGATGACAACAGCGCATCGAGTCGTTGCTGCTCCTCATCGCTCAACGCGTGATTGATGGTCTGCTTGGCACGTCGGCTGCGCACTATCATCACCCCCACGCCAGACATCAGCACCAGCGCAGGCGCCAGCCATAGAATCACAGTTGATGCGGTGACGGGCGGATTGTAAGTCACAAAGTTGCCGTAACGCGCGATCATAAAGCTGCGAATCTCTTCATCCGTCCGACCTTGCTGTAACATTTGGTGCACTTTTTGGCGTAAATCCTGCGCAAGCTCGGCGTTAGAATCGGCAATGCTGTTATTTTGACACTTGGGACAGCGTAACTCACTGGTGAGGGCACGAAACCGAGCCTCTTGCTCGGCCGAGTCGAATTGGTACACGTCAATCGCATTCGCTAACGCCAAGGTCGCGCTCAGCCACAGCACGCTGAGTAGGATCAGTCGCTTCATCCGTCAACCTCCTTCAATGCGTCGAACTTCGGCTTGAGGGTCTCTTGCCAATTACGAGCGTTCACATCACCCACGTGCCGGTACTGAATCACGCCGTTAGCATCAATCAAAAACGTTTCAGGAGCACCGTACACACCCAAATCAAGCCCTAACATCCCATCACCGTCGTACAAACTAATCTGATAGGGGTTGCCCAGATTGTTCAGCCATTTGACCGCTTTTTGCCTATCATCTTTGTAATTAAGCCCAATGATTTTTACCCCTTGTGCCGCCAGTTTATTCAAAAACTGGTGTTCGGCATAACAGGTCGGACACCAGGTGGCCCACACGTTAAGCAGCAATGGTTCGCCTGTGAAAATGGCCTGGTCATACTCCTTGCTCGGCGTTTGTAGATCCTCGAGATGAAAAGCGGGCACGGGTTTACCGACCAAGACTGACTCCAGCTTAGTCGGATCATCCCCTTTGGCGTTGTTGTCGAGCTGAGCGACGAAAAAGCCCGCCAGTGCCGCAAACGCCAATAATGGCAAAAACCAAAGTACCTTCTTCATACGCTGGCCTCCTGCTTGGGTACCCGCTTGCTACGAAACCGGTAGCGCTTATCGCTGATCGCCAGCGCACCACCCAGCGCCATGACAATGGCACCAAACCAAATCCAACGCACAAAGGGTTTGTAGTAAAGTCGCATTGCCCATGAGCCATCAGGCAACTCTTCACCCATAGCGATGTATAGGTCACGCGTTAAGCCACGATCGATGGTCGCTTCAGTCATCATCGAGCGCTGCACTGAATAGAACCGCTTTTCGGCATCCAAATGGTTGATAAAGGTGTCACCACGGTATACATCAAACGAGGCCACGTAACCCTGGTAGTTAGGCCCTTGCTTGTCTGATAAGTCGGTAAACTTAAAGGTATAACCTTGCAAAGTGACGCTGCTGCCCGGCGCCATTTTGACATCACGCTCAATGTCATAATTCTCAACCATTGCCACCCCAATAATGGTGATCGCAAGGCCGATATGACCCAGCACCATGGCCCAATGGCTGCGCCCCAGTTTTTTAATCCCTACCGTAAAGGCATGACGATGGGTAGCACGCAAGTGAAGCTCATAGCCATGCAGGAAGGTGATCCACAGCGCCATGGTTACGCCCATTGCCGCCATCGCTTTGAAACTGTCCGCTAAGGTTGCGATGGCACCGACACCTAGAACAACAGCCGCAATACCACTCACGAGCATCGGTTTGGCTAAGGTTGACAGCTTGTCACGCTTCCAGCGAATCAAAGGTCCAATGCCGAGGAAAAAGGCAAACGGTAGCATCAGCCACGCAAACAGGAAGTTAAAGAAGGGCTCGCCAATCGACACCGAGCCAAGGCCCAACTGCTTGTGCACAAGCGGCAATAAGGTGCCAATGAGGACAATGACAAGCGCTGTCATTAACAAGGTATTGTTAACCAGCAAGGCATTTTCTCGTGAAATGAACGACACCTTAGTGCGCCCTTTGATCTCAGAGGCGCGCATCGCATAAAGCAGCAATGAACCACCAATCACCACCACAAGAAAGCCAAGAATAAACAAGCCACGCGCCGGATCGGAGGCGAACGAATGCACCGATACCAACACCCCAGAGCGCACCAAGAATGTCCCTAACAAGCTGAGTGAGAACGCAGAAATGGCGAGTAACACGGTCCACGCTTTAAAGGTGCCCCGTTTCTCTGTCACCGCCAATGAGTGCATCAAAGCGGTACCCGCCAGCCAAGGCATGAATGAGGCATTTTCGACTGGATCCCAAAACCACCAGCCGCCCCAGCCAAGCTCGTAATAAGCCCACCAAGAGCCGAGCGCGATGCCTAAGGTTAAAAATAACCATGCGGCGGTGGTCCAAGGACGCGACCAGCGCGCCCACGCGGTGTCCAAACGTCCCGCGAGCAGTGAACCAATAGCAAACGCAAAGGCGACCGAAAAACCTACATACCCCATGTACAAAATAGGAGGATGCACAATGAGTCCCGGATCTTGCAACAATGGGTTGAGGTCACGCCCGTCGACGGGGAAATAAGGCAAGGTTCGGTCAAACGGGTTCGAGGTAAGAATAATAAACAACAAGAAACCGACCGAAATCATTCCCATCACGGCCAATACCCGTGCGACCGAAGACAACGGCATGCCACGGCTAAATACCGCCACCGCCACGGTCCAAAGTGCCTGAATCAGCACCCAAAGTAACAGTGACCCCTCGTGCGCCCCCCAAACTGCGGTTAAGCGATAGTACCAAGGCAAGGCGCTGTTGGAGTTGCTCGCGACATAGGCCACCGTAAAGTCGTTGGTATAAAATGCCCAACTCAACGCGATAAAAGAAAACAGCAACATGGCGAACATCCCCACCGAAAGAGGGCGCGCCATTTTCATCATCCCTTCATGGCCTTGATTGGCGCCATACAGCGGATAGAAACTCAATAACAGCGCCAGTCCCAACGACAGGATTAACGCATAATGCCCGAGCTCAACAATCATAACTGACTACCTTGTTTTTGCTCCTCTGTGTATTCAAGCGGCTGATGATTCTTTTCCATCGCCTCGGCTATCTCAGGCGGCATATACTCTTCATCATGCTTAGCCAACACCTCACTCGCTTTCACAGTGCGTGAGTTAACCAGCACGCCTTGGGCGACAATACCTTGCCCCTCGCGAAAAAGGTCCGGCAAAATACCTTCATACGTCACGGTGACGGCGGGACCCACATCGGCAACATCAAACTGAATTTGCAACGATTCCTGATCGCGCTTCACTGAACCTTCCACCACCATGCCGCCAATTCTTAAGCGCTGGCCCACCTCGGGCTTGCTTCCATCCGGCTTGCCTTGCACGATTTCAGTCGGTGTGTAGAACAGATCCATATTTTGGTTCAAGGCATACAAAACCAAACCGATAGTGGTCGAAACACCAATTAGCAACGCTAACGTGATCCACAACCGTTTTTTACGTCGGGGCGTCATAATGTGTTCTCCAGTGCTTGTGCATCTTTTATTCGCTGCTCACGGGCAATTTGCTGTTTGACCGCTTGCAGGCGTTTTTTATGTGTCCGTCGATAACCAAGGATGAGTGCCAGCATCGCAGCCGCCGTGATACCAAATGCGCTCCAGACATAAGCGGCATAGCCTCCCATCGCTAAAAACGCACTAAAACTCTCAAAATGCATTATTTCCCCTCCGCCAGTGCGCGTACCCAAGGCCGGTGAGACTCTCTTAATAAAATTTGATTACGCAGTCCCATCAAGGTCAAGGCGACAAAAAAGCAGGCAAAGCCTAATAAACAAACAAGTAACGGCCAAAGCATCCCAGGGTCGATCGAGGGGCGGGCAAACTTAGTGATCGTGGCGCCTTGATGCAGCGTGTTCCACCATTCAACCGAAAAGTGGATAATAGGCAGGTTAATCACCCCCACCATCGCCAAGATCCCCGCCGCTTGCGAGGCCGTGCGTGCATCGTCAAACGCGTTATACAAAGCCATGACGCCAATGTAGAGGAACAATAGAATTAACTCAGACGTGAGGCGTGCATCCCACACCCACCACGCGCCCCACATGGGCTTGCCCCAAATGGCCCCAGTGACTAAGGCGATAAAGGTGAACACTGCCCCCACTGGTGCAATAGCACCCACCGCCCAATCCGCCATTTTTAACTGCCAAACACGACCAATAAACGCCGCGATGGCCATCGACATATAGGCGCCCATCGACCAAATAGCGGCAGGGACATGAATATAGATAATGCGAAAACTATCGCCTTGTTGGTAGTCTGCTGGCGCGAAGGCTAAGCCCCAAACCATGCCCACAACCAAGCTCAAGCCTGCCAACACAGCAAACCAAGGGAGAAGTTTTCCACACAGCCGGTAGCTCACTTCCGGCTTTGCGTAAGGGTGAAGCCACTTCCACATGACAATTGCTCTACTTCCTGATTAATAATTAGTTCACGCTCACACGCAACGCGGCGGCGATAGCAAAGGGGGCCAGGGTGACGGACCCAGCCAACATGGCGCCAAGGATCGCCAGCTGTCCATTGATGTCTGCACCGAATCCCGCCATATCAATTGCTGAGGTGGCAAAAATCAGTACAGGAATATAAAGCGGGAGGATCAGCAAGCTCAGAAGAACACCTCCCTTGCGAAGACCCACTGTTAAGGCAACCCCGATCGCGCCAACAAAACTCAATGTGGGCGTGCCCAACAATAGGGTCATCACCACCGCTTGATACTGGACCCCATCTAGCGATAGCAATAACGCCAACACTGGGCTGACTAATAACAAGGGCAAGCCGGTCAATAACCAGTGGGCAATGACTTTAGCAATCACTAACAGCGGCAAGGGGACGGGCATCAACATCATTTGCTCAAGCGACCCATCAAGGTAGTCATCACGGAACAAACGCTCAAGTGACAGCAGTGCAGACAGTAATGCCGCGACCCAGATAATGCCGGGGGCGATGGTCTGCAGTAACTGAGGGCCAGGCCCAACACCGAGCGGGAATAAGGTGATCACAATAATAAAAAACCACAAAGGGTTTAGACTATCAGCCGGCTGACGAAAAGCGACTTTTAACTCTCGGCGAATAATCAACCACATCGCTTTGATCATTGCGCCCCCAAACGAATACGACGCAATAGCGGGTGACCCACAAACATGTCCTGGTGAGTGGTAAATAGCACCATTCCGCCTTGTTGCACATGCCGCTCAAAAACAGCTTCAAGCACTTTCACCCCTTGTTTATCAATCGCCGTCAGCGGCTCATCGAGAATCCACAATCTCCGGTCACTTAACCAAAGCCGTGCGAGGGCAACGCGCCGGTTTTGTCCCGCAGACAGCTGTCCCGCGGGGATATCCTCACGCCCCGCCAAACCGACCTTGGCAAGTGCTTGCCAAATTGCATCATGATCACACCGTCCATGCATCTGCATGTAATAGGCCAGATTTTCAAACGCGGTGAGTTCGCGCTTGACCCCTGTGGTGTGACCTAAAAAAAGAAGATCGCGATAAAAGGCATCGCGTTGTTGGGTGATCGCCTGCTGCTGCCAACAGACCTCGCCACTGTCCGCCACCCCAAGGCCAGCGATGATACGCAATAATGTGGTTTTGCCTGCTCCATTTGGGCCTTCTACTTGTACGAGATCACCAGGAGCCAGAGAGAATGTCAGCGCATCAAACAACACTCGGTCATCACGAACACAGCAAAGCTGTTTCACTTCCAACATGACAAATGTTGCATCCTGCTTGTGTTACAAAAGTGGACGCATAGTACCACAATGGTCAAAATGACTGTTAGTTACCACAGGGTTGCAAAGTGTGACTCGCGTAAATAATTGTGAGAAACCATGAAGATTGCACCAACCAATCTACAGCATTTGATGGTAAAACCCGCAGCCATCGCCTCACCGTCCTTGCCATCAATCGATGGCCGCGCGCTGTCGCAGGCACAATTTACCCTAATTCATACCGCGGCCAGCACAGGGTTGGCCGATGTGTTAGCCCAGTTACATTTGTTACCTGCACTGACTGCCACCATGAGACAACAACCGGCATCAACCCAAGCGTTAATGCAATCACTACTTACCGCTTGGACGCTTCCCACTCCCGGCCATCAACAGGGAACCAGTTCAGACACCATTGTCCAGTGGCTCACACAACGCCCTGCCGATAAGTTGCTTGCCACACTACTCAAGCAATGGCTCTCGCCCCAGTCAGAGGGCGATAATCTTACGGGTGCATTAAGACTGATGGCCGAGCAAAGAGTGGCTGAGTCATCACGCCCTGGCGAATGGCAATGGGTATTACCTTTTTCCGATCTCCAGCGGCCGCCCGTTCGTGTCACGGCAAAAAAACAAGGTGAACAAACATCCCCCTCCGCTGAGGAAACGGTTCAGTGGCACGTTCGCCTATATCTTCCCGTTAGGCACCAATTTGTCCGTGCCGACTTAACCTTGTCCAAGCACGAAAGAGCACTCACACTGACCGCACCGACAACGACACTCAAACACCGCATTCATCAAACGCTTGACTGGCTCAGTGAGCGGTTTGCGCATCAAGCGATTGCCTTAGATATAGCGATCAGTGAAGAGATCGATGAAACCGGACCAGAATCAGAGAGTGATGTGCCAGCCGCTGGCATTTCCATGAGGGTTTAATGATGAAAGATAAAAAACGAGCAGTGGCTCTCGGGTATGACGGCTACCATGCCCCAAAAGTCAAAGCAAAAGCCACGGATAAACTCGCACTGGAGCTGATTGAGGCCTTGAGTGAACAAGGTGCACTCATTCATCAAGATGCTCATTTACTCGCCTGGCTAGACCGATTAGATAAAGATGATGAGATTCCACCTGAGCTCTATCGAGTGATTGCCGAATTGATTGCGTACGCTTGGGTACTGGAAGGAAAGACCCCGCCAGGCTGGCAGGGACATACACCGATAGACACCTTGGTATAGGTATCGGAAAGCTTGGGTGGTTAGCGCTGCTGATTGGCAGCTTGTCGTTTACGCAGATTAAGCAGCAATTCGGCCTCTGCTTTGGGGAGATCACACTCTTGCATTAACTCGTCAACATCCGCGCCCAAATCAACCATTTTACTGGCTCGACTATAGAGACGGCTTTCCGAATCCTGCATTTCAAGCTCAACATGCTTTTCTAACAACTCATCCACATTGGCAGATAAATCGGCGAGCTTCTGCCCCATCCCCATGCTACCTGCCCGCAATTCATTAAATTGCTTCGCTAAGCTGTCATGGCGTTGACGCGCACTCTTGAGCACGGTTTCCATAGCTTGCAGCTTATTCTCTAGTCGCTGCCTGGCACGCTTTTCTGCGCGAAGGCGCCATAAAGCAACGATGGCAAACACCACCGTCACAGCAACAGGCGACCACGTCAGCACAAGCTCCATCATTACAGCATTGCCATCTCATTCCATTCTTCGTCGGTCAACAGCTTGTTGAGATCAACCAAGATAAGAAGCTCGCCATTGCGATTGCTCACGCCTTGAATAAACTTAGCGCTTTCTTCAGTGCCAACACTTGGCGTGGTATCGATTTCTGATGTTTTCAGATACACCACTTCCGCGACGCTATCAACCATAATACCAATCACTTGGGTCTCGGCTTCGATAACGATCACGCGGGTATTATCCGTCACTTCGGTAGAGGCTAAGCCAAAACGTGAACGCGTGTCGATCACGGTAACGACGTTGCCGCGCAAGTTGATAATACCTAATACATAGTCAGGGGCGCCCGGTACGGGTGCAATTTCGGTGTAACGCAGCACTTCACGCACCTGCATCACATTAATGCCGTAGGTCTCTTCTTCGAGCTGAAAAGTAACCCACTGCAACACCTCGTCATTGACGCCTTCTTTTTGAACTTCAGCTACCTGAGACATTGATTTTCCTCTTTACGCGCTGTGTAACTAGTTATTACGCCATCGCCTTGGCGTCAATCCCCTGATTTAACATAGCAATAAATGCTTGAACATGGATCAGAGCACACATTTTTTCTTTTACCATGCCCGCTAGCCAAGGCCGCTTTCCCGCTTGTTTTCGCCAGCGAATCGCTTTGCCACTGAGCGCCTGGGTGCCGAGTAACTGATCACACGCCAGCCCCCACTTACTATCGCCCAGAATCACAATATAATTATAGTCGTCCCTGTGCTGATTATCTGCCAGTTTTTCTGGCATCACCCAGCGAGCGGTATCGACAACATCAAGCTGTTGTTGCTTTTCTGTCTGTAATCCTAGATACCAATCAGGCCGACCGATAAGGCGATTGCACTCGCCCAATTGATGAATACCGCCAAGTTCGGCTAAAGGGACCGCGTAGGTCACGCCCATACTTTCAAAGAATAATACCTGAAACTCTGCTTCCGTTTCAGCATTTTCCCATTGAGTAGGAGGAAGATCTTCTCCCGCTTGGGTGTCAGCCTCCACTGTTTCCTGCGTGTGAGCTGCTTGCTCAAGCTCTTCAGTCACCCCGATATCGGCTTCAGGGGCAACGGCGTCGGCCTCTACGCTGACCTCGGTCTCGGTCTCGGTCTCGGTCTCGGTCTCGGTCTCGGTCTCGGTCTCGGTCTCGGTCTCGGTCTCGGTCTCGGTAAGAGTTTCTACCTCAGGGACCGCCTCGTCTACCTGAACCTGCTCCTCAACATCAAGCCCCCAATCGGCCATGGTATAGGTTTCAAGGGTTTGCTCTTGTGCCTCTTCCACAACAGGATCGACAACCTGCTCGGCCGTCTCTTGGGCAACGTCTTCCTCAGTTTGGGTCGCCGTTTTCGCTTCCAGCTCCGCCTCTTCATCGACTTTGAGCTGGGCAAGTAACCGCTCAACTTCCGCCAAGTCACGCTCTGGTTCAGCATACGCGACCGGTTCTGGTGTTACTGCCTCCGTGACAGGTTGTGGCTGAAGCCGTGGAGAAGCATCACCGAGGTACGATGCAGACGACACCTCCGGCGTGGCACGAGCGGGCTCTACAGGCTGTTTGCCTGGTTGGGCTACCTCACCTAAGTCATCCAGCAGGGCCTCAAAGTAATCGTCGAGCGCTTGACCACTGGATAGGGCATTATGCTTGTTCATCCTGCTCCAGTCGCTCCAAATAGGTTAATAGAGTTTTGTAGGCAAATACACCGCGGCAATTTTTCGCATAGAAAGACGCTGGCATATGCTTTAAGCTTGCATCTCGAAACTTAGTATCGATAGGCACGGCTGAGGCCCAGACCTGATCGCTATAGCGAATTTTAAGCTCCTGTAGGGTTTCCAGCGATGCCCGCGTACGCTTGTCGTACATGGTTGGAATGATAGTGAGATTAAAGTTAGAGCTACGAGACTTTTGCATGATCTGCAACGTGCGCATCATACGTTCCAACCCTTTCATCGCCAAAAACTCGGTCTGAACCGGGATCAATACACGATGACTGGCCGCCAACGCGTTGACCATCATCACGCCCAAAATCGGTGGGCAATCAATCAACACATAGTCATATTCGTCAGCCAATGCATCCAGTGCTTTTTTTAGCACCAACCCCATGCCACCCCGGTTCCCCATCACACGGTCTAACGTCGCCAGCGACATGTGTGCAGGAATTAAGTCCATATTCTCAAACTGTGTTTTGACAATGAGCGGCTTCACCGTCTCTTTATTGACAGTTTGTAGTTGAAACAAATCAAACAAGCTCGCTGGCAGCTGCTCTGAATCAAAATTCAAATAGGTCGAGAGAGAAGCGTGTGGATCCGTATCCACTAGCAGGACACGTTTCTTACGTTCACTGATCAATCCTGCCAATGTCACCGTGGTGGTTGTCTTACCAACACCGCCCTTTTGGTTGGCGATACTCCAGACTATCAAGCCCCACTCCTTATTTTAAATTCAGCTCAACCATGATGCGTTCGGCGATCCTCTCCAGCGGTAAGTCTTCCGACGAGATACCCGCTTTCGCCACTGCTTGCGGCATGCCATAAACGACACAGCTTTCCTCGTCCTGTGCCCAGATAGTTGCCCCCGCGCTTTTTAGCATACGTGCGCCCTCTCGACCATCTGCGCCCATACCGGTGAGCACCATCGACAGAACCTTATCGCCATATATTTTAGCGGCGGAGCCAAAGGTAACATCCACACAAGGCTTGTAATTCATCCGCTCGCCGCCGTCGAGAATTTTTAGACGTGCCGCGCCTGGTCTGCCATCAATCATCATTTGCATCCCCCCCGGCGCCAGGTAGGCGTGCCCAGGTTTGAGCGTGTCCCCATCTTTCGCTTCAACGACAGTGATTTTGCTCAGTCCATTCAGGCGCTGCGCAAACGCCGATGTGAATGTGGCAGGCATATGTTGAATCAAAACAATCGGCAGCGGAAAGTTTGCAGGTAGCTTGGTCAGTACTTTTTGCAGCGCAACGGGGCCACCGGTCGACGTACCAATCGCCATCAATTGGTAACGTTTACCTGTGGCGGTAAATCGCGCTGGCGCCTTGGACGGCGCACTCGCCCCCGCCGCAGGGCGGGACGCTGGGCGCGCAGGCGTGCGCACACCGCCCGATGGCGAAGCCGTTTGCCCGGTACTGCCTGGGGAGGATGGGCGCGTCGCACGTCGAAGTACCGGCCGTTTACGCGCAATTTCGAGTACGCGCTGTTGCAGTAAACTGGTCGCTTCTTCGCGATTGCGAGCGATGTCCTCAAACTTTTTAGGAAGAAAGTCGAGCGCCCCAGCTTCAAGTGCATCTAACGTGGCTTTCGCCCCATCATGCGTCAACGATGAAAACATCAAAATTGGTGTGGGCGTTTGCGCCATGATCTGGCGCACCGCCGAGATACCATCAAGTACTGGCATCTCCACATCCATAGTGACAACGTCAGGCTTGAGTTGGGCGGTTTTTTCCACCGCTTCCTTGCCATTCACTGCACTATCAATGACCTCCATTCTCGGATCGGCATTGATGATTTCACTAACACGGCGACGGAAGAAACTGGAGTCATCTACCACCAATACTTTTACTGCCATGGGCGTCCTTTTCTCAAATTAACCTGCGTAATGTTTCAACAGGTTGGGCACATCCAAGATCAGAGCAATATGACCATCACTGGTGATGGTTGCCCCTGCCATTCCCGGCGTCCCTTGAAGTAGTTCGTCAAGTGGCTTAATGACCACCTCCTCTTGACCAAACAAGGTGTCTACCACAAACGCGATGCGTTGATGCGCGATTTGCACGATCACCACATGCCCCTTGGTTTTATCGATATCAGTTGATCCTTTACACAACCAATCTTGCAAGAAGAACAGTGGGATCGCTTTATCGCGTACGATTAAGGTTAGCTGGCCATCAACCGTATTGGTTCTGGACATATCCAAACTGATAATTTCACTGACATTCGACAGAGGGAACGCAAACGGGTTATCACCGACGCCGACCATGAGGGTTGGCAATATCGCCAGTGTCAATGGTACCTTGATTTCCAGAACCGTCCCTCGGCCGAGCTCAGAGTCGATATTAATCGAGCCATTAAGCTTGGTGATGCCGGTTTTCACCACATCCATCCCCACACCACGACCAGAAATATCGGAAATCTCGGTTTTGGTTGAAAAGCCAGGAGCAAAAATCAGGTTGTACGCTTCACTATTACTTAAGCGAGCCGCCGCTTCTGCATCAAGGACACCACGGTCAACCGCGATGCTCTTCAGCTTTTCAGCATCCATACCGCCACCGTCATCAGCAATGGTCAGGAGAATATGATCCCCTTCTTGTGACGCTTTGAGGGTGATGGTACCGACACGAGGTTTACCCGCTTTTTCACGCTCATCAGGCATTTCAATACCGTGATCCACCGAGTTACGTACCAAGTGGACCATAGGGTCAGCCAGCGCTTCGACCAGGTTTTTATCCAGATCGGTTTCTTCGCCCTGCATTTCCAGGACGATTTCTTTTTTCAAGCTACGTGCTAAGTCACGGACAACGCGGGGGAAGCGGCCAAATACTTTTTTAATTGGCTGCATACGCGTTTTCATCACCGCGCCTTGCAAGTCGGCAGTAACCACATCTAGGTTGGTAACCGCCTTGGCCATGCTTTCATCGTTGCTGCTTTGGCCCAGGCTCACTAAGCGGTTACGCACCAACACCAGCTCACCAACCATATTCATAATGCCGTCAAGCGTGGAGGTATTAACTCGTACCGTTTGCTCTTGTTGAGGGGCGGCCGGTGGCTTCTTCTCAGGTGCCTTTTCTGCCGCCGCAGGGGCTTTACCGCCCGCGCCGGCACTTTTCGGTGTGCTTTCTTTCGCGGGCTCAGGCTTGCTCGCTTTTTGTGTGGGCGCAGGCTCCGGCTTTGGCTGAGGTTTGGCTTGCGCATCCACCTTATCGGCATCCGCTTTCGCTTTCTCCGCTTCGGCGGCGGGGCCTTTGCCTTTACCGTGCAAATCATCCAAGAGCTTTTCAAACTCGTCGTCATCAATCAGCTCATCACCACCAGATTGGGACGACGCCGAAGCGGGCTTATCCGATGGCGCTGATGGACTTTCATTGCTGGTGTCGCTTGCCCCTCCAGCAGGGCCTTTACCTGCACCGTGCAAATCATCAAGCAGTTTTTCGAACTCGTCGTCGGTAATATCGCCGCTATCGGCCTCAGTGCTTTCCACCACCTCAGGCTTTTCGGATGCTGAATCAGACGCCGTGGGTGCTTTTCCCTCACCATGGAGCTGATCGAGCAACTTGTCGAATTCATCTTGGGTGATCTCATCCACGGAGTCGCCACTGATCGCACTGTCGTCCTGGCTTGATGCGTCACTTTCAGACGCCTCAGGTTCGGGTTCGGGTTCTGGCTCGGGGTCTGGTTCAGGTGCAGGCTCTTCCGCCACAGCCTCATCTTCACTCGCGGGTTTCGCATAGCGGTGCAGTGCTTCGAGCAAGGCACCATCGGCTGGCACTGGCTCTTCGCGGTTTTGTACCGCGGCGAATTGATCATTGACGGTGTCCAGCGCCTGCAAAATGGTATCCATCACATCCGATGTCAACTCACGCCCGTGATTACGCAAGTTATCAAAGACGTTTTCAGCACCGTGGCACGTATCGACCAGCGCATTTAAGCCAAGAAAGCCCGCGCCACCTTTTACCGTGTGGAAGCCACGGAAAATACTGTTTAGTAAGTCTGCATCATCAGGGGCACGCTCCAAATCGACCAGCTGCTCAGACATCTGCTCGAGGATCTCTCCCGCTTCAATCAAAAAGTCCTGAAGGATTTCTTCATCCATCTCAAAGCTCATAGCGCACCTCTAAAAACCCAAACTCGATAATAAATCGTCAACATCATCTTGGCTGTGAACCACGTCATCGCGCTCTTCAGGGTGAATCACAGGACCCTCAGGGGCTGACTTATCGGTGGTATCATCTGCTTTTTTCGCCGGTGCTGCGTCAATCGCAGCGCTATCCATGCCAAAGGCGGTAAGTATTTCTACCAGCTGTTGCTCAACTTCTTGCACCAATTCAATCACGCGCCGAATCACTTGGCCGGTTAAGTCTTGAAAGTCTTGTGCCATGAGGATTTCAGTCAGGTGCGCGTGCAATTCTGTCGCGCCCCCTTCTACTTGGGTCAAGAGTTCGTCAATGTTGTGACACAACGACTTGAACTCATCCAAGGCAATCTCACCGCGCATCAGGCTGTTCCAGTTGGGACGAACAGCTTGCAAGTTGTCTTGCAGCTCGCTTGCTATCGGCATGGTTCGTTCAACCGAATCCATGGTTTTGTTGGCGGCCAATTCGGTTTTCTGCATGACATACGTGAGCCTGTCGCGAGCGTCAGGGATATCCACGTTGGCCAAATCACTCACTCTAGGATCCAAACGAAAGTCAGTAATTGAGTCATGTAATTGGCGGGTGAGCTTCCCCACTTCATTAAACAGTGGGTCACGCGCTTCTTTCGCTATTTCGGTAAGAAGCGTATTAGCGTTATCTTGCTCTCCGTTTTCAAGATACGCGACCAATTGTTTCGCTTGGTCCAGATTGATCATGGCGGTTCCTTCTTACTGTGCGCTTGCGAATTACATACGCTCGAAAATCTTATCGAGCTTTTCTTTCAACGTAGCGGCAGTAAAAGGTTTAACAATGTAACCGTTCACCCCTGCTTGCGCGGCTTCTACAATTTGCTCGCGCTTCGCCTCAGCGGTGATCATCAATACAGGCAGGTGCTTAAGATCGCCGTCCTTACGGATTTCTTTAAGCAAGTCAATCCCCTGCATACCAGGCATATTCCAATCGGTCACGACAAAATCAATACCGCCTTTTTTGAGGATTGGCAGCGCGGTTAAGCCGTCATCCGCTTCAACGGTATTGTTGAAACCTAAGTCACGAAGAAGATTCTTTACGATACGGCGCATTGTTGAAAAATCATCAACAACGAGAATTTTCATGTTTTTATCCAAGGTTGCCTCCGGTGAGGTCTCGTTTTATTGTCGAAACAGTTACTTACTCACTATGCCAAGCGGATAGCTTAGCTCTCAAACGTTGCGTAGCCTGACTTTGAATCTGACAGACCCGGGATTCACTGACCCCTATCACTGCTCCTATCTCTTTGAGGTTTAATTCCTCATCATAATAAAGAGATAGCACCAGCGCCTCTCTTTCAGGAAGACTTTTGATCGCCGCCGCTAATGCGGCTTTGAAACTGTCTTCCGCAACACCCTGAAAGGGAGTGTTGTCATTACGGCGACTCTCTGTTGTGAATGCATCTTCAGAGACGCCCAGATCATCCATCCCGATCAAACGTCCACAGTTTACATCGTTAAGCGCCTGATGGTACTGCTCTAAGCTCATATCAAGCTTTTCTGYAACCTCCACGTCGGTTGGATCCCGACCTAACGCTTTTTCTAGCGATGCGATAGCATCACTGATTGAACGACTCGCCTTGTGGACAGACCGTGGCACCCAGTCACCGCGGCGCATATCATCCAGCATAGCACCGCGAATTCGAATACCGGCATAAGTTTCAAAACTCGCCCCTTTGGAGGGGTCATAATTTTGCTGTGCCTCAAGGAGGCCGACCATACCAGCTTGGATCAAATCTTCTACTTGAACACTCGGTGGCAAGCGCCCCATCAAGTGATGCGCGATGCGCTTGACCAAACTCGAATAACGCTCAAGTACCGCTTGGCGATCTGCCCCTGTGCGGCTATACGTGAGCGCTCTATTCACGAACTAACTCTCCTGCGTCATCATTTTTGATAAGCAACCGCTCAACAAAAAACTCCAGATGGCCTCCCGGATTTCGCGGCACCGGCCAAGTCAGCGCTTTGTTCGCCAGCGCATTCATTGCCAATGATGCGGGCGAGCGAGGAAATGCGTCAATGACAACTTTTTGTTTTCTCACTGCTTGCCTCACCCTTTCGTCAACGGGAACACATGCTACTAATTCTAGATTAGCATTGAGAAACCTTTCAGTGACTCGCGTTAATTTTGTGAACAAGTCTCGTCCTTCACGGTAGCTTCTGACCATATTTGCAACAACTTTAAAGCGTGTCACACCATGTTCACGGCTGAGTACTTTAATCAATGCATACGCATCAGTAATTGATGTAGGTTCATCACAGACCACAATGACGACATCTTGTGCGGCGCGCGAGAAACTCAGTACCATGTCTGAAATCCCCGCGGCAGTATCCACTAAGAGTACATCAACCTCTTCTTCGAGTGTACCAAAAGCGCGAATTAAACCAGCATGTTGCGCCGGTGTGAGCTCCGTCATACCTTGAAGACCAGACGATGCAGGTACGATTTTCATACCGTGCGGACCTTCGAGAATAATATCTTTCAGATCACAGACGCCTTGAAGCACATGAGACAGATTTTTGCCCGCTCTTAGGCCAAGTAACACATCCACATTGGCGAGGCCAAGGTCGGCATCCAATACCATGACTTTTTTCCCTTGGCGAGCCATAGACGCGGCCATTCCCAGCGTGACATTGGTTTTTCCTACGCCACCTTTTCCCCCGGTTACGGTAATAACCTTGGTGCGTGACGGATTGGTTAAACGGCGCAGGCCGCTTGCTTGATCTTGCATGCTTGTCTCAATCATAAAAGTCCGCCCCATTCGACTCTGGGACATCACTGTTCCAGAAGTGATTGTGCTGATCCGCACCTGACTCCAACATTTCACTGGCTTTGCCAACCAGGAACTGTCCCGTGGCTTGGCGGATATCTTCCGGCACACGTTGCCCGTCGGCTAAGTAGGCCACAGGCAGGGCATTTTCGATGGTGACACACAACAGTTCACCGAGGCTGAGCGATTCATCGAGTTTGGTCAGAACACATCCCGATAACGGGATGCGGCGAAAATGTTCAATGGTTTCTTGCAATACGCGGCGTTGTGATGTCGCCGGTAACACCAGTAGGCTACGAATATGCGAGCCACTATTTTGCATCAGGGTATCGAGCTGTTCCGACAAGCGAAGATCACGCTGCCCCATCCCGGCGGTATCTAGCAATATCAAGCGTCTATAACGCAGCTGATAAAGGATGTCGGCAAGCTCATCGGCATCTTTAGCCACTTTAACGGGGCAACCAAGAATACGGCCGTACGTGGCTAACTGTTCATGGGCACCGATACGGAATGTATCTGTGGTCACCAAGGCAATATCTTCCGGGCCAAATTCCATCGCGGCTCGCGCCGCCAGCTTAGCAATCGTGGTGGTTTTCCCGACCCCTGTCGGACCAAGAAGTGCAATCACGCCGCCGGTTTCTAGCATATTCTCGTCAACCGTGATCACCTGATCCGCAACCAAGTCAAGGAGCGCTTGCCACGCCTCATTCGGTGGTGTCTCTTCTGGGATATAACAGGCCAGTTGATCCGCTAGCTCAGAAGATAGTCCCATACGCTCTAAGCGTTTGATAAGCATGGCGCGTAACGGCTCTCGCCGCTCTACCTCTTGCCACATAAGCCCCGACAATTGGTGTTCTAATAAGCTTCGAATTGATGCCATTTCCTGACGCATTGCATCAATTTCTTGATGAGAAGCCTGGGATTGGCGTGCCTCAAACCGGGATGGATCTAGCTTAGGCTTGGACGTTGACGAAGATGCATGCGGACCGCTCGACTTATTGGCAGCCGTTTGCCAGCCAGAACGACTGCTACTTTTAAGTTGCCGACGAGGCTCATAACCGCGTCCTAGCGCGGCGGGCCGCTCGTCAGCCCCTGATGGCGATGGGCTCCGTGCTGGCTGCTTTTGTTGGCGTTGTAGCAACGCGCTCAACGAATCAGCTTCTGTTTCTGGTTCCGCGGGCTGAGATTGGTCACGGTACTCATCCAACATGGCAGAAAAACGAGGTGGGCGCTTAGTATGACCGTTTTGACGACCACCTGCCTGTTGCCGTTGACGCAGTTGCACTTGATCATCCGCAAGTTGGCGGTGAGCCTGAGAATAAGCCTGAGCAGATTGTTGCTGCGCTTTTGGTGCGGGCTTATCAGGCATTGGCTCTGTATCCGCATCAACTGCCGCGACAATTTCTACGCCGCCTGTCACTTTTTTGTTAGACATGATCACCGCATCAGCGCCAAGTTCTTCTTTCACTTGGCTTAACGCTGCTCTCATATCCTTTGCAAAAAAACGTTTTATTTTCAAAGCACTGCCCTACTCATAAACGATGTTAATTGTTGCCAACCGCATTGACGATACGAATTTGTTTTTCATCAGGCACTTCTTGATAAGACAAGACGCGTAGCGTCGGTATTGTGTTTTTAACAAATTTCGCCAATGTCGCTCGTAGCACGCCAGACGTTAGCAATACGGCCGGCTCTCCTTGCAACTCTTGTTGTTGCGTCGCTTCTGCCAACGAAGACTGCAACCGCTCAGCCAGACCCGGCTCAATCCCTGTCGACTCGCCACCGGATGCCTGCATAGTTTTATGCAACATCTGTTCCAGTTCAGGAACAAGCGTAATGACTGGCAGTTCAGGGGCGCTGCCATTGATTTCTTGAACGATCAGACGACGCAATGCAATCCTGACCGCTGCGGTTAAAATGTCAGGATCTTGACTCTTACCGGTATACTCAGCCATGGTTTGCACGATAGTGCGAATATCACGAATAGGGATCGCTTCACTCAGTAAGTTTTGCAGTACTTTGACTAGCACACTGAGCGGAATTTGATCCGGGATCAGTCCTTCAACCAAGCGCGGTACTTGCTTACCTAACATATCGACCAGATTTTGCGCTTCCTCGTGACCCAATAAACGCTCGGCGTTGTTGGTCAACATCTGGCTAAGGTGGGTGGCCAGCACAGTGGCAGAGTCAACTACGGTGTAACCGAGTGCTTGAGCATGCTCTCGTTGGCTTGGCTCAATCCAAACCGCCTCAAGGCCGAAAGCCGGATCCTGGGTGGGCTCGCCGTCGATAGGGCCAAAAACTTGACCTGGGTTGATCGCGAGTTCATGTTGAGGGTGGACTTCGGCTTCTCCGACAGCGACCCCCATTAAGGTGATGCGATAGTTATGGGGTGGCAGTTCAAGGTTGTCGCGAATATGTACCGGTGGGATCAAAAAACCAAAATCTTGCGACAGCTTTTTACGTACGCCTTTGACTCGGTCGAGCAGCTCTCCGCCCTGATCACGATCGACCATGGCAATCAGACGATATCCAACCTCCAGTCCGATAACATCCACCGGCTGCACATCGTCCCACGATAACTCTTTCGGTTTAGCAGGCGCGGCTTCGGGAAGATCGGTTTGCTCCGGCGCTTGCTGTGCTTTTTGATATTGCTTGTATTTCCAGTACGCTAGGCCACCACAAATCACTGCCAGCAGCAAGAAAGGCACATGAGGCATCCCCGGTACTAGCCCCATCACCGTCAAAATACCGGTGGCAATCATCAACGCACGCGGGTTATCAAACAGCTGGAATACCACCTGTTGTCCCATGTCTTCTTCGGTGTTTTGTCGCGTCACCATAATGGCGGCGCCTATCGACAGCAGCAACGACGGTATTTGTGCAACCAGACCATCACCAATGGTCAGTAAGGTATATACCTCCAACGCCTCGGAAAAACCCAAGCCATGTTGACCCATCCCGATAGACAAGCCACCCACAATGTTGATGAAAAGGATCAAAATACCGGCGATGGCATCGCCTTTAACGAATTTAGACGCACCGTCCATTGAGCCATAAAAATCCGCTTCTTGCGTGACTTCTTGGCGTCGTGACCGTGCTTGTTCTTGGTCGATAAGCCCTGCGTTTAAGTCGGCATCGATCGCCATTTGTTTACCCGGCAATGCATCCAAGGTAAAACGCGCGGTCACTTCTGAAATCCGGCCCGCACCTTTGGTGACGACCATGAAGTTAATGATCATCAGGATAAGAAAGACCACCAAGCCCACGGCATAGTTACCACCAATGACCACCGAGCCAAAAGCACCAATCACTTGGCCTGCTGCATCCGGGCCCTCGTGCCCATAAAGCAAAACCACACGCGTGGAAGCAACGTTAAGCGCCAGCCGCATTAACGTTGCAATCAAGAGCACCGCTGGGAAAGCCGCAAATTCAAGTGGGCGCCGTGTATAAATGGTGACCAGCAAGACCACGAGCGACAATGCAATGTTAAATGAGAACATTAAGTCGAGCAGCATCGGTGGAACAGGCAGAACCACCATCGCTAAGGTCGCTAATACCAGTGCTGGCGCGCCGATAGCCGGCATCGCTCCTAACCTGTGGTAAGGCACTTTGTCAGAAAATGGCAATCGCCAGTTGGCTTTTAACATGTTAAGCGTTCAAATCCATGATTGGTGAACGCGGGCCTGGTGCCGCGTATAATCAAAACGGGAATGCAGAGGAAGCAAGTTTTACGCCAAAAAAAGACAATAAAGTGTCAGCATTTTGGCACTGCGCTGACATTGCCGCGTTCAGCAACGCTTAGTCATGTTGCAAGTCGGAAGGGATAGGTAAATAAGCGTCATCAGGACAAGTGGGTCGTCGACCCCGTCCTTTTTTGTATTGCTTAAGCTGGAAGACATACGCCAAGACCTGCGCGACGGCGGTAAACAAACCGTCAGGGATCTGTTGCTCAAGCTCGGTGCTAAAATACAATGCCCTCGCCAGAGGGGGAGCGGGGACAATGGCAATGTCATATTCAGCCGCAATTTCTCGTATTTTCAATGCAGTAAAGTCCGAGCCTTTGGCTATCACGACGGGCGCACTATCGATATCACTATTGTAGCGCAGCGCCACGGAGTAGTGTTCGGGGTTAGTCACGACCACATCGGCTTGAGGCACGTCCGCCATCATCCGGCGTTGCGCCATCTCACGCTGTAACATTCGGATACGCCCTTTCACTTCTGGGCTACCCTCAGTTTCTTTGTGCTCGTCTTTTACCTCTTGTTTGGTCATTTTAAGCTGCTCATTGTGTTGCCAAATTTGAAACGGCACATCAATGACCACCACAACCAACAGTGAGCAACACACGAGTAATACGAAGTTCAGTAAAATGTCGAGCGCGTGATAGAGATTACTGGGAAAGGTATCAATGGTCAGCTCAAAGAAGTCTTCCAAGTTCACATAAACCAGATAAGCCGCCACGCCCGCGACCAACAGCACTTTGAGGACAGACTTCAATAGCTCGACCAAGCCTTGAGTACCAAACATACGCTTGAACCCAGAAAGCGGACTCATTTTCGACAGCTTAGGCCGTGCGGCTTCCCAAGAGAAACTCACACCACCGAGCCCGGCCGCCCCCACGAGGCCGGAGATAAATAGCACAATCAAGATCAGCCCAAGTGGCAGAATCAAATGCAGTAGCTCACCGACCACCACCAGCATCAGCTCCGAGCTATCAAAGATCTCTGCACGTGACAAGGAGAATAGGCGCGTCATCAATGCCATTAGGGCTTCGCCCAGCGCTTGCCCGAACCACATCAAACTGATCGCCCCGACCACTAACACTGCCACGGAAGCCAGTTCTCTTGAGCGCGGTACTTGGCCCTTTTCCCGCGCCTGCTCCTGCCTTCGGGGCGTGGCGTCTTCTGTTCTTTCCTGACCGTCGCTCTCTGCCATCAGCTTCTATCCACAGTTAATTCGAATCAGCGAACAAACTTGGTTCAACCCTGTTTCCCAATGATTGTTGTAATGCGTCAACATACCGAACAGCAAATACCAGCTGATCAGCAACCCCATTAACAATGCAAAAGCGAAGCCAAGAGAGAAAATGTTTAGTTGCGGCGCAGCCCGTGTCATCACACCAAAAGACAAGTTAACCACCAACAAGGCAATGACGCCGGCCAGGGAAATACTGAGTGCTACTTTAAACATGATGCCAAACCACTGTGCCAAACTACGGTAGTCGGCGGCACCAATCATTTCGCCAATCGGTAAGGTGTCAAAACTCATCACTACCAGGTTAAGCATTTTTAGATGCCCATCCGTGGCGAGAAACAACATCACGGCCAAAAACAAGTAAAACTGCCCTAGCAAAGGGGTATTCTGACCATTAGCCGGGTCGACCATAGATGCGAACCCCAAGCTCGACTGCATCCCCAAAATTTGCCCTAACACCACAAAGGTTTGGGTGATAAATTGGGTGACCATCCCCATCGCCACACCAATGATCACTTGCTGCGCAAGCACGGTAAACCCCGCAAAAGAGACCAGCTCGATATTCTCGGGGGCGGCCGGTAACGCGGGCATCACAGCAAAGGTAATCGCTAAAGAGAGGTAGAGGCGGATCCTCACAGGCACAAACCGCGCGCCAAAGAAGGTCATCGCCATCATCATTGACGAAATACGGGTAAAGGGCCAAAAGTAGTTAGCCATCCAAGATAAAATCACCGAGGCTGGATATTCCATGGCTTGCCTCGTCAGTAGAGAATGTTGGGGATGTGATCAATCAAGCGATAGAAATACTCCATCAGCATTCGCGTCATCCAGTGGCCAAAAAACATCAGCGCAATAAAGGTCGCGATCAAACGCGGTAAAAAGCTCAGCGTTTGCTCGTTAATCGAGGTTGCCGCTTGAAAGATGGCGACAATCAGGCCAACCAACAAACCAGGCACCACAATCGCTGAGACGAGGAGTAACACCAAATAGAGCGCATCTTGGAAAAGCTCGACAAACGCTTCTGGGGCCATCGCTGCCTCCTTTAGCCGAAACTGGCGGCTAAGGTGGAGAGGATCAAGTTCCACCCGTCAACCAGAACAAATAGCATCAACTTAAAGGGTAACGACACTATCATGGGCGATAGCATCATCATACCCATTGCCATCAATACCGACGCCACGACCAAATCAATCACCAAAAACGGCAAGAACAGCATAAAGCCAATTTGGAACGCGGTTTTGAGCTCAGACGTTACAAACGCGGGGATCAGCACCGTCATCGGGACTTGTTCAGGCTCATCGACTTGCGACCCAGACATATTGACGAAGGTTTCCAAATCTTTAACCCGCGTTTGCCGGAGCATAAACTCACGCAGCGGCACCTGTACCCGATCAAAGGCTTCCCTTGCTGTGACTTGTTCATTGATATAAGGCTGAATCGCCTCTGTGTTCATTCGGTCAATCACAGGTGACATAATAAATAAGGTCAAAAACATCGCTATGCCAATGATCACTTGGTTCGATGGCGTTTGCTGTAACCCCATGGCTTGACGCAAAATGGCCATCACCACCACGATCCGAGTGAACGACGTCATTAAAATGACAACCGCTGGCAAAAAGCCCAGCGCGGTCATTATTGCCAGAATTTGCAACGTGACGGAGTAGTCTTCACTACCATCCGGGTTGACACGCATCGTGACCGCTGGGATCCCGCCTCCTGTATTGCGACCCACTTCTAAACGTGCCGCCTCACCACTTTCGCTAATCGATTCGGTGGTGATGCTTTCTTGTGCTGGCGTCGCTTCTTGTTCGGCTGCAGCAAACGGTGTAAATAAGGTAGCTGCCACCCAGACCCAAGCGGCCAATAACATTCGTATCGTCATTTTCGATTCAACAGTTGGCTAAGCTGATTGGCAAAGCGAGAAGGCTTGTCAGACGCTGGCGTCGCCGTTGGAATGGGGTTATCCAGTGTTTTTAACACGTTCACGCTGGTAGCCGTTACGCCGACAACCAGCTGCTCGCCGTGGATATCGACCACCAGAATGCGCTCCTTTTGACCCACTGCCAATTGGCTGACGATCGTGATTCCGTCACTTTGCTGTGCCAGCCCCGGCACTTTTAATCGTCGCAGCAACCAGGCCAGAGCAAAGATAAGCCCAAGCACCAACCCCAGCGACAACAGCATTGTCACTATACTGACCTCGGGCGCCGCCGCCCACACGGGCATTGGCACCAAGAGTACACCCCAAACGCGTCGGTTCACCGTCATCCCTATCGTAGTTTCTTAATCCGTTCAGTTTGGCTAATCACATCCGTGAGGCGGATACCAAACTTGTCGTTAACGACCACCACTTCACCGTGTGCGATAAGCGTGCCATTGACCAGCACATCGAGCGACTCCCCGGCCAACCTATCTAACTCAACCACCGAGCCTTGGTTGAGCTGAAGCAGGTTACGGATGTTAATTTGCGTATGCCCCACTTCCATAGAAATGGTCACTGGAATATCGAGGATCGCGTCCAGTTTGCGCTGTTCATCCGCCCCCATTTTTTGCTCGCTGTCATCAGTGAGCTCTTCAAGTGGTGCCGCTTGTACATCATCAGAGCCCTCGGCATCAGATTGCTCAGCCAGGGCTGCAGCCCAATCATCGTCTACATCATTTTGATCCATGACGTCTCACCCTTGTTTACAGATTCTGATCACTGAGCATTACCTTGTTTATCATCGATGGGTAAATCTTCCTCGAGATCATCGAGTAGCTCAGGTTTATCCTGCAACAACGAAATATCCGATTTCGCCATTTCAGGACGCTTAAGTTTTTCCACAATTTTCAGTGCCAGCTTATCGTTAGATTGTCCCATCTTCGCGCGATAGGTGGGCAAGTCTTCCACGAACACCGTACACGCATCCGGCATATCAACCGGAATCACATCGCCTTTTTGCAGCTCCATCAGGTCGCGCAAGGATAAAGTGACATCTAAAAGCTTGGCACTCAATTCAACATTCACATCCAAGATTTCATCCCGTAGCGCTTTACTCCAGCGCACATCGGTATCCATCTTGTCACTTTGTACCCCGGCATCAAGTAGCTCGCGAATCGGCTCCAGCATTGAGTAGGGCATGACCATATGAATGTCACCGCCACCACCATCAAGCTCGATATGGAATGAGCTCACCACAATCACTTCTGAAGGGCTGACAATGTTGGCCATTGCCGGATTAACCTCTGAGTCTAAATACTCAAAGGCCACTTCCATCACGGGCGCCCACGCGTCTTTGTAATCCTCAAACATCAACTTCAGCAGCATCTGGATCACACGCCGCTCTGTCGGGGTAAACTCCCGCCCTTCAATACGAGCATGAAAGCGCCCATCGCCACCAAAAAAGTTTTCCACCAATATGAACACCAGACGGGCTTCCATGGTGATCAAGCTGGTGCCTTTTAGTGGGCGAAAACGCACCATATTCAAACTGGTCGGCACGTACAAGGTGTTTTGATACTCGCCAAACTTCATCATCTGCACGCCGTTGATCGATACTTCGGCGGTTTTACGCAGCATGTTAAACAAGCTAATGCGCATATGACGGGCAAAGCGCTCATTAATAAGCTCGAGCGTCGGCATCCGCCCACGCACAATTCTGTCTTGTGACGAGAAGTCAAAGGAGACGGCCCCCTCTTGATCCGCTTCGGGCTCGTTGTCTTCCTCTTCGACGTCATCAACACCGTGAAGCAGCGCATCAATTTCGTCTTGGCTGAGTAAGTCAGTCACGTCATCACCTATTGCATCACAAAGCCAGTAAAGAGCACACGCTCTACCACCGGCTCGCCCGTTACTTTGATTAAGGCCGCGCGCACATTTTCTGCCGACTGGCGACGAATTTCGAGTTGGCCTTGTGGTGTGCGCAGTTGCTCCACCGTGGCCGCACCAAACGTATTAAGAAGCGCGTGCTCAATCAGCGGTAAGTTTTCCTTCGCTAGGGTTTCCATTTCACTGCCACGCACTAACAACTGGGTATTGACTTGCACCAGTCGTTGTTGCTCATCACCGGTGACATTAAAGACGAATGGCTTGGGTAAGGTGACATAAATCGCAGGCAGAGCATTGCTTTGTTCCTCGAGGACAATGTCTTCTTGGCTGCCGTCATCACCAGATAGGAAAAAGAACGCCGCACCGCCTACCGCCGCGAGCAATACAACGGCGGCGACAATGATAATGAGCAGCTTTTTCTTGCTCCCACCTTGCTCTGGGGTTGCGTTATCATCTGCCATGGCTGGTCTTGCTCCTTGTTATTTAAGCGTAGTAATCGACGGCGCGATCACTGTGTGAGACGTTCAGCGTTTGCCCGGCTAGCATGGCATCATCGCCATCATCCGGCCCTGTCGTGCCACGTGGTGCCCCACCTGCAGTGCCAGCACCATCGCCATGCTGGCCAGAGGCCATCTGTTGTGCACCACTGTCTTGCTGTTGAACCGACCCCTGGGCTAACTGTAGCCCTTGTTGCTGCAACATATCGCGCAATCTTGGCATCGCTTGCTCGACAGCATCACGCGCTTGCTGGTTCGCCACCGTGATATGCACAGAGGCTTGGTCGTTGTTTATCCCCAACTTAATTTGCATGCGTCCAAGCTCGGGTGGGTCGAGACGAATATCCACTTGCTTGAGGTTTTTAGACAACATGACATTGATTCGCTCAGTCAGTGCCGCGCCCGCTTCGCTAGGTGTTTGCCCCAAAGGTAGCGGGGCCTGCGCAGTTTGAGCGACCTGAATATCTTGTCGTGCTGTCGCTGCGTTCGCGCTTGGTGTGCCTAGACTGCTTGCCAATTGCTGGGCCAAGTTCTCGCCTCGTGAGGCCCCTTCCGCCGCGCTTGCAGCGCTGCCTGCAGCCAATGCGGCGTCAGTTTGAACCGCCTGTTCTGCCATCGCTTTCAATGCCGCTTTACTGACATTGTCTGACCGTTCATTTTGCCCGGCTAACATAGAAGCGGCATTCGGGTTGCCTGTTGCGCCACCTTTTACGTCAGGGTTTGCCATATTTTGTTGTAGGCCAGTCGCCTGTCGCAGCTTATCAGCCAGCTCGTTCGTTTTCGTCGTCGCCCCTTCTTTGGCCAACAAATCTTTGAGCGCAGACTCTTTGTTGGCTGACGCAGCATCGCCTAAGGCAGACTCACCGGGCGCCACCTTAGCGGCGGCAGCCCCATGTTGACTCTCCTGCTGCGCCTTCATGGCCGCCCATTTGATCGCCGGCCCATCCACAGGGAGAGATTGCCCCCCTTTAGGCACCTCACCACTGCTATCAAGCGCCACTTGGCGCCCAGCACCTTGTTCCAATGCGGCGCCACGATCTTGCGTGGCTTTAACCTGGGCGACTAACGCGGCGAGTTGTTCGGGCGATAACTGTGCCAATACCTCCTCCGCGGAAACCTCATCCGGTAGCGCTTTAGAGAGTTCGGCAAGCAGTGCTTGTTTGTCTACTTCACCCTCTTGACCCTGGAGGTCTACTCGCACGTTACTGTCAGCGTCGCTCATCGGTAATGCATCGGCAGATAATGCCGTGGTATCCCCACCGGCAGGCAAGGTTTTGCCAGTAAGCATGTCCGCCGCTTGATTCAAACGCATTAATAAAGATTGGCTTTCTTCCATTGCCGTCATATCGGCAATTTTTTCCATCTCCGCCTCGCTGAAAACACCGTCAGCCAGCATGGCTTCCGCATCAATGGCCTGACCATCGACGAGTAAGGTTTTGCCATCAGGGGTTAGCTTGATAGACTCCCCTTGTCCTTCACTTCCATCGAGGGATTGATGCAAAGCGGACAAAAAGCCGGCACTTTGCTCTCCTTTCACCTCGCTGGACGCGCCCTCACTCGGCGCAGACAGGGTTTTACTCGAAACATTGGAAAGTGTCAGCATTGACTGCGTCATAAGTTTCTCATCATTACCTATGGTTACCTATGCGTCAGCTTGGCATCAGCTGGCGCGTCGGTAATGAGAAAGCAATTATCGCGCCATTTTATTGTGAAGAGAAGGGCGAGGGGCGTCGACGTGCGATAATCGCTGCCATTTCATCCATTTGTCGTTGTTCTTGGTAACGAGCACGCTCTGCTTCCTCACGTTCTCGTTTTTCTATCAGCCACTCTAGTGATTGCCGGTGCTGGCGGGTTTGTTGCCATGTCTGACGGCACTGCTCTAAATGATCTTTAAATTGATGCTCTGCATCTCTTTGTTTTGCCAAGGTTTCATCAAGCTGAACAATGAATTTATTTAAATGACCAAAGGCGCTGGCCGATAAGCCTGACTGACCACGCTCAGACATCTGACGGCAATACTCAAGCCGGTACTGTTCAATTTGCTCCAACTGGCGATAGTAATCATCAAGTGATTGCTGAGCCGCGCTCACACTGAGCTGAGCCTGCTTTTCATCCTCTTGGGCTTTGTCTAACAGCAACTGAAGTGCGTGATCGGCCATCGGTTACCCCTGTAAGGTTGAACGCAACATGTTGACACACATATCAAAAGGAACCACTTCTTTGATCCCTTGCTGCAGATAATTGTCGAGCTTGGGCTTCAAACTAAACGCCTGATCAACCGCCGCATCACTGCCAGGTTTGTAGGCGCCTATCGAGACCAGATCTTGATTTTTACGGCACACGGACAACACTTGCCGCACCGCTTTCGACATCAGAATTTGCTCATCGCTGGTAATATTGGGCATCACTCGACTCACTGAACGCTCAACATCAATGGCAGGATAATGACCGCTATCTGCTAACTCGCGCGATAGCACAATATGACCATCGAGTATCGCTCGTGCTGCATCGGCAATGGGGTCTTGTAAATCATCCCCCTCGGTCAGCACGGTAAAAAAGGCCGTGATCGACCCCTGTCCAACGGCACCGTTCCCCGCGCGCTCAACCAGTGAGGGTAAGCGCGCAAACACCGAAGGCGGATACCCTTTGGTCGCGGGTGGCTCGCCCACTGACAACGCAATTTCGCGCTGAGCCTGCGCAAACCGCGTTAACGAGTCCATCAATAAGAGAACATCAAGACCCAGATCGCGAAAATACTCAGCAATGGTCAACGCCGTTTGGCAACCTTTTAACCGCACCAGCGGTGAGGCGTCGGCAGGCGCGGCAACCACTACCGCTCGGGCACGGCCTTCTTCTCCGAGGATATCATCGATAAACTCTTTCACTTCTCGGCCACGCTCACCAATCAACCCCACGACCACCACTTGTGCAGTGGTACCGCGTGTCATCATTCCCAAGGTGACAGATTTACCCACCCCAGAGCCGGCAAACAAGCCGATACGCTGCCCTTTCCCCACCGTCAATAGACCATTGATCGCTTTGATGCCAACATCAAGCGGCTCACGGATGGGTTGACGTGATAAGGGGTTAATGGGCATGCCCTCCAAGCTCGCCTGTTTATCCGTGTAGATGTCGCCTTTACCGTCCAGTGGATTACCCATGCCATCAATAACACGTCCCAACAGCTCCATACCCACCGAGAGTTGACTGCGTTCAGACAAAGGCGTCACTCTTGCACCTGGCAATACGCCTGATACTTGCTCGTTGGGCATCAGGTATAAAAGTTCGTCGGCAAATCCCACGACTTCGGCTTCAATAGTGCCATTAAGGGTTTCAACCGAACAAACAGACCCAATGGGCGCGCGACAGCCTATCGCTTCAAGTGTTAGCCCAACCATACGCACCAATTTGCCCGACGCCACTGGCTTGGGGGCTAAATTATCAAGCTGACATTGTTTTAACCGCTCAGCGAGTTGGCTCATTATGATTGCCCTGGCTCCTCAGTCGATGTGGGTTCATCTTGCGTCGTGGCCGTGGCGTCTTGCTCAACGGGTTCGTCACTCGACGGCTCGCGCTCAGCGGTCGCCGATTCGTTGGCATAGGCGCCAGTATCAACAGGCTCTACCGTTGCGCCGTCTGATGGCGCGGATTGCCGGGGTTGATTCTGCCCTTGAAACTCTCTTAATAACGCGTCCACGCGGTCAGCATAGCGATAGTCGACGACTGAATCTTTGGCTTTTACATGGACGTCTCCACGCGAGAGTGCGGGCTCTGATTGCAAAGTCCAGTCGCGGGCAGCCAGCATATCGTCGTCATACGCGTCGGTGACAATGGCATAGTCATCTGGATGCAAAGCAGCAGTAACCGGGTGGTCAGCCACTGGCAAAGCGGCAATGGCGGCCCGTAAGGTGTGTAGAATCACCTGAGGATTCGTGTCTAGCTCCACGCCTGTCAATGATTTCGTCAAGGTCTGGACCATCACCAACAGTTGTTGCTCGACATCGATATCCAGCTTTTCTAATGGATGACTTAGCTGATTGAGAATACTGTCAAGCTGCTGGCAACGCGCTTCAATCAGCGCTTGGCCATCGGCGAGGCCTTGCTCAAACCCCGCCTTTTTTCCTTCTTCATGGCCTTTCTCATGCCCTTGTTCTAAACCGGCTTCGAGCCCCTCAGCATGCCCCAGCTGCTTGCCTTCTTCATACCCTTCGTCATAGCCCTGCTGGCGAATAGCATCGAGGGCATCGGCGGTTAAAGGTTCGGGGGCTGGCTCGTTTTCCTCCGGCTCCACCTCAACGTCCGGCTCCCAACTGGGGTCGTAATTGAGTGCGGTCTCTTTGGGCAAGTTTTCGCCTTCGTTGTAAGGGGGCAGTGCCCACCTATCAATGCTTTCGGCATCGGCCTCATCGACGCGGATATAGCCACGGCGTTTTTCTAAACTCATCGTTGCCCCTTACAAAAACGACTTAGACGAATTCATCGCCGCCGCCTCCGGTAAGCATGATTTCACCTGCATCAGCGAGACGGCGTGCGACAGATAGAATCTCTTTCTGCGCCCCTTCCACATCTGAAACCCGGATTGGCCCCATGGCTTCGATATCATCTTGCAACATTTCTGCTGCACGTTTAGACATGTTGCGATAGATTTTCTCGCGCAAGTTATCTTCCGCCCCTTTGAGCGCTTTTTGTAGCACTTCTTGTGGTACATCACGTAGTAAGGTTTGTACGCCGCGATCGTCCACATCAATCAAGTTATCAAACACGAACATCAAGTCTTGGATTTGTGAGGCCATCTCTTCGTCTTGATCGCGAATCGAGTCCATCAACACCCCTTCGACGCTGTYGTCCATGTAGTTCATGATTTCCGCTGCCGCTTTCAAGCCACCAATTTTGGCCGCTTGTGCCCCTGCTTGACCTGCAAACTGTTTCTCCATGATCTCATTCAGCTCATGGAGCGCGGCTGGTTGCACTTCTTCAAGGTTGGCAATCCGCATCATTAAATCGAGACGGTCACGCTCTACAAATTGCGAGAGGATCTCTGCCGAGTGCTCGGGATCCAAATAGGATAAGACGATGGTTTGGATTTGCGGGTGCTCGTTGATAATAATGCTGGCCACTTGGCGCGGATCCATCCATTTCAGTGAGTCTAAGCCTTTCGAGCCGCTACCCAACAAGATCTGATCGACCAAGTTATTCGCTTTGTCCTCACCCAAGGCTGCCACCAGGGCGTTGCGCACAAAGTCTTCACTCCCCATCCCAATCGAGGTGTATTTTTGGATTTCCTCCAAAAAAGCACGATGGACCGCAGCCACTTTGTCCGAATTAAGGTCAGTCATCGAGGTCATTGCCGCGCCCACCCGTTGAACCTGTTTCGGCTCAAGGTGGCGAATGATACTCGCGGCGTCTTGTTCACTTAAACTGAGCAGCAAAATGGCGGCTTTTTCAATCCCACTCAACGAGCTGATATCGAAGTTTGAGCCAGCTTGCTCATCACCGCCTGTGGTTGCGACTTCATTTGCCATCTTCGGTTACCCAATTTTTCACCGCTTGTGCGGCCAAGTCTGGCTCATTGGCCACCAGCGCCCGCACCGCTTTTAACAAGTCTTCATCTTTATGTAAGTTTGGCAGCTCCACATCCGACGCTGACATCGCAAAGTTGCTAGAACCGTCAAGCTCAGAGCCTATCAAGCCAACATCATCCCCATCTGGGGTGATAGGTAAGCCATCTGGGCCAAGGATTTCGCCATTGGGCCCCACGGTATTGCCATCTTCGTCGGTATTTGGATAAAGCAGCTTTTTCATCGCTGGACGCACCAACACCACGATAATGACAATGATTACCAAGGCGGCCGCTAACCAACGTACCCAGTCATTAAAGTTGGGATGATCCCAAATCGGCACATCTTGCTCTGCCGCTTGCTCTGGCTCAACAAACGGGACGGCGATGACTTCAAGTACATCCCCACGTTGTTCACTAAAGCCCACCCCGCCCATTAAGAGACGGCGGATTTTGGCCAGTTCATCGTCTGACAACGGCTGCTTGACCGTATCCCCGGTTTCAGGATCGACACTTTGTTTAAAGTTCACCGCCACAGAAACAGTTTGCCGATCAATAACGCCTGACTGTGCGCGTCGGTGGCGAATGGTGGTGTCGAGTTCAAAGTTGCGGGTGGCTTCACGGCTCACTGAGCCGGTACCGCCTGCACCATTTTTAAGGTCCCTGACGTCTTCCGGAATGGAGGCATCGGCCGGCGGTTGGTTGCTTAACGCCCCTGGAATACCCGCTACACGATCCGAGCCATTATAATCTTCGCGCGTATATTCGCTGCGTGTTGCCGGTGTGTTGGGGTTAAACTGACGCTGCGTTTCTTCTAGCGAACTGAAATCCAGTGACACATCGACTTGCGAGGTATAGTTGCCCAGCCCTAGTACGGGGATCAGTATTGAGTCGATTTTTTCGCGCAATTGACGTTCTTGTTTACGCTCCAATTCGTACTCTTTGCGCCGCGCCGCTGACGCAGGATCTTCACTGCCAGAATTTAGCAAGCGACCATGTTGGTCGGTAACGGTGACGCGCGTGGGTTTTAGCGAGGGGACGGCAGAGGCGACCATATCAACAATGGAGTCCACTTCCTCTTGACCCAAGGTGTTCGTCCCTCCCAAGGTTAAGAATACCGTGGCCGACGCCTCTTGATTGTGGCGCACAAAGACACTCTGTTTGGGCATCGCTAACAAGACACGTGCTTTTCGCACTTGCCGCACTTCTTCAATCGCGGCGGCGAGCTGTCGCTCACGGCTAAGTTTTAAACGTTCTTGCTCGAGTTTTTGCGAGACGCCAAAACCCATGTCATTGAGCAAAATTTCATCGCCTTCGGCCGTGCTGGTATTCAGTCCCACCCGAGTTAAACCGAGGCGAATGGAGGAGTAATCGCTTGAAGGGACGCGGATGGTATTACCATCCAGTTGGTATTCTACTTTGTTTTGGTCAAGGTGATCCAAAACAGAGATCAGTTCTTCTGTTTCGTACGTACCCAGTGGCCGCATTTCGGGTTCCTGCACCCAAAAAAACAGCATCATGATCAGCGCGACACAAATCGCAACCGCTAGCACCAAGATCAACTGGCGCACCATGTCGAGATCGCCAAATATCGAGTTTGACGATGCTGACTGCTCTGATGCGTCCGGATCTTGCGTGCTTTGCTCTGCGTCTAATGCCGCATCGGTTGATGGCAGTGCTGCTGCGCCATCTGAAACCGCCAGATCGGTGTTTTGGTTCTCTTCAGCCACTGATTAATTCCTACATTAAACAGGCATATTCATGAGTTCTTTATACGCCTCAACTAACTTGTTGCGCGTTTGCACGGTGGCATCAAACGCCACACTCGACTTGTTTCGAGCAATCATGACATCCGATAAGCTTACATTGCGGTCACCTTCATCGAACCGTGTGGCAAGCTCACCCGACGTCTTTTGCAATCCATTTACATGGTTAATCGCACTGGCAAGCATATCGCCAAATTCTTGGCTGACTTGTTGACCGGTTGCAGGCTGAGAGACATTCTTCGCCGCTGCCGCCATGGCTTGCATCTCTTGCGTCAAGGCATTCGCTTTCATCGTCGATCCTTCTTGTGTCAATATTTTGTCAATTCAGTCAGATTTTCATCAGTCATCTTACCATGTGCAACTTTGAGACCACTTTCGCAAAGGCTGACGACTTTGGGTGATTACTGGGGAATATCAATCCCGGCGTCGCGCATTTTGGCGAGCTTATAGCGCAGTGTCCTGGGGCTGATCCCTAAGCGCTCTGCCACATCTTTACGCCGCCCCTCACAGGCTCGAATGGTCTCCAGTATGATGGAAAACTCCTGATCGCGTAATTCATTGCCTAACCCTGCACCATTAGACTGCGCTTCCATCGCATCATGACTCGGTACTGAAGATGACGTTGTCGCCGAAACGGTTGATTGGCTATCCATCACCTTACTTTGTAAACTCGAGGCATCTTGCCAGTCTTGCCCTTCAAGTAAAATATCTGTCGCTTGAATATGAGATTGGGTTGCCAGTATCAAGGCACGCTGCATCACGTTATCAAGCTCCCTGACATTGCCCGGCCAGGTGTAATTCAACAACTTTTGCTCAGCGTCAGGCTGTATGCTTGGGCAAGGGAGACCTTGTTTTTGACAATGCCGTGATAATAAATAGTTTGCCAACGGGATGATGTCACCTGGGCGTTCATATAACGCAGGCCACGTGATGGGAAACACATTCAGACGGTAATATAAGTCTTCACGAAAGTGTCCTTGGGCAACATAGTCTTTTAGATCGCGGTTGCTAGTAGCAAGCACGCGCAAGTCAAGCTGAATGCTTTTGCGACCCCCGAGGCGTTCCACCTCTCGCTCTTGTAACACACGGAGAAGTTTGGCTTGTAGCCCCAAATCCATCTCACTGATTTCATCCAATAAGATAGTGCCACCTTGGGCTTGCTCAAATTTTCCCGGACACGCTTGCACAGCACCGGTAAACGCCCCTTTTTCATAGCCAAAAAGGGTTGCTTCCAGCATGTTTTCTGGAATCGCGGCACAGTTAATCGCGACAAACGGGGCACTCGCGCGGGTAGAATGGTCATGGATATAGCGCGCCATCACTTCTTTACCCGACCCTGAGGGTCCAAGGATCATCACGTTGGCATCAGTGTTGGCAACCTTATCGGCCAAGGCTAACAAGGCGACGCTTTTAGGATCCTCTGCAATGGCATCCGAGTCGTCACTTTTAACCGGGGCGTAGCGACTGACCATATTAAGTAGCACTTCAGGCGCAAAGGGTTTGGCCATATAGTCGATCGCCCCCTCTTTCATGGCAGCGACCGCATCCTCAATGTTGGCATAAGCCGTCATGAGCAAAACGGGTAAATTCGGCATATGTGTTTTGATTGAGCGCAAAAGCGCCAAGCCATCCATACCCGCCATCTGTACATCTGAAACAACAATATCAATCGGCTCGGCTTTGAGTGTCACTAGGGCTTGCTCTGCACTGTCCGCCTCACGCCAATGGTATCCCGCCAAGGCTAGGGTATCGACCAGCGCCTCGCGCAAACCTTCATCATCTTCAACGATTAGCACTGTGGTTTGGCTCATTGTGTTTCTCCTACGCTCTTACCCTGCTCTGCCGCTACACCCTTGGCGAGCGGCAAACACAATGTAAAACAGGCCCCTTTTTCAGGCTCCGATTGTAAGGTGAGCTTGCCATCATGGGCATGACACACCATTTGCACAACGGCGAGGCCAAGACCTGTACCTTGCTGTCGTGTAGTAAAAAAAGGCTCTAAAACTTTCGCTTGCAGTTCAGGCGCAATCCCAGGACCATTGTCCGCAACAGACAGCAATAAATTATCGCCTTGTTGGCGCGAATCAACCACAACTTGGCAGCCCTTGCCTGCCACTTGAACGGCATTGACGACCAAGTTACTCAGCGCGCTGGCCAATGCATTGGGGTTACCGAGCAACGCAAGACTCTCATCATCACTGTTGATGGCAAAGTCAACATCGTGACCTTGAATCACCGCATCCACCATCGGCTCGAACTCGTTAAACAACTGCTCAACGGTAAACACTTTAACCACTTTGTTGTCGCCACCCTTCGCAAACAACAACATATCATTCACTTGTTTTTCCAAGTCATGTAGCCGGTCTAACAGTTTGAATTGAAACCGCTGCCGTGTCGCATCGTTGAGGTTAGGCGCGCCAAGATTCGACGCATATAAAATCGCGCTAGATAGCGGCGTACGCACTTGGTGTGCCAGCGACGCCACCATTTTCCCCAACGACGATAGCCGTTGCAGATCACTGACGCGCGACTGCAATAAACGGGTTTCTGTCATGTCGGTGATCAAGATAAGTTGCCCTGAATCGGACGCAGAAATGGCAAGCTTCACCCGACGACCATCTTTGAGAGAGACTTCGTGTCCATCATCATCTCGCGGCGAGAATGCGCGTTGAATCACATCAAACCATCGCTGCTGAGTAAGCGGTTCCCCAAGAAGGCGATGTGCCTCTGGATTGGCTTCAGCGACACGGCCATTCGCATCAAGCAAAATAACGCCTGCTGGCATCACATCGAGAACTTGCTTATACCGAGTGACTTGTTGATCCACTGATCCCAGTGGCGAAGATTGGGTTTCCATTTAGGCAACACACATTTCGATCAAGGTTTTACTCACTTAAGCAGAGATTATGCCATAAAAATAACTAATATTATCAGCTAGTTGAAGACAAAAAAGCGAAGTCATTTTTTTGACTCCGCTTTTTGACGCCTCGTCGTTCTAGATTAATTCTTCCTTATTCAATCCGTACTTTCGCATCTTTTCTACCAGTGTCGTTCGCCGCATACTCAGCATGTCAGCCGCCCTAGCAACCACACCAGACTGCGCCTCTAGCGCCTGCTTAATCAAATCAATCTCAACCTCGGCGAGGGTTTCTTTCAAGTTAACCCCCTCAGGCGGCAAGCTTGTGAGTCCTGGGCTATCTGCAAAGCCTGGCATATCCTCTTCGAAAGCAGGTTCGTCCGGCTCATGAAACATCGCCGTTAGCGCATCACGCTCCGCCATTTCAGTATCTTCGACCGAATAGGCCTCAGGCTGGAATTCAGGGATATCACTGTAGCGATATTTAGCTGGCAAATGGTTCACATCGACCATTTGCCCAGGATACAAGATAACCAAACGTTCAATGAGATTAGCCAGCTCGCGTACATTGCCTGGCCACTCATGCTCCATCAGCGAATTAATCGCGCGAGGTGAAATATGGATCCGACCATTACCTTCCACATCGAGACGAGACATGAGCTCATGGATCAATAGCGGAATATCATCAATTCGCTCGCGCAGCGCTGGCATTTCGATAGGAAAGACATTGAGTCGATAATACAAATCTTCTCGAAACTCACCGTCTTTGATCATGGTTTCTAGCGTACGGTGGGTCGCGGCAACGACGCGAACATTGGCGCGAATGCTTTTGTTGCCTCCCACTCGCTCAAACGTGCGTTCTTGCAACACACGTAACAATTTGACTTGCATTGGCATCGGCATGTCGCCGATTTCATCCAAAAACAGCGTTCCGCCTTCCGCCAGTTCGAAGCGCCCTTTACGCGCTGAAATCGCGCCCGTAAAGGCACCTTTCTCGTGACCGAAGAGTTCGCTTTCTAACAGCTCTCCTGGAATCGCCCCACAATTGACGGGCACAAAGGGGCCAGACGCGCGCGATGAGGCATGGTGAATATGACGCGCCACCACTTCTTTTCCGGTACCGGATTCACCGAGGATCAAAACACTGGCTTCGGTAAAAGCGACCTGTTCAATAAGATGACGGACCTGTTCGATGGCATCGCTTTTGCCCACCATATTATGAAAGGCGGTATTATCGCCAGACAACTGTGGAATACTGAAAGCCTGTTTACCGGCAAACTCGCGGCAATGATGGAGTGCATCGAATAATTGCGGGTAGTTCAAAGGTAGCCCAAGTTCACCCACATAGTTAGGTAACCCTGAAAGCTCACGATCGTGGCGTCGAATCGCAATCACAGGCACGTGATGATAGGTAGCAAGCTGCTCAAGTACTTTTTCAAGTAACGGTGTCGAGCGGACGTGGCCAAGAAAACATGCGCCCCAGTTTTGCTCCCAAAGTGCATCACTGACATCTGTGGTCGAGTGAAGCGCGTAACGCTCGCCGATAAAGTCGAGTATCACGCCGAGATCGTGACGAAACTGGTCATCGTCATCGATAACGAGGATCTTTGCTAAATCTTGCATGTGTGAGATACGTCTGCCCTGATAACTTTTTATAATTGTGTCGCTTTTAAGCAACAACAATCTCAATTTTAATCAAGACATTGTAATAGAGAACGCGCATAAGGCAACCGGAGACACAGTAAACCTGTGACTCCAGTGCCATGTCAGTGGTTTGATAGGCAGTTTAACTGGTCGCTTGAGTCATATTATGGTATTCGGAAGGGATCTGGTCCCAAGCGGATTTTATCTCTCTTAACAGCTCAATCACATCGTCGATGGGTTCCGGTTTGTTTTCCAAATTCGCGGTACTCACCTGACGAATCATAAAGTCATAGATGGCGTCTAAGTTATCAGCAATATCGCCGCCATCATCCATTGATAGACATGCACGTAGATTAATAATGATATCTAACGCTTTACCTAACCGCTCACCTTTGACGGATAAGTCGCCTTGTGCCATGGCAGCTTTGCCTTGAATTAAGCGCTCAATCGCGCCGGCCATCAGCATTTGGATAACCTTATGAGGCGACGCAGCGCTTAATTGACTGTCAACCGAGACCTTCTTGTAGGCCTGTAGTGAGCCTCTCATAGTCTTCCTCACTTATTGAAATTTCTTATACAGCTGCACAGACTGCTTCCCCTTGCGCTGCTGTAACAAGCGCTTGGCAGCATCGGCTTTCTGCCCCTCGAGTGCATCAATGAGCGTTTCTGTTCTTGCTAACGCCTGAGACCATTGCTGTTGATTCGGCGCTTGTGGCGACGCTGCAATCTGCTCAAGCAACGCTTGTCTGTCATGCAATTGCTGAGCCAGTTTTTCTGAATCAATGTCACTCATGTTCAATTGCTGCGCAATTGCTTCATCAATCTGCTCGAGTGCGTCGAGCCATTCGGATACCTGGGTCATCATTAACCCGGCATAATGTTTTGCATAGCTTGTAACTGTGAACGCATTTGCGAGGTGGCTTCTTCCATCGCAGAAAAGCGCTGCATGGTGCGCGACTCTAAGTTTTCCATGCGGCGGTCTAACTCTCGTTGGTCATCACGAAGGCGAAGTTTTTGCTCTGACAATGTGCTTTCACGATTACTGATCGCACCACCCGCGCCGGTAAAGCCGCCGACGACTTGTTCAAGCTGACGCGCAAAGCCATCATTACCACCAAAAAAACCTTCCAATGCGTTAAAGTTTTGACGCAGTTGCCGATCAAGCACCTTGTTATCGACTTCTAGACGACCGTCCATAGTGGTAGTGACACCAAGCTCGCTCAGGGTTTTCATTCCCTCCGGGGCTTGCTCAATCGGTGACGAGAAAAGATTGCGCAATCGACTGGTTGCCGTTCGAATGACACTTTCCCCCACCAAAGGGCCACCTTGCTGGGTTTCAGGGTCATACTTACTGACCGCTTGCGAGACACGGAAAAACGCATTGTAATTATCGACGAACGACGTAATGGTCGAACGTACAGACTCTCGGTCATGTTCAACGGCGAGTGCCAACGGCTTATCACTGGTTTGCGCGACTTCCAGTGATACGCCTTCGATGGCATTATCAAAGGTGTTCGTGGCACTGGAGACTGACGCGATACCATCAATCAGTATCTTGGCATCTTGTGCAGCTTGCATTTGTGCCATGCCGTTATTGGCTTGTCCCGCTTTGAAGCCTAACTGATGAAGCGCACTCCCCACTTGCGCATCAACACTGACTTCCACCTGATTATCCGCCCCCGTTTTATTGCCATTCAACACCATGCGTGCGCCGCTATCATCTTGGATAAGCGACGCTTGTACACCGGGGTTTTTCGGATCGCTATTAATCGCACGCACGATGTCTGCCAAGCTGTCTTTGCCTTGGGGAACATCAATCACGCTGGTGCGATTACCCATGGTAATGGTGAGCTTGCCACTACCTAAAGACGCATCAGCATCAACGCCCGGTGACACAAGCTTGTGTGCACCCGCGAGTTGCTGAACATCGATTTGATAACGACCGGGGATGGCATCTGGCGTCGCGCTGGCGCCAAGTGCGTCTGGATTGCTAACTGATGTGGTTCTCGCCGCAAAACCTTCATTGCGACGAAAATCGTACATTTGGGTTTTGAGTTTATCGAGAGATTCTTTTAAGCGGCCAAACGCACTGATGTCGGTTTCGACATCATTCATGCGTTTGACGATACGCTCTTGTTTGGGTGCACGCTCAGCATCCACGATTTTAGTGACCATGGAGTTGATATCCATGCCACCGCCCATGCCTGCTGCCTTAACACTCATAACGACTCTCTCACCTCGTTATACCTTTTCTGTGACAAGCCCTCGCGCGTGTTGCGACAATTGCTTAGCAAGCTCTAACATTTCCTGCTCTGGGATCTGACGGATGATGTCGCCACTGTTCATTTCATAAACGGTGATCACACTGCGTCCTGTGTCTTCATCCAAACGGAATGCGAGCCCCTTGTTAAAGTCGGACATAAACTCATCGAGCCGCTCTACCAACTTCTCCAGTTGTTTGCGTTGTAGCTGACGATTTTCCTCAATGCGCTGTGACTGCTCTACACGGCGTTGTTGCATTGACTCTCTCGCCTCACGACGCTCTGCCTGCTGGTGCTGGCTGACCGGATCTGGGCGTACTTTTCCAACTCTTACATCTCTAGCAACCTTTGTGCCATCAGAGTGTACTGAGTGCGGCAGGGATGAATTTGTAACGGATGAAATGTCCATCGTTATTCACCTCCCAAAACGTAGCGGCGGCGATTAGGCCGCCACTCGTGAATGGTTTAACCGAGCAAGCTCAGTGCGGCTTGTGGTGCCTGCTTGGCTTGCGCCAAAATAGAGGTACCAGATTGCTGCAAGATTTGTGACTTGGTCAAGTTGGTTGTTTCTTTGGCAAAGTCAACATCACGGATACGGCTGTTAGAGGCCGAGACGTTTTCATTAACGTTATCCAAGTTGGCAATGGTGTGGCTCAAGCGGTTTTGCTTCGCACCCAATTCCGCACGGTGAGAGTCGATAAACTGCATTGCATTATCAATCATACCCACGGCTTTTTGCGCACCACCCATAGACGAAACATCAACATCTTTAATGGTTTCATCTACTTTGGTACCCATGGCTAGCGATGTTGCCAAGGCGCCGGTGAAGGTCGCATCTGATCCAGCACCGGTTACGATTTGCAGCTCGCCATCTTCAGTCACAGACGCGCTCAGCTTGTCTTGAGATTGACCATTGATGTAAGTAGCGATCTCTTCAATATCATCTCCGCCTTTGGCCGTCACGTTGATAGACGTAGACGTGCCGTCAGCGTTAGTGATATTGATTGCCATGGTGGCACCGGCAGTCGCCGTCCAACCTGCTGATTTTGCGTTAGCCGCCGTAAAGCTTGCCCCACCCATTTCACTGTGGTCTGCACGGATGTTTTTAAACTCCATCATCACAGCTTCACCGGCGTCTGCACCCACTTGGAAAGAGCGCGTACCGAAGGTACCGTTAAGCAGTTTCGCCCCACCAAACGAGGTGGTTTCTGCGATACGGTTCAGTTCGTCTTTCAGCGCAACAACCTCTTCTTGGATTGCAGCACGTTCAGAATCACCGTTCGCACCGTTAGCTGATTGCAGTGACAAGTCACGCATACGTTGCAAGATGTTGCTTGACTCTTCCATCGCACCTTCAGCGGTTTGCGCCATTGAGATGCCGTCATTCGCATTTCGTACAGCCACGCCCAAACCACTGCTTTGTGCCATCAAACGGTTAGAAATCTGAAGGCCTGCCGCGTCGTCTTTAGCACTGTTAATGCGAGAACCGGATGACAAACGCTCCATCGAGTTGTTCAGCGCATCCGTTGAGTTATTCAAATAACGCTGAGCAGTCATCGCAGGGACGTTAGTGTTAACAGTAATAGCCATAACTATTCTCCTTTGGTTCTAGGTCCGGCTTCGCCCAGCTGACCAGGGAAAACCAGTATCAAAATTGTTCACAACCCATTTAGCGGCGCACGTTGAGAAAGCTTTAGCTTTTTTTGTCGGTGCTTGGCGGTGCATTTACACCACTGCCGTAAGGCGCTATGAAGGTTAACGCCCAAAGGAGAAATATCTTTAGCAAGATTTTGCGAAAAAATGGCACAAAAAAAAGCGGCAACCCATTGCCGCTTTTAGTGTGTTGATATGAAGAGAATTATTGCAGAAGGTTCAGTGCCGCTTGTGGCATCTGTTTCGCTTGCGCCAACATGGAGGTGCCCGCCTGCTGCAAGATCTGCCCTTTGGTCATTGCCGTGGTCTCTCGGGCAAAGTCGGTATCGCGGATCCGGCTATTCGATGCCGCCACGTTTTCCTGAATATTCGACAAGTTGCTAATGGTGTGGCTGAGTCGGTTTTGCTTGGCACCCAAGTCCGCACGTTGGCTGTCAATATAGCGCATAGCCGAATCAATCACCCCAACGGCCATTTGCGCGCCACCAACATCCGACACATCGAGGTCGGCGGCGGTGACCAAATCACCATTGCCAGACACCATCCCCAACGAGGTCGCCAGTCCGCCACCAAAGGTCACCGCACCTTCAACTTTGTGCTCTTCGATAAAGACTTGAAGTTGACCCTCTTCATCGACTGAGGCGGTTAACATTTCGCCAGACTGACCATTAATGTAACTGGCCAGCTCCTCGACATCATCACCCGCTTTCGCGGCGATGGCCATGCTCACGTTTTGGCCATCTTTAGTAGTAAACTGCAGCTGCAACGTTGCCGCCGCAGGATCGACTTCCCACCCTGCCGATTTTGGCTGAGTACCCGTGAACTCGACCCCACCCATGCGGAAATCATCAGCGCGAATACTCGATAGTCCCATGATGATCGCCTCACCGGCATCCGCACCAATTTGGAACGAGGCTTCACCAAACGAGCCATTAAGCAATCGACGGCCACCAAACGCCGTGGTTTCAGCAATCCGGTTAAGCTCATCTTTCAGTGCTTCTACCTCTTCTTGGATAGCGACACGCTCAGATTTACCATTGGCACCGTTTGCAGACTGGAGGGAAAGATCCCGCATACGCTGCAAAATGTTGGTCGATTCCTGCATTGCCCCTTCGGCAGTCTGCGCAATAGAAATACCATCATTGGCGTTTCGCATTGCCACATCAAGGCCTCGTGTTTGGGCAACCAAACGGTTAGAGATCTGCAAACCCGCCGCGTCGTCTTTAGCACTGTTAATTCGGCTACCTGACGACAGACGTTCCATTGAATTATTCAACTCATCGGTCGCTTTATTCAGGTAACGCTGCGCAGTCATCGCAGACACGTTGGTGTTAACTGTTACACCCATTTTGCTCTCCTTTGACTTTCGCTTGCTTTGCGAAACAGCCTACCCGCGACGTGTTGCACTGTGTTTGGCGGTGCTGCGGGAACAGCTTGTTAATCAGTTTCAAAATCAGCCCGTTCAAAAACTGGCCGCTTGTTCGAATAAATACAATATGTGTGCCAACTTTTATAAATCATTAAAAATCATAATCTTAAATGCTTTTCGTTGTCCTGACAGCCAAAATTGATTCAAAAAACACTGCCGCTTTTCTGTGCTTGGCGGCAAGGTGCGGCAATGCCTCGCCTAGCTTTTTGCCGTCTATGTGAGCGTTAGCCTGCAAGTTAGCGGCCAACTTCGCTCAACAGCCGGACGCGAGGCATATTTTTTGCTAAATTATTGGCTTATCGATGCTCGCCAGCCTCTTGCGGTAATACGCGAGGCTCTCACGGATAACAGGACGATGTAACCGATGACGCAAGACAATGACGGCCACACTAATATGACGCTGGATGACGCCTTCCAGCTCGGGATTCGTCTTTACCAAGAGGGGAAGAAAACCGACGCGCGGCAAGTGTTCGAGCAAATACTGAGCCACGCACCCGATACCGTGCAAGTGCGGCAAGTGCTGGCCGTATTGGATGCGGAAGCGGGGCAACACACGCAAGCAATGGCTCACCTTGACCACGCGCTTGAGCATGCCCCTAACGATCTGTCTTTGTTGTTCGATAAGGCACAGCTATTGACGCAACAAGGGCATAATCACGCGGCCATGGAACTTGTTGAGACATTGTTTGCCGCCGCTCCGACGAACCAAGACATCCTTAATTTGCGTGAGCAGTTAACGGCCAAGCTCGGCCTACAGGGAGAAAGTCGTCGAACGCATGCTTTGCGTGACGAGCTCCACCAGCTAAAAAACCAAGGGCTGGCCGATGAAATTAACAAAACCTTGTCAGTGGCGGCTGATTTGGTCGCTGATGGGCATAGTGACCAAGCTGAGCAGCTTTACCAAACCATACTCACGCTGGAGCCGGATTACCCACCGGCGCTGATGGCATTGGCGCAACAAGCATTGGATCAGAAAGCGTTCGGCAAAGCACAACAATTGCTACTACGTGGCAGTGCAAAAGCACAGGCTCATCCAGTTTGGCAACTGCTACTCATCCGCGCAGAAGCCGGACTGGGGGAGTATGCCAGCGCGCGCCAGCGCTGTTTAACGACCTATAAGCAAACGCAAGACACGGCATTTTTGCGTCAACTCCTGGTGGTTTATCTCAATGAAGCTAACTGGCTAGAAGCAAGTAAACTGGCCAAACAATGTTTGCGTGATGAACCTGAGCGCGGTGAATTACACTATGCCTATGCCCGTGCGACCTTCGAACTGCTCAAGCAGCACCATCAATTTACCCAAGATAAATTAACCGATTGCTACCAGATCCACCTCAAGGCACTCAATCATGTCAAGGATAAGCAAGCCAATACGTTACAAGCACAACTGGGCGAGCTTGATTGGTATATGGGCGATATTGAGCAAGCACAGCATCGTCTAGAAGCATTGCTATCGGCGCAGCCGGATGATCAGGCACTGCGATTTAACCTGGCGTTTGTCTATCGTACGCAAATGGCCTGGGAGAAATTCTACCAAGCCAATGAAGCTGGGATTGAATGCGGTCGCCGCCTCAAATATCACGGCAACTTACCCCGTTGGGATTTATCTCGGCCAAAAACCGATGCCGTGCTTATCATGCCCGAGCAAGGGGTTGGGGATGAACTGGCTTATTTTCACAATGTTGCCATGGTGGTTGAACGCGCTCGGAAAGTGTATGTCGGCTGTGATCCCCGCTTAGAGCCCCTACTACGCCAAGCTTTCCCCAGCACGGAAATTGTGCCCATTTCTCGTACTGACGGGAAAGACATTTTTGTGCCAGAGCATGTCCTAGCCGATATTGATAGTTGGATTGCCGGTGGCTCGTTGGCGGGCCTGAGCTACCAACACTTTGGGCGCCATTTGTATCACCAAACCTACATTGTCCCAGATGTCGCCGCCGATGCGCCTTGGATCGCCCCGTTAGCCGAGCTACATCAACACGGGCCCGTGTTTGGCGTGTGTTGGCGAAGTGGCCTCGCCGCCGCCACCCGTAATATTCACTATTTGGTCGCGGATGAATTGGCTGGCTGGATAAAAACCATGCGCCAGCTTTGCCCCAATGCCCAGTTTGTCAATTTGCAATATGGCGAGTGTGATAAAGAACTCAGTAAAATAAAGAAACAAACGGGGATCGAGATCGTCTCCTTGCCGGGACTGGATCTTAAAAATGACTTTATGGGGACGGCGCACACAATCAAACAATTGTCTGGTGTGTTTACCGCAGGGACAGCGGTACACAGGCTGACCGTCGCCGTTGGCACCCCATGTTATGTGTTTTTTGCCGGCCATCAGCACAGTGATATGCAAACCCCTGACGCGATGCCGGGGAACCATGAGTACGCGTTCAGTTATCCGCCCATGCTCAAAGATAAGCAACCCTTGCTCGATGCCATGGCACACCGTATGGTGAGTGACCTCTGCCCCTAAAGGATGAGACTGCAAGTCTAAACGGATACAAAACGGGGCCGCTGATGCGACCCCGTTTTTCTCTTATCCTCGGCATCTTGTGGCCACCAAAGGCTTACGCTTTGGGTTAGATATAATTAAACAGCGAGAGATCTTTCGTTTTGGCAAAGGCCTGTTGGGACGCTTGCAGCGCGAGCATGTCCTCGTTCATATCGATGGCCGCCTGGGTATAGTCCAGGTCTTCCATGGTGCCCAGTGAGCGGTTGAGTACCAACTTGAAGTCTTTGTGCATACTTTCTTGCCTATCTAAGGTGGTCAGTCGTGTTCCCACTTCTGAACGAGCCTTGTTCAAATGCTTGAAGGCTGCTGCAAACTGTTCGGTCACTTGGTGGAGTTCTGCTGTGGCAGACGCATCGTCAATATCGGCATAAGACAGCGCGGCACCATTTTTAAACGAATCAAAAACGTTAAAACTGTCTTGCCTTTCAAGGTTAATGGTATCACCTGGCTTCATCTCACCCTCGAAAGTCATTTTCAGCGTGTTCCACTCAACGCCGTTTTGAGGATCATAGAGCCCGGCACTGACCTCAGTACCATCTTGCATCAACGAGTAGGTGGTGTCTCCACTCGCATTAACGTCAAAAGACACCGAATAGTTAGAGGTATCCGCATCATTGGTATTTTCCGCTTTCGCCATCAGCAGTAAAGACCCGTCTTCAAGATCGTATTCAGGCTGATAATCACCAAAAGGGTTATCAATTTCCATAAACAGTTTATCGCCTGGATCAGACGTCGGCACTTCTACCGCTGGGGCTACTTGGGCCGTACGAAAGTAACTATCCCCCGCATAACGCACGTTGCCTTGGCTATCACGATAAAAAGGCTGCGTACTGGTTTGGGTACCAGAAAACAAGAAATTGCCTGACTCATCCTTGGTGTTCACCAAGTCCATAAAGTTATCAAACATCCCTTGCAAATCTTGCCGATGCGCGGTGCGATCTTCCACCGATAACGAGCCGTTGATCATCGCCATCACTTTGCGTTTCGCGCCGTCCATGAGCTGTTCGGACTCATCAATCGCGATTTCTTCGCGAGTTTGTCGGTTTCTCGCTAACGTTATCGAGTCAATAAATTGGTCAATCTGCTCATCTTGCTGGCGAAAGTTTTGAATGTAGATAGACGACACCGGATCATCACCGGATGTAATAACACGTTTCCCCGTCGCCATCTGCTCTTGGTTATCCTGCACCTTCACATTCTGACGCATAATGTCGTTGGAGACCGACTGGTAATTGTGAAAGCTGGCAATACGACTAATCATACTGTCCTACCTTATCGCGTTGCATTGAGCAGAGAGTCAAATGTTTCGTTAGCGGCGGTCATAATCCGTGACGCCGCCATGTACGCGCGCTGAAACTTCATCATATTGGCCGCTTCTTCATCCAGGTTCACCCCAGACACTTCCGCCACACGACTTTCTGCGGCATCGTGTTCAACCATACTCACATCTTGCAGACGCTCATAAGAGGCTTTTTGCACCCCAAGATCGGTACTTAGTCCCTCATAGACATCGAGCACCGTCGAGCGACCGTTATCCATTAGTTTTTCCGTTTGCAGCTCCTGCATACGGATAAGATTACTATTGTCACCATCAGCCGGGATAAGGCTGATAGCCAGCACATCATCCGGTGCCGCTTTATCGTTGACCTCAATGATGGTGCCATTGACATCAACCGGCCCACCCGTTGGGTAGGCCTGTGGCGCGACCAAGACTTGCCCCTTAGGGTCGGTCACCGCAAATTGGCTGCCATCGGGGGAGATCCGCACTTGAAACTCTTTTTGTCCACCGGCTTGTAGAATTCGCACATCACCGTCGCCATGGCTCACCGAGCTTGCACTGACATAACTTTGCGCCGCGATATCTGCCGGATCCTCCATGGTCACACGCATTTGCCCTGCCGCTGAGCGAGCGGGACGAATCAATACGCGTTCATTGGCCGCCAAGCCGGCATCCACTTGCACTCGCATTCCATCGACATTAAAACTAGGCGGGGTGCCACTCGGTGTCACCGTCGATTGCTTTCCATCCGGTGATGTCAGGGTATATTGGGTGCCATCAAATTTCAGTTGATAATCGCCCCGTTTGAGCTGCTGAAGATCATCGATATAGACTTTTAAGTCAGCGGTAGAGTCGCCGTTTTGGATCACTCGGGCGCTGGCAATACGGTCATTGTTAAAGTCAGTGAAAATATTCTTTCCCACTTCCCCATTCAGATCAAAACCCTGACTCTGTAAGTCATTGAGAGATTGAGAGAAGCCAATGGCCATCCGACCTAATTCGTCTCGCGCTTGTCCTAAGGTATCATCACGATATTCAAACAATGCCCCGAGTTTGCCGCGGATGTCTTGATTAGAAATCGCTTTCACTGTCTTCCCTTCCACCAACGCCAAACGACGCTCTTGATGGTCAGGCTTACCCGGCAAGGTGGTCAATTCACTGCTATTCATGCCAGACACCAACATATGGCCACTGCCGATAATCACGTTGAATAGCCCATCTTCTCGCGCGTTTACGCTCACTTGGGTATATTCAGAGAGCTCTCGGATCAGCTTGTCATGCCGGTCTAGCAAGTCATTGGCTTCGGCGGGCGTTTTCAGTATGGCTTTATGCACATCCACCAACTCTTGACCAATGTCATTCATTCGTTTGACGGTGGCATCAATTTGCGAGGACGTATCAATTGATTGCTGCTGCAACACACCATAAACATCGTTCATACCAGAAGCGACCATACGCGCTTTCTCGAGCACGACTTTACGAGCGCCCATGTCGCTGGGGCTATCTGCCAGCCCTTTGACCGCCCCATAAAATTCGTTCATATTCTCGGGTATTTTTTTGGCCGAATGCGCCATCATATCGTCAAGCCGCCCAAGCTGTTCATTGCGGGCAGCAGCATGAGAAAGGTTTGACGTCGAGACATTTAACTCGTTGACCGCAAACTTGTCATAGTTGCGGCGTATTGCCGCGGCATGGACACCGGTGCCGTAGTTATTGCCGCCCCAAAACTGGACATCATTGGTTTTTTGCTCAACCGACTGACGACTATATCCCTCCGTATTCACGTTAGAGATATTGTGACCTGTTGTATTCAGCTGTCGCTGCGCAGTCAGTACGCCTTGCGACCCAAGGGAAAGCAGGTCCAAGCCCATTGTGCCTCCAAATAACCCGGCAATTAAAACGAGATACTAGGGGTTAAGCAAAAATTGAGCCAAGGAGTGAATTTGAGTTATTGTCTCATTAAAACAATGTATTAAGGAGTTCAAGAGTACAATTGAAGCAAGATGAAGTAAAAACGGCAAGCTCTTGCCTGCCGCCGCCTTAGTCCATCATGCCACGCACTTGGTCGAGCACACGAATGACTTTATCGGCATATTCCGGATCGGTGGCATATCCGGCTTGATGAAGCGCCCGAATAAACTGTTCAGGTTGCGCAGATTGCGATAAAGCTTGCTCATAGCGCGGGTTGTCACGCAAAAATGAGACGAAATCGTCAAAACTCTCTTGATAGGAGGGGTAYGACCGAAAGCTTGCCGTTTCTTTGACCGGGATCCCGTCATACACTTCCAGGGTTTGTGTGGCGACTTTATCGCCTCCCCAACGTTGATCCGCTTTTATATTAAACAAGTTATGACTGTTATCGCGGGCATTGGCGATAACCTTTTTCCCCCAACCGGTTTCTAGTGCTGCTTGAGCAAGAATAATCGCCGGATCCGTGCCTAACGCGCGAGCCGCGCGACGAGCATGCGGTGCCAGCGTGTTCACAAAGGAATCAGGCGAATCGAAGCCTTCTGAACGTTGGGGCGCAGGGGTGCTAGCGACTGGCGGCGCGATAGACTGACTATCGAGCGCCGCAATCGCTTTTTCTGCTGCCTCTCGACTACGGTTTTGATCCAACGGCAAAGATTGCGCCGACGCGCGAGCCGCWTCATTCATATCTGGCTGGCTGTCGCCTTGCGCTTTGCCTAATTGTTCAACAATCATATCCGCGAGGCCCAGTGAGCCCTCTCGGCTTAGTTCACTGGCCATTTGTTCATCGGCCATCTGCTCATAAAACTTCGAGGTACGATCGTCGATTAAGTCAGACTCAAACGCCTCATTGGCATCACGCATTGACTTGAACAGCATCTGGGTAAATAAGGACTCGAACTGCTCGGCGGCTGAACGCAACGCCGCTTGCTCATCCCCTTCTTCCCCTTTCACGGCTTGGCGACGTAGTGAGTCGAGCTGGCTTATATCGTGTACAAATTGACTATCAACAGGAGATTTCATGCGTTGCCCTATATCACTATCAATTGGCCATCAATGGCCCCAGCTTGTTTCAGCGCTTGCAGAATCGCCATGAGATCGGAGGGTGCAGCACCAACGCCATTCACGGCGCGGACTAAGTCGTCTAATGTCACGCCAGGTTTAAAGTGGAACATCCGCCCTTGCTCTTCCTCAACATTGATCTCGGTATCAGGCGTGACCACAGCTTCACCGCCACCTAATGGATTAGGCTGATCAACATTGAAGTCTTCTTGGATCGAGACCGTCATGCCACCATGGGTGATCGCCGCAGGGCGAAGGCGCACATTTTGCCCGACCACAATCGTGCCAGTGCGAGAATTAACGATTATTTTCGCTGCCGCATCACCCGGCTGAAACTCAATATTTTCTACCGTTGATAAGAAAGCCACACGCTGGCTAACATCACGCGGCGCTCTGACTCTCACTGAGGTTGCATCCATAGCTGATGCGGTTGACGGACCAAGAAAGCGATTAACCGCATCCGCCATACGCTGTGCGGTAGTAAAGTCGGATTGGAATAAGTTGAAAGTCAGGTAATCACCACGACCAAAAGGATTAGGAACTTCCCGCTCAACGGACGCGCCATTAGTGATCCGTCCAACGGTTGGGGTGTTTCCCACCAACTGAGAGCCATCAGCACCGGTGGCGCTAAAACCGCCTACAATCAAGTTTCCTTGTGCGGTCGCATAGACATTACCATCCAAGCCTTTGAGAAAAGTTTGTAACAAGGTGCCACCACGTAAGCTCTCTGCCGAACCAATCGACGACACGGTAACGTCAAGTTTTTGACCTTGTTTAGCAAACGCGGGCAAGTCAGCGGTGACGGCAACGGCGGCAATGTTAGCTGATTGAGGATTGATATCTGGCGGCAATTGGATGCCAAAGTTTTCCAGCATCGACTTAAAGCTTTGATCGGTAAAGGGCGTGCTTTCACCTGTACCGGGTAACCCCACCACCAAGCCATAGCCGGTTAGGGTGTTACTGCGTACCCCTGCGACCTCCGCCACATCTTTGATGCGCGCAGCGAGGCTTGGCATCGCCACCATCAGCAAGACTATCGATAACAACCACTTTTTCACGTCAACTCTCCGACACATTGTAGGGCTACAAGGTGACATTAAAGAATCGTGCCAACCAGCCTTGCTCTTGGGTATCTTGTCGCTCACCTGTCCCTGAATACTGAATTCTAGCGTTGGAAATACGGGTCGAAGCAATGGTGTTGTCAGGGCCAATATCGGCCGGGCGAATTGTACCGCTGAGGCGGATATATTCATCCCCTGAATTCAAGGTAAGCCACTTTTCACCGCGTACCATCAAATTCCCATTCGCGAGTACATCCACCACCTGTACAGAGATAGAGCCTTGCAGGCTGTTGCTCTGATCCGCCGAGGTGGAGCCGGTTACCGAGTTGTCGTTACTGACCTCGTACGACAGTGTTCGCTCACCAATGGTGATCTCCTCACCGCCTAGTGATAAGGGATCCATACTGAGATCATTGGATTTAGCCAAGTCAGAACTGGCACTTTTTTGCGCTTGGGTGTTTTCTTCCAGCATCACGGTCACAATGTCACCCAGACTACGTGGTTTTGAACCATCGTACAGGTCACGCTGGTCATTCACGTTGAATAAGGATCCTGTCGCCGTGGCGTAATGCTCGGGCGCTTGTTGCGGCCGGATTGGCGACCACGCTGGATCATCCGCTTTGGGGTCTTCACGTTGACGCAATAAGCCAATCAAGCCTTCGCTGTCCGGTGTGGTGTCCCCTTCGACCGCGTCGGTGGTCGAGGTCGCTTGGTCAAGATCACTGCCTGTGTCTTGTTGCCCCGGCAATGAACAGCCACCTAGCCCCAACAAGGTGGCAAGGAAAAGGCCTGGGATTAATATACGTTGCACCGTCATCATTGCCTCCTTAACCCTTATTACAGCTGCTGATTGACGTAGCTGAGCATCTGGTCGACCGACGAGATCACTTTGGAGTTCATTTCGTAGACGCGCTGAGCCTCAATCATATTCACCAGCTCTTCGGTGACATTCACGTTAGAGGTTTCCAGCATCGATTGCTTCACTTCACCGAACCCATCGAGTCCAGGCACCCCCTCTTGAGGATCACCACTCGCACCAGTGGGCAGGTAAATATTCTGGCCGATAGGCTCCAACCCACCTGGGTTAATAAAATCAACCGTGGTTATTTGCCCGAGTACTTGGTTCTCTTGTTGACCACGTAATCGCACAGACACTTCACCATCCGTTCCGACCGTAATTTGTACCGCGTCTTCAGGAACAGTAATTTCTGGCTCTAGCGTATAGCCCGCACCTGATGTCACTATCGTGCCTTCGTCATTCAGGGTAAATTGGCCGTTACGCTGATAGCCGATGTTGCCATCAGGCAGTAATACTTGGAAAAAGCCATCCCCTTCAATCATCATATCAAGGGCATTGTCTGTGGTTTGCACATTACCATTGGTGTGCACGCGCTGAGTGGCCACCACTTTTGAACCAGCACCGAGCATCAATCCACTTGGCAACTCAGTGTTCTGTGAGGATTGCCCACCTGGTTGGTTGATGTTCTGGTAGAAGAGATCTTCAAACACCGCGCGTGATTTTTTAAACCCGACCGTGGATGCGTTGGCTAGGTTATTCGAAATCGTCGAGATATTGGTCTGCTGCGCATCAAGTCCGGTTTTACTGACCCATAATGCTGGATGCATAATTACTTCCTCTTAATAAACCTTAGCCAAGCCGTAATAACGATGAAGACGACTCGTCCATTTTTTCCGCGGTTTTCATTAACTTCACTTGCATTTCAAAATGACGTTGCAAGTCGATTAACCCAGTCATCTCACCCACAGCGTTGACATTACTGCCTTCTAACGCGCCCGTTTGCAACGTCACACCCGCATCGGCCGGAAACACAGTGCCGGGCTCTTTGGGTTTGAACACGCCGTCTTTGTCTTTAAAGAGATCTTGATTATCTGGGCGAACCAGTTTGATTCTATCCACCACTTCCATCGCATCAGCTGGCGCACCTTGGGGGAGTACAGAGACACCGCCGTCTTTGCCCACTTCAATTTTGGCTGCAGGGAGGGGAATAAATATCGGGCCCCCACTCTCTCCGACAATGAGGTTACCATTACTGTTTTGGAGTAAGCCGGTTTGATCCACTTTGAGATGGCCCGCACGGGTATAGCCTTCTTGCCCTTGGCTGTCTAGCACTGACATCCAGCCTTCACCTTGCACCGCCACATCGAGGTTTCGGCCAGTGGTGATCGTCGAACCTTGTTCAAAGCTGTATCCAGGTCGCTCAGTCATGTTAAACACACGGCTGGGTAGTCCTTCACCATAGGCCTGCATGGAGCGAGATTGCTCTAAATCTGCTCGAAAGCCTGTGGTGCTGACATTGGCCAGGTTATTGGCGCGCAGTTGCATGGCCTGCATATCTTGCTTTGCGCCACTCATGGCTAGGTATAACGAGCGATCCATAATTGGTTGCCTCCACAATCGTTCTACAGAGAAGAAAGCAAAGAGCGTGCCAGTAATTTAAATCGTTCAATATCAGTACGTTAACAGGGATGTGGTGTGGTTAAAAAGAAAGAAAAAAGGGGGAGAATGGAAAAGCCTTGCCGCCCTATGACTAAGCGGCAAGGCGTATCATCGCTAGCGGATCTGTAGGATATTTTGTTGCATCTGGTTGCTCACTTCCAAGGCACGCGAGTTTGCTTGGAAATTTCGCTGCGCGGTGATCAAATCAACCAACTCTTGGGTCATATCGATATTGGACTGTTCGATCGTGCCACTTTTTACCTGCCCGAAGGCGCCTTGCATGGCTTCACCAAAAATGGGATCACCCGAGTCTTGCGTCACATCCCATTGCGTATTGCCCACTTGTGCCAAGCCTTGCTGGTTGGCAACACGCACCATCGCCACTCGTCCTAGCGCGACATTTTCACCGTTACTGTATGTCGCCATGATAGTGCCTTTAGGATCAATGTCGACTTTGGTGAGATACCCCGTGGTTGCGCCATCATCGGTGAATTTTCGCATCTCAAACGGTGCCGCATACTGGGTCGGATTATCGAAGTTGAGCGTAAGCTGCTGATCACCATTCGCGCCGTTCATTTCCAATCCCGCCCCCGCAGGCCCTAGGGCATCGGTCACGATCGGGTTACCACCATTGATATTGTTCACTGAGCCATCAGAGTTAAAGTCGATGGTGTGGCCAACCTGTCCAGCGGCATTGGTTGAATTACCCCCTTGGATATTCACCGGCTTCTCGCCTTCAGGATCTGTCATGGTGTAGTACACTGACCAGCTGTTCGGGTTCGCCGGATCGTTGCCTTTTACATAGTACGTCGACAACTTATATGGCTGACCGAGGGAGTCATAGACTGTGGCAGAGGTTTGCTTATTGTAAGTTTCTGGATCTTCAAAATTGAACTGCGCGGGATCTTTCTCTTCCCCGCCGGCAGGCAAGTTCAAGCCAATATCAACATTTTGTGACGCACGAGGCTGGCCAAACTGATCCGGGACGTTGAGCGACTGCGGCTCATACGACGAAACCTGCTGAGTATCAGGGTCGACATTATAACCGAGCAGATACTGGCCTTCAGAGTTGATAATGTCGTTATTTTTATCAAGGTGGAAGGCACCGTTGCGCGTTAAGTGGTAATCGTTGTTTTGCAGCTTGTCATTTGACACGCCGAAAAAACCATTACCGCTAATCCGCAAATCAAGCGGGTTGTTGGTGTAGATACTCGAGCCTTCGTGGAACTGTTGTGCCACGGTCGACGTTTGTACACCGGTCCCGTTCGTGGTCTTCGAATTAGAGAAGATGGAGGTTGAGTAGACATCACCAAACTCAGCACGTGACTCCTTAAAGCCATACGTATTGGCATTCGAGATGTTGTTACTGGTGGTGTTCATGTCTTTCTGGGCCGCACCAAGGCCACTTAACGCAATATTAAAACCCATTGCTTTTCACTCCTAATAAATCGGTTAGCCTTTCGTCACATTTCCGACGTCGGCATTACCGACCTCTAGCACTTCAGCAAGCTTAAACGGTGAGGAGAAGCCGGCAAGATTTAGCATCACGTTGCCATCGCCATTCCCCAGCAAGACACTGTTTACATTGGCATAGGTCGACACATCAAACTCTTGAGTTTGGCCATCAACCAAGCCGCTAACTTTGAGCTTATAGGTCCCTTCCGGCATAGGATTGCCGTTATCGTCGAGCCCATCCCATTCCACACGGTGATCGCCCGGCGGTTTGGCACCCATACTGAACGTTCGTAATAGCTGTCCTTGTTCGTTTTCAACTCGGACACTGACGTTATCGAGCGCACGCGGCAACTTCACCATACCAGCCACACCGCCAGTCTCTCCTTTAACACCTGTCGATCCAGGCACAAGGACATCACGTCCGACCAAGGATGACGCTTGCAATGCTTGGTTGGAAGTAATCGACTCGTTGAACGTATCAAACTGATTGTTCATTTTGCCGATGCCTTCTACCGTCGCAAAAGACGCCATCTGCGAGATCATCTTGTCATTATCGACAGGTTTGAACGGATCCTGTTGTGACAGCTGTTTGGTGAGCAGAGAAAGAAAGTCTTCTTGCTTGAGTGCCTGTTTGCCTGTTGTACTATCTTGGCTCTCTTGCAGTTTTTTCTCTTGCTGCGCCTTTAGCTGGTCAATGTAGGACAGTCCGTTACTCGAACCTGTACCGTCGATTCCGGCCATCTTCGCCTCCTACATTACTGCCCCATCTGAAGCGTACGCATCAGCATTTGTTTACTGGCATCGGCAACCTGCACGTTGGTCTGGTAGGCCCGCGATGCCGAAATCATGTTCGCCATTTCTTCCATGACATTCACGTTCGGTTTGAAGATATACCCTTCTTCATTCGACATCGGATGATCAGGGTTATATTCCGCCCGTAATGGCTTTTGGCTTTCCACAATACCGTCAATGTTGACCGGCACACTTTCCCCTTGCTGTTTGAAGCGGTTAAGCTCCGCAGAGAAAATCGGATGCCGAGCTCGATACGTTTCTTCCGCAGAACTGCTCACCGAGTTGGCATTGGCCAGGTTGCTTGATGTGGTGTTCAATCGTACTGACTCGGCACTCATCGCCGATCCCGACACGTTAAAAATATTAAACAAACTCATCGATTATTTCCCATTCAATGCCTTCTTCATGTTCTTGAACTTAGAGCCAAGAAAGTCCAGTGAGGCTTGGTATTCTAGTGCGTTCTGCATGAACAAATTCTTTTCTAATTGCGCATCAACCGTGTTGCCATCGCCAGTGTCTGGTTGCGTGGGGATACGGTATTTCTTTTCCCCCATCACCTGGCTAGAGGCAGCAATGTGCCGCTCATTGGTGCGGCTTAGGCCAATACTTGCCTCGGATGTTGCCGCTTTTAAGGCGCGTTGAAAGTCGATGTCTTGCGCCTTGTAACCTGGCGTGTTGGCATTCGCAATGTTGCTAGACAGGGTTTCTGCCCGCTTGCCTCTAACGCCAACTGTGTGCTGGTGCACACCAAGTGCATTGTCAAATGTGATCGCCATGGACAACCTCCGAGTTCTTACTGCATGTAATAAAGCAAACAGGGTGCCAAGTTTTCAACAAGGCCTTGTTTTTGTCTTCAGCTCAGGTGGGACGCGGGGTGAGAGACAGGAATGTCTATCGATAAAAAGTGAGAGAGCGGCAGAGAGATGTAAAAAGCGGCAAACCATGTGCCGCTTTGCCGCCTGCTATTTAAGCTTATAGATAATGCCGGGGTTACAGCGGATCATTTCAAACTTGTCGGTTAACCCCGTGAGTGACTCCGACGCGCCCAAGATCAAGTAACCGCCAGGATTCAATGCCCCCGCCATCTGATTCAACACTTTGGCTTTCATATCAGGTGAAAAGTAGATCAGTACATTACGACAAAAAATGATGTCGAACTTGCCTAACAGACTATAGCTTTCCATCAAGTTTTGCGGGCGGAACGTCACCATGCGCTTGATATTTTCTTTCACCCGCATTTTGCCATCTCCCACGTCCTCGAAAAAGGTACGTCGACGTTCCGGCGACAGTCCGCGTCCCAGTGCCAAGTTGTCGTATATCCCCTGGCGACACGCCTCCAGCATGGATGTCGATATATCAGTCGCGGTGATACTCACGCTTCCAAGCATGCCAGGTTTGCGTTGCTGGGTTTCCGCCACCGTCATGGCAATGGAGTAGGGCTCCTGCCCTGAGGAGCTTGCTGAAGACCAGATTTTTATCGGCTTACGAGATTTGGCTAGCTCGGGTAACAAACGATGTGCCAGCACTTCATACGGATAAGTATCGCGAAACCATAAGGTTTCATTGGTGGTCATCGCATCTATCGCAGCGACTGCCAGCTCGCGATTACGTCCAGTGGTGACTGACTTTATCAACTCTGACAGCGACCCCAAGCCAAATTTATTCACCAGCGGGCTCAAGCGGCTACGTACCAGATACTGCTTGCTATCTCCCAGTACGATCCCACACTTGGCTTCGAGATGTTTGCAAAAGTCTCGATATTCTTGGTCACTGATTGCTACATTTGTCATTAATTAACTCAATCGCTCTGGTTGGGTTACGACTTAACCGCCTCGAGTACGGCAGAGCCCAATTCATCAGGGTCGAACTTCGCAATAAACGAGTTAGCCCCGACACGCTGAACCATGGCCTCGTTAAATACCCCACTCAATGATGAATGCAATACTACATGAAGATCCTTGAGACTCGAATCTTTTCTAATCTCGGTTGTGAGGGTATACCCATCCATTTCAGGCATTTCGATATCGGATATCACCAAGGCAAGTTGACTGTAGATGCTTCCCTCGGCGGCCATTTCTTTCAGTTTTTCTAACGCTTCTTTGCCATCTTGTACCAAGATAACGTCATACCCGACGCTTTCAACCGCGCGCTTCACCTGACGGCGTGCGACGCTGGAGTCATCGGCCACTAACACCTGGCTAGGCGCACTTTCTTCCCGCTCTTGCCGTTTCGAGAGTACTTCCTCACTCACATCTTCATTCACGGGCGCGATTTCATTGAGAATTTTTTCAACGTCGAGCACTTCCACCAACTCGTTATCAATTTCGGTGACCGCGGTGAGGTAGTGCGATCGCCCTGTCCCTTGCGGGGGAGGAAGAATTTTTTCCCAGTTCATATTGACGATACGCTCGACCGAGCCGACTAAAAAGCCCTGCATGGAACGGTTAAACTCGGCAATAATCACAAAGCGGTTCTCTGGATCGGGAATAGCTGGCCCGCCAGTTGCTAGGCTCATGTCGATGACAGAGACGGTTTGACCGCGGATGTGGGCCACTCCTTTCACCAAAGGATGCAAATTTGCCATTGCGGTGAGCCGTGGGCACTGCAACACTTCTTTGACTTTAAAAACATTAATGCCAAAGCGCTGTTTTCTCATCAGGCGGAAAGTCAACAGCTCTAACCGGTTTTGTCCTACCAGCTGTGTACGCTGGTTGACCGAATCAAGAACACCACCTGTCATAAGATAAACTCCATATTGCCCCGTTTTTTTTGTAGAGTAGCATGGTAATCATAGTGGGTAATCACATGACTCTCGAGAAAAGAAGGGATTTTTTTTCTTAACGTCCGCTACTGATGGATTGAACTATGTCCAAGATATTACGTTTATTTATCGTCGTTTGGCTTACAAGCTTTAGCCTAAGTATAGCTGCTGCGACAGTAAGTCAAATTGAAGCGGTGCAAGAAGCCGCGGAGGCGCATGTCGCCGGTATTATTTCGCTGCCTGAAAATGGCGAACTCAACATCGCGGCGGGGAACCTTGATTCGCGCATGCGCCTAACCGATTGCCCCGTGCCACTCGACACCAAAGTGCCAGGCCGTCAACAGATTAATACCTCGGTCACCGTAATGGTGTCTTGTGATCGAGACAACTGGCAAGTGTATATTCCGGTTAAAATCGAGTTGATGACCCCCTCGGTTGTCGCAAAGCGACCACTCAATCGTGGCATGACTATTGCTTCGAATGATCTAGCCGTTCAAATGGTAAATAGTCGGTTTCAACGCGGGCATACCTATACGCAACCCGCGCGTTTAATTGGCTCTAAAGTCAAACGAACCGTGGGAATAGGTGAACCGATCAGCAGTAACGATGTCTGCGCCGTGTGTCGAAATGATGACGTTTTGATCACTGCGCAAGGAAACGGACTGAACATTGTTGCAAAAGGCACGGCATTAAGTGATGGCGCTCTAGGTGAGCAAATAAAAGTGAAGAACAATAAATCTAACCGGATTGTCGATGCTACAATCTCAGCGGTCGGCGAAGTAACGGTTAATTTCTAACTTTTTACGTCACAATGCTAAAGTAACAGCAAGGTGTGCCGATATGCTGAGCAACGGACTCAAAAAGCGACTGACAGTAAGGCGATGTTATGGCGAGTATTGACCAACTACGTGGTAATCAGCAACCCCTGACCACAACTCGTAATACGAGTAACCAGACCAAAACACAAGAAACGCAAAGCGGCTCAGTCCGTGAACAGCAAGGGGTAAAACCCCAAGACGACGCTGTTTCACTCAGCCAACAAAGCCAAGTGATCGATAAAATGAATCAGAAAATGGCATCTGAGCCCTACTTTGATAGCGCCAAGGTTGATCAAATCAAGCAAGCGATATCAAACGGCTCTTACAAAGTAGATCCTGATAAGCTCGCCGCAAACATGACGCGTTTCGAGAACGATCTCAACGACAGCTAAGCTGATTGGAGTGGTTATGACCCCTACTGCGCCTTTAACAACCTTGGTTGAACAGCAACTCGAGCGAGTCCAAGCGCTACAAAGCGTGCTCGAGCAAGAAGCCGGTGTCATTGCCAGCCGCTCCTCTGAAGATATCGAAGCAATAGCCAAGCAAAAACAGTCGCTTATCAACGAAATTCAACGTAATGATGCGCAAATTAGTCGTCACCCAGAACGCGATTTACTTAACCATGATGAAACGTTAAGTGAACACGTGAATGCCATTCAAGCCACCCTCTCAGCCTGCAAACAGCAAAATGAAACCAATGGCATCGCGCTTCAGCGCGCGAGTCTGAGTATTCATCGCCTGCGCAACCTGTTCCAAGAAAGCGGTGGTAAGTCAGAATTGACCTATAATCAAGACGGCAATGCGTCGGGGAGAAAAACCCTAGGCACTAACGTTAAAGCATAACGTCTTTCCTACGAACAACGACCACGCTCCAAGCCACCACACCGGCCACCTATTTGTCTCGCTTTTCTTGCCTATCTTATCGGCGCACAATCGTCTGCCTGTTTTTTGTCGACTCTGGCTTGCTCCCTAAGATGGCCTAACGCGCTATCGCGCCACGATGGTGCCTGACTCAAGCACAAAAAAAGCGAGCATAGTGCTCGCTCTCCGTCTAAAGGCATACGTCGTTTTTACACCCTGCCTGCTTAAGTGCCAAGATGTTGGCGTCATCCTTCTCATTTGATCAAAGCAAGACGCCCTAGTGGCTAGAAAATAATATTATTGTTATTCGGTACAGGCTGCGATTCGCCATAGCGTTTCATTTTCTGCATGGTATCGAGATCGAGTTCGAGTTCAGTGACGTAACTGTCACCCACTTTATAACTGGCCACCACTTCTGCGCCGCGAATAATACCATCCACCGCGCCCTGGGTCGTGTCGCGGCCTAAACTTTGATCATCAACGCGTGCACGGCTGCTAACCCGCAAGCCATATACTTGTTCACTCAATTCTTTGTACGCATCCACTTTAGAGGCGCGCATGGCCCGGGTTTCTTTTTCTTCTTGGGTTGCGCCTTGTTGTGCACTAATTGATGCCATTCCCACCGCCGAGATGATGTTTTCTTCTTTCATCTTAGTTAATGGCTGACAGGCTGACAGCATCAGCAAGATTGCGATGACAAATCCGTGTTTCGTAAACATTTATCTACCTTACTCTTTCCTGTACTAAGGTTTTAGCACCACTGTCTCTCGCTTCACGCGGTTTTGATCGTCTCGAATAATCACGCCATCGCGTTTGCGAACCTTGTATAAACTATCAATATCACGCCCAATACGATCGGCCGGCAAGAAGCCTTGCGCCGAAGCAACCACCACGCGAGATTCCATACCGATTACCCGGGCATTAACTAATACCCCGCCGCCTTGACGCAACATAGTCCCCGTCAATACATAATCGATTTGTTGTTCAGGGTTAAGTTCTTTCCAGTCTCGGCTAATGGTAAAATCACCATCTTCCGTCACCCGAATCGCGCCCGTCGATTTAAAGTCAATCACYGTAAAGCCGCGGCGCTGCATTTGATAAATCAGTCCCTCGGTTACGGTATTACCTAACCAGTTGGTCTCATCCATTTTTTGCAAATCAACAAACGAGGTGACCGCCAAGGGCGTTCGCGCTGTCAAATACGCATTGGTGGCTAACAGCTCATCGGCCATACTGTTTAGAAAGTAATCAAGCGTGTGACGTGGCCGCTGCTTAAGGAAAAACTCACTGCCCGAATACGGCTCTTTGCCGTTATAAATTGGCGTGTAAGCACAGCCTGTTACCAATAGCGCTACTATCGCCACTATCCACTTTTTCATCGTATCATGCTCCGCGCTCAGTCATCGATGTGAGACAAGTGTGTCATTAAGGGTATCGGTTGATTTGATGAAACCTTTACCTTTGATTGCTGGCTCTATTTAGGTACACAACTTGCATCAGCGTCTTTGCGTCATCTTTTTGGTAGGGCTTAACCCTACGCTCTAATAGATTGAAAGCAATTTCCATACCCACTAAGTGAGATCTTGACTATGAAAACCCTTTTGGCGCGGTTAACGCTCATTGTCAGCCTGAGTGTCGCTCCTTGGACACACGCGGCGTGGTATGAAGTATCGGCCAGTTCCCCCATACTCGAAAGCCAGCAAGCCGCCCGTGTTCGGGCACTTGAAGCCGCGACCTTTGATGCCATGCGCTTTGCCGGTGCCGATGTAGGCAGCTTGCAGCAACTCAAGCGTTTTTACTCGCAAGCTAAAACTGGTTATCAGTTTAGCGGCAATGCGGTACGCGAGGTACAAGTGTTAGAAGAAGGCACTCAAGGCGGCAATTATGTTGTCAATCTGCGCTTAGATATCTATCCATCGGCAAACGCTTGCCACAAAACCCAGTATAAAAAAGGCATGGTGTTAACACGTTTTCCGATTGTTTCACCCCAACAAGCCGCGTTAGGGGGCATTTATCAATTTGGCGATGACTTTTCGGTACTCCTCAACCGTGAGATAAAACAACACGCACAGAGCTTTGTCGGGCGTGGTATCGCCAATGTTGATGTCTCTCCTAATGCGCCCCGCACGGTGGCCATGTTAGCTGAAGACAAAGACGCTCAGTTTGTGATCACCGGCGCAATCACTGATCTGTCTGCCACGACGGACGCCAGTGGCTTTGGTGAGGCACAAAATAACCGCCAATTGGCGGTCAATGTCCAGGCAATGGACAGTGAGAGTGGTGAAGTCATATTTCAACGCCGCTATCGCGATGTTGCCCAATGGCCGTTTGAACGCCATAGCCAAGTCGATACCCAGACCGCGCGCTTTTGGCAATCTCCTTATGGGCAAATGGCACGCCGAATGAGTCGAAATATATTGTTAGACTTGGAGTCATCACTGTCTTGTCGCGCCAGTAAGCCAGAAATCGTCGCCCTCAAAGACAATATTGCACAAATAAATGTCGGGCGTATCAATGGGGTTAAACAAGGCGATCAACTGAACCTGTGGCACATTGCCTCGTTCACCGATGATTTAGGTATCGTACGTACTCAACGCCGAAAAAGCGGCATCACACTGACCGTTGCACGCGTTTATGAAAGCAGCGCGGAAGCCGTGGTTCAGCCCAATAATCTCAGCGGCAGCATACAAATCGGCGACATAGTGACCAAAGGGGTAAATTAAATGAAAACAGGCGCTTAAATCGCGCCTGTTTTTACGTATAATGTCGACACGCTCTCATAGCTCAACAGGATAGAGCAGTCGCCTCCTAAGCGATCGATCGGGGTTCGAGTCCCTGTGGGAGCGCCATTCCTTTCTGTATGGCTAAAACCAAGTCAAGGCCTGTGTATAGGTTGCCAGTAGCCAGAGGCTGGCCATCGCCATCACACCAGCGACAATATCATCCAGCATGATCCCTAAGCCACCGTGAACATGTTTATCCAGCCAGCTTATCGGCCATGGCTTAACCATATCGAAGAGGCGGAATAACACAAAGCCTGCTAAAACGGTTTGCCAGTCGGTGGTAGGCACCAACGCCATTGTCAGCCAAAAACCAACAAACTCATCCCAAACAATCGCTCCATGATCATGCACTTGCATGTCTTTCGATGCCCGACCACAGATAGCAATGCCCGCTAGGCTACCGACAATAATCGCCAACCACAGTGCAAGCGTCCCCCCAACGTTCACCAGCACCAGGTAGAATGGCACCGCAAACAAGGTACCGACGGTCCCCGGCACTATCGGTGATAAGCCACTGCCAAAGCCAAGTGCCAATAGATGATATGGATTGGTCAAGGATAAACGATGCTTAGGATCTGTCACGACGTGGCTCCTTAAAATGATCCCATCCAGACAGCACCCAATCGAGAGGCTGACTGTCTGCCACAAGTTCAAGGCGGTGGTTGCCGGTTATTTGCCCGATGCATTGCACATTGACTCCGCTGTGCTTAAGCGTTGTATCTAGCATCCCCCGATACATTTCCGGTACCGTAAAACAAAGCTCGTACTCCTCGCCACTGGTGAGGGCGAGTTTTTGTGCCTGCTCAGTATCGCCGACCTCCGCTAACAAAGACTCAGAAAGCGGCAGTTGCGTCACATCAACTTTTGCACCGACACCACTAGCGGTGAGGATGTGGGTTAAGTCTGCGTGTAAACCATCAGAAATATCAATCGCCGCTGACGCGATACCTCGCAATGCCTGTCCAGCGGTCACTCGTGGCTGAGCCCGATAATGACGATTGATCAATGTGGTTGCGCGAGCCTTATCAACCACTGGCTTGCCGAGAATATAATCGAGCCCCGCTTGGCTCTCACCCAGTGTGCCGGTCACAAAAAGCCAGTCTCCCGGCTTGGCGCCCGCACGAGTCAGCGCCTGCCCTTTAGGAACATGACCATGTAAGGTAATGGTGATGCTTTTGGGCCCACGTGTGGTATCGCCGCCAATGAGTTGGACTTGAAAATGCTCGGCAAGGGCCGTAAAGCCTTGGCAAAACCCTGCCACCCAAGCATCATCGGGCTCTGGTAATGTGAGCGCCAGAGAACACCACGCTGGCATTGCGCCCATTGCAGCCAGATCGCTTAAGTTAGAGGCTAACGCTTTATGCGCCACATCAGAGGCACTCGCAGTCGGAAGAAAATGGGTGCCCTCCACCAGCGTATCTGTGGTCACCACTAGCTGACAGCCTTCAGGGACCTCGACCAACGCACAGTCATCACCAATACCTAAAGCGACATCACGACGCTTGACCGGCTGACGAGCGAAGTAGTCGCGAATCAAATCAAATTCGTTGCGTGTCATAACTCGTATGTGTTGGATAAGAATAATAAAAAGGCCAGCAGTGCTGGCCTAGTCAGGAAGGGATTAGCGCAGCCGAGGGTACGCTTTATCCAAGACGCCATTAACAAACTTATGGCTGTCTTCTGCGCCAAAGCGTTTGGCCAGTTCCACGGCCTCATTGATAACCACTTTGTAGGGGACATCGTCGCACTTCATCAGCTCATACATTGCAAGGCGTAGTAAGGCGTGCTCCATATCATCTAAATCCTGCAAAGGACGGGATAGGTACGGGCGCATCTTACTATCAAGCTCTTGATGGCTAAGCGCTACACCGCTAAACAGATTACGAAAATAAGCAACATCCGTTTCTGGTTCACGTAGAAGCGGCTCTGTTTTCTGATGCTCGTCTTCTTCTTCGTATTTATCTGCGGCAAGAAACGCGGCTTCAATATCAGCGACATTGCCTTGCGCTAGCTGCCATGAATAGATGGCTTGCAATGCAAACTGACGTGCATTACGTCGTGCGGCTGGTTTCACTTTAACCCCCATTTAGGATTCAATTTGGGACAGAACATTCACCATTTCAAGCGCGCTCAGTGCAGCCTCTGCCCCTTTGTTACCAGCCTTGGTACCTGCGCGTTCGATCGCTTGCTCAATGGTGTCTACCGTCAGCACACCAAATGCGACTGGGGTTTCAAACTCCAGTGCAACTTGTGCTAACCCTTTATTACATTCTCCGGCGACATAGTCAAAATGCGGTGTGCCACCACGGATCACCGATCCGAGTGCCACAATCGCGTCATAGCGACCGCTCTTGGCGAGCTTTTGGGTCACCACAGGCAACTCGTAGGCACCTGGGCAACGCACCACGGTGATATTATCGTCGTTGACTTGGCCTTGGCGCTTCAGTGCGTCAACCGCACCATCCAGCAAACTCTCGTTGATAAAGCTATTAAAGCGAGAGATAACAATAGCAACCTGCGCGTTGGGCGCGGCAAATGCCCCTTCGATTACGTTCATGAGCCTTCCTGTGACTTGCTTTCCGGAATGAGAAACCGCGCGATTCTACCACATTTTTATCCGATGGCACCATGTTCCGTGCCAGTCGATGATGGTGCTAATCGCGCGCCCCGTTTGTCTATCTTATTCGGTGACGTATTCCACCACGTTCAGGCCAAAGCCTGACAAGGCATGATAACGCTTGGTCGACGACGACAGCAGGCGCATTTGCTTGACACCAAGATCCGCCAATATTTGCGACCCAATGCCCACTCGGCGAGAGGTCCCCTGCCATTTAGCGCCGGCGGGTTTTTCACCTTTATCTTGCGCTTCAAACGCTTTCACTTTGTTGATAATGGCATCGCTGGTTTCTTCTTTACCCAGAATCACCAACACCCCGCCTTCATCGCTAACCCTTTGCATCGCGCGGGTCAGACTCCAGCTGCGCTCAGCCGTCCGATCAGATTGGAGCACATCGGTAAAAGTGTCTTGCAGATGCACACGCACCAGGGTGGGATCGGCGGTCACCTCGCCTTTACACATCGCATAATGGATTTGGTTATCAATGGTGTCGCGGTAGGTGACTAAATCAAACTCACCAAATTCCGTCGGCAATTTACAAGACGCCACCCGTTCAATGGTCGTCTCGTTGAGATTACGGTATTCAATCAAATCGGCAATGGTGCCCAGCTTGATGCCGTGTTTGTCACAGAATACTTCCAAGTCTGGGCGACGCGCCATGGTGCCGTCTTCATTTAAGATCTCAACGATCACGGAGGCAGGACTATAGCCACCTAAACGGGCCAGATCGCACCCCGCTTCGGTGTGGCCAGCACGGGTGAGCACCCCTCCTTCTTGCGCCATCAAGGGGAAGACGTGGCCCGGCTGCACCAAGTCAGCCGCTTTAGCGTAGGGGGTAACCGCGGCTTGCACGGTGCGTGCGCGGTCAGCCGCCGATATCCCGGTGGTAACACCCTCTGCCGCTTCAATCGACACGGTAAACGCGGTGGAAAATTGCGCATTATTGTCCGACACCATCAAAGGCAACCCAAGTTGCTGGCAGCGCTGCTGGGTCAGCGTCAAACAAATCAACCCTCGGCCATGCGTGGCCATAAAGTTGATCGCTTCTGGGGTCACTGCTTCTGCCGCGATGATCAAATCACCTTCATTCTCGCGATCTTCGTCATCCATCAACACCACCATTTTGCCTTGGCGGATATCGTCAATGATTTCTTGAGCGCTACTAATTGCCATCTTGGGATCCTTATTTCAAAAAGCCGGAACGGGCCAATGTGTCTAGACTGACACCCGTTGATTGTGTCGGTTCAGCGGCCTTGTCACCGAGCATCAATCGCTCAAGGTAACGGGCAATGACATCGACTTCGATGTTTACCTTACGCCCAGGCGCAAAGTGCTGAATAGTGGTTTGCTCAGCCGTGTGCGGCACGATGGTGAGTTTAAACGCACTGCCGTTCACCTCGTTCACCGTCAAACTGATACCATCCACCGTGATAGAGCCTTTCAATGCCACATACTTGGCGAGTTCAGTCGGTAGTGCAATCCAGTACTCCCAGGCGCGGCCAGTTTGGCTAACGGAGGTTACTTCTCCCAAGCCATCAACATGCCCCGAAACCATATGGCCGCCAAAACGGGTGGTAGGTAGCATGGCTTTTTCAAGGTTAACGCTATCTCCTACCGACAAGGCGCCCAGCGATGAACGCGCCAAAGTCTCAGAGGAGACATCCGCGCTATAGCCCGTTGCGGTCAATGCGACGACAGTCAAGCACACCCCGTTGGTGGCAATGCTGTCACCCAGGTTGACGTCCGAGAGATCAAGCGCACCGCTGTCGATCGTCAGAGTAACGTCTTGTCCCCGACGACTCAGGGTTTGTACGCGCCCTATCGCTTCAATAATTCCAGTAAACATTGTTCTTAATACTCTTGCGTAATTACGGCATGCTCAGAGAGGCTCGCCCGTAAGCGGACATCGTCACCGACAGTCTTTACCTGGTTAAAGTGGAAACGTGGCGCGTCATCCATCGACTCTAATCCGCCTAATGCGACCAAAGGACGGCTATCGACCCCTAATAATACCGGCGCTTGGTAGACAATCAGCTCATCCACCAAGGATTCACTCAGCAGCTGGCTTGCCAGCCTCGCGCCTGCTTCCACCCATACTTTGTCAATATCATGTTCCGCCAATGCGCGAAGGATAGTGGTGAGCGATGCATCGGGCATCACCCATTCTTGCACGTTATCTGGCCACGCTTTATTACTCGGCGTATCAACAATACGGATCACGTTGCCCTCAAGTTGATAGACACTCGCTTCCGGCACGGTTTGGTTGTGTTTATCCAAGATCACACGTGTCGGTTGGCGTCGCGTCGATTGAGGATAATGGTCGAGGACAGCACGAGGAAGTTGGTTGTCACGGATATTGAGGCTCGGGTTATCCGCAATCACCGTGGCACTGGTCGATAGAATCGCACTCGCTTGCGCGCGAAATGCTTGCACATCGGCGCGCGCGGGTTCCCCAGTGATCCATTTACTGTGCCCATTCGCCAAGGCGGTGCGCCCATCGAGGCTCCCTGCCAGTTTGAGCTGCACATAGGGCATTTTAGTTTGCATACGTTTGATAAAACCGGGGTTCAGCGCGTTGGCGCGCTCGGCCATCACGCCCACAACCACCTCAATGCCGGCTTCTTGTAACCGTGCGATACCACGTCCAGCTACTTGCGGGTTTGGGTCTTGCATCGCGCACACGACGCGGCTAACGTTGGCAGCAATCAACGCATCGCAACACGGCGGCGTGCGACCATAGTGAGAACAAGGCTCTAAGGTGACGTAAGCTGTCGCCCCTTGTGCGCGTGCTCCCGCAGCCTTTAATGCATGTACTTCAGCGTGCGGGCCGCCGGGGGCAATATGAAACCCTTCACCGACCACTTCGTCGCCCTGTGCAATCACACAACCGACATTAGGATTGGGCGTGGTGGTATAACAGCCTTGGGCCGCGAGCGCTAACGCGCGCATCATCATGGTTGTATCCCGATCGCTTTGACTCATTTTTGCAACCGTGCGATTTCTTCGCCAAATTCACGAATGTCTTCAAAACTGTGATACACAGAGGCAAAGCGAATATAAGCCACTTTATCGAGCTCCTTGAGCGCTTCCATGACCAAGTTCCCTACCATGGCAGAGCCAATTTCGCGCTCTCCGGTGGCACGCAAACGTGACTTTATACTGTTGATCGCTTTTTCAATATCATCCGCGCTCACTGGACGCTTTTCTAATGCGCGTTGAATGCCGCCACGCAGTTTCTCTTCGTCAAACGGCTCTCGGTTACCGTTGGTCTTAATCACCCGTGGCATCACTAATTCCGCCGTTTCGAACGTGGTATAACGCTCTGCGCACGCCAAACACTGGCGGCGACGGCGAACTTGGTGACCATCAGCCACAAGACGAGAATCGATCACTTTGGTGTCGGTAGCACCACAGAATGGACAGTGCATGAGTGTCGCCTCCTCAATATCGTCTTGCTAGTGTAACCGATTTGTAGCGATGAAAAAGCCTATCGAAGAGGACTTTATGGTGGTTTTGTGTGCTAAACAAAGCCAGTGAGGCACATCGTGTCGATAAAAACAAAAAAGACGCCCGAAGGCGCCTTATAACCTATTCATTTCCGTGTCATTAATTAGGCATACACAGGCAGGCGACGGCAAATCGCTTGGACTTTTTCTTTGGTCTCGGCAATCACTTGCTCATTATCGATATTATCCAAGACATCACACATCCAATGCGCAAGCTGCTCAGCATCTTGCTCAGTAAAGCCACGACGTGTAATGGCTGGGGTGCCCACACGAATACCAGAGGTGACAAACGGGCTGCGTGGATCGTTCGGCACACTGTTTTTGTTCACAGTGATATTAGCCGCGCCCAGTGCTGCGTCTGCTTCTTTTCCGGTAATGTCTTTATCGATAAGATCAACCAGCAACAAATGATTATCGGTTGAGCCTGATACTATTTTGTAGCCACGCGCTTGGAAGCCTTTGACCATCGCGCGAGCATTATCAATCACACGCGCTTGGTAAGCCTTAAACTCAGGCTCCATCGCCTCTTTAAACGCCACCGCTTTACCCGCAATCACATGCATCAAAGGGCCACCCTGGCCACCTGGGAACACGGCGGAGTTGAGCTTTTTATAAAGGTCTTCACCCGCATTCGACAGGATCAAACCACCGCGAGGGCCCGCAAGCGTTTTGTGGGTAGTGGTCGTCACCACATGCGCGTGTGGCAATGGATCTGGATATACGCCTGCCGCAATTAAACCCGCGACGTGCGCCATATCGACCAACAGCCATGCGCCCACTTTATCGGCGATTTCACGCATGCGCTTCCAATCCACCACTTGTGAATAAGCAGAAAAGCCACCGATGAGCATTTTGGGCTTGTGCTCCAGCGCAAGCTGTTCCATTTGCTCATAGTCAATTTTACCCGCTTCATCGATACCGTAAGGGATGACATGGTAATGCTTACCAGAAAAGTTGACCGGCGAGCCATGAGTCAGGTGACCACCATGCGCCAAGCTCATTCCCAGAACCGTATCTCCAGGGTTGAGCAGGGCCATATATACCGCGCTATTTGCTTGTGAACCTGAGTGAGGCTGCACATTCGCATACTCACAACCAAACAGTTCACACGCGCGCTCAATCGCCAGCGCTTCGGCTTTGTCGACATACTCACACCCACCGTAATAGCGCTTGCCGGGATAGCCTTCCGCGTACTTGTTGGTCAGTTGAGAGCCTTGCGCTTCCATGACGCGTGGGCTGGTGTAGTTTTCTGATGCGATCAGCTCAATGTGTTCTTCCTGACGTGCCGTTTCTTCTTCAATGGCGGCGAACAGGGCGGGATCGTAATCCGCAATCTTCATGTCACGCTTTAGCATTTGTCTCTCCTGACTTAACATTGGCGGGCAATTACCCATAAAGCAAACGCTAGGGCTTTTTCAGCTCACCTAGCAAAAACCGGCGCAGGGGCGATGGCTTAGATCACGCCTTGGCTTAGTCGCCTTAAGATGACAAATCAAAGCGATTAAGCCAAGGAAAATCGTTCGCCACACCAGCACTACGCAAACGTTTTCGTTACCGCTATGACTGCGTTTGCCATTCTACAAAAAATCCAACCTATCAGGTAGCCTGCGTCACAATTTTTTATTGCGCATGGCAATCGTAATGGTCGGGCGTCAACGAACATAGTCGGTGTAAAGGTTTTACAGCTGAGTATCATAATGCTGACATTCTACATTCAAGTGATTTACCTCCCCGCCTTTCTCTTCGTCCTAATTGGCGATAAAATCCGCGCCCGATTATCCCATTAACTTTTTACCGCCAGCCCTTTGGGTTTTGGCGGGCTTTTTGTTGTTATCACGTTTTTGTTGTTGTCACGCTAATAAGTAGGGAGAAGCCGTGTGAGTCAGTATCAACACAGCTTTAAAGAAGACATTATTGCTATTGCCTCTGGCGCGTTCTTAGTCGCCCAAGGGGTGTTTTTCTTGCAACAAGCCGGACTTTTAACGGGCGGGACCACAGGGCTGGCTCTGTTGGTCAGCCAATTTACAGACTTGTCCTTCGGCACCCTGTACTTTCTGTGTAATTGTCCGTTTTATTTGATGGCATGGTTTCGCATGAGCCCACGCTTCGCACTGCGCAGCTTACTTGCGGGGGGCGCGGTATCGGTGATGGCTGACCATATTGCCTATTTCTTTGAAATTACCTGGCTGGCACCTGCGTACTGTGCCGTCATTGGTGGGTTGCTAATGGGCGTCGGCATGTTGATGATCTTCCGTCACAACGCCAGCTTGGGCGGCTTTAACGTCTTGGTGCTCTATTGTCAGGACAAGTTTGGGATCTCGGCAGGAAAGCTACAAATGGGCATCGACTGCACCATCCTCGCGTTATCTTTCTTCCTCATCGACCTCAACCTCTTGATGTGGTCGGTGGTTGGCGCGATTGTGCTCAACTTAGTCTTGGCGATGAATCATAAGCCCGGGCGCTATCAGGCGCATCCTGCTAACCCCGGGGCTTGAGCGCCCTCTCAACGCTAATCAATCCGACAGCACGGCGCAAAACAACAAAGCCAAGCATGATGCTTGGCTTTTTACTACTGATCGTATTCGCTTATAGCGCGTGATTAAATCGCTTCTTCGTCTTCTTCACCGGTACGGATGCGCACCACGCGCTCAACATCAAAGACAAAGATTTTGCCATCTCCGATTTTACCGGTTTGTGCGGTATCAATAATGGTATCCACACACTGCTCAGCCACATCGTTACTGACGATCACTTCAAGCTTCACTTTGGGTAAAAAATCGACCATGTATTCGGCGCCGCGATAAAGCTCAGTGTGGCCTTTTTGACGACCAAAGCCTTTTACCTCTGAGACGGTCATCCCCGTAATCCCCACGTCGGCGAGCGCCTCGCGTACGTCATCGAGTTTAAATGGCTTGATGATGGCTTCAATTTTTTTCATTCCGTTATCCCTCTCGTTGGCCGCTGGCCGGTCCTGATGGATCAAGTGTTTAGCTCAAATTGTATCGCAGCAGGATAAAAAATCATCCATCGATTCACGCATAACACGAAAAAGCCGCCAAACGATGGCGGCTTGTATCACATTTAAGGGTTACCCCAAGGTCACCCGCGCATTGCGGAACATACGCATCCACGCACTGTCTTCGCCCCAATCATCTGGGTGCCAAGAGTTGGCGACTGTACGGAATACCCGCTCAGGGTGCGGCATCATAATGGTGACGCGACCCGACTCTGTGGTCAGCGCGGTAATGCCATTCGGTGAGCCATTCGGGTTGGCAGGATACGCTTGTGTTGGCTGGCCGTGATTATCGGTGTAACGCAGCGCCACCGTGCCTGACGCTTCAATGGCCGCCAGATGCTTAGCATCACGCACCTCAACGCGCCCCTCACCATGCGATACCGCAATAGGCATCCGTGACCCTGCCATCCCGGCAAAGAAGGCGGAGGGGCTGGATTGCACTTCCACCATGCTAAAGCGGGCTTCAAAGCGCTCCGACTCGTTACGAACAAATCGTGGCCAGTGTGCAGCGCCTGGGATCAGTTCATGTAGGTTCGATAGCATCTGGCAGCCATTACACACACCAAGTGCTAAGGTGTCTTCACGCGTAAAGAAGGCACTAAATTGATCGCGCGCGCGGCTGTTAAACAAAATTGATTTTGCCCAACCTTCACCGGCGCCCAACACGTCACCGTAAGAGAAGCCGCCACAGGCCACCAGCCCTTGGAAGCCGTCCAAACTGACACGCCCGGAAAGAATGTCACTCATGTGAACGTCCACGGCATTAAATCCAGCGCGATCGAAGGCGGCGGCCATTTCCACATGCGAGTTCACGCCTTGCTCACGCAAAATAGCCATGGTCGGTTGTTGACCGGTGGCGATATACGGCGCAGCGATGTCTTCGTGCACATCAAAGCTCAGGCTAGCGTGTAAACCGGGATCGACCGCCTGCTTAGCGTCAAATTCTTGGCGAGCACAGTCCGGATTATCGCGACGCGCTTGCATTTGGTAGGTGGTTTCAGCCCAAATCTGACGCAGGTGCTGGCGACTGGCTTGATAGATAGGCGCCTCACCATGACGCAAGATAATCTCATCGCTATCGCTTAAGCCGCCAATCAAGTGACTGCATGCGGTTAATTGATGTTCATCCAACACCGCATTGACGCGCTCGAGATCTTGCGCCGCCACTTGGATCACCGCTCCCAGCTCTTCGTTAAACAGTACCGACAAGGAATCATCGCCTAAGCGGGCGATATCCACGTCAATACCGGTATGACCGGCAAACGCCATTTCTGCCAAGGTGACGAACAGTCCGCCGTCGGCTCGGTCGTGATACGCCAGCAGCTTTTGCTCTGCCACCAAGGTTTGCATCGCATGGAAAAAGCCTTTTAGGCGGGCGCTGCTGGTGACATCGGCAGGCTTATCGCCCAATTGATGATAAACCTGAGCCAACGCGGTTGCGCCCAGACGCTGCGCGCCCTCACCGAGGTCAATTACGATCAAGTGGCTATCACCTTTGTCGGTACGCAATTGTGGGGTTACAGTACGACGCACATCCTCCACGCGCCCAAAGGCGGTGATGATCAGCGACATCGGCGCGGTCACGGTTTTGTTTTCACCGTCTTGCTGCCACTGGGTTTTCATCGACATTGAGTCTTTACCCACTGGAATGGTCAGTGACAGCTCAGGACACAGCTCCTCACCCACGGCCTTGACCGCTTCGTACAAGCCGGCGTCTTCGCCCGGATGACCTGCCGCGGACATCCAGTTCGCAGACAGTTTAATGTTGGTCAGGCTACCAATATCGGCACAGGCAATATTGGTAAGTGCTTCGCCGACCGTCATACGGGCAGAAGCAGCAAAGTCAAGCAAGGCAGCTGGGGTACGCTCACCCATCGCCATCGCCTCGCCGTGATAACTGTCATAGCTGGCCGCCGTGACCGCACAGTTAGCGACGGGTACCTGCCAAGGGCCGACCATTTGGTCACGCGCAACCAATCCGGTCACCGAACGGTCACCGATAGTGATCAAGAAGGTTTTCTCCGCCACCGCCGGCAAGCGTAAAACACGCTCACAGGCTTCATCCAGCTCAATGCCTTGGGTGTTAAGCGCAACACCTATCACTTGCTGACGCGTCACATCCCGGTGCATTTTGGGCGCTTTACCCAGCAAGATGTCCATCGGCATGTCGATGGGGGTATTGTCGAAGTGACTATCTTCAAGCGACAGGTGACGCGCATCGGTCGCCTCACCAATCACTGCGTATGGCGCCCGTTCACGCTCGCACAAGGCTTCGAAAAGCGCCATATTTTCGGGTTTGACCGCCAAGACATAACGCTCTTGTGACTCGTTACACCAAATGGCAAGCGGACTCATTCCCGGCTCGTCATTAGGAATGTCACGCAAATTAAAGCGTCCACCGCGGCCGCCATCATCGACCAGCTCTGGCATGGCATTGGACAAGCCACCCGCGCCCACATCGTGGATAAAGGCAATCGGGTTGTTGTCGCCAAGTTGCCAGCAACGATCAATCACTTCTTGGCAGCGACGCTCCATTTCTGGGTTCTCACGCTGTACCGAGGCAAAGTCTAAGTCTTCCGCCGATTGACCGGATGCCATCGACGATGCCGCTCCGCCGCCAAGGCCGATGTTCATCGCCGGACCACCTAACACAATCAGTTTGGCGCCCACGTCAATCTCGCCTTTTTGCACATGGCCGTCGCGGATGTTACCCATTCCACCGGCGATCATGATGGGTTTGTGATAGCCACGCACTTCCTCACCGGCATGCGAGGTCACCCATTGCTCATAGGTACGGAAGTAGCCAAGCAAGTTAGGGCGACCAAATTCGTTGTTAAACGCCGCGCCGCCCAACGGGCCTTCCAGCATAATATCGAGCGCAGTGGCAATGCGCTCAGGCTTGCCATAATCGCGCTCCCACGGCTGAATAAAGCCCGGAATTTTAAGGTTAGAGACAGAAAAACCGACCAATCCTGCTTTGGGTTTGCCCCCGACACCAGTTGCTCCCTCGTCACGAATTTCACCGCCTGAGCCGGTCGCCGCGCCTGGCCAGGGTGAAATTGCGGTGGGGTGGTTGTGGGTTTCCACCTTCATCAAAATATGAGCCGGCTCATGATGATATTGATAAGTGTGACACTCTGGAGTGGGGAAAAAGCGTCCAACGTTTGAGCCAGTCATCACGGCTGCATTGTCTTTATACGCCGACAGCACGTTATCTGGGGTTTGCTCATAGGTGTTTTTGATCATCTTAAACAGCGATTTAGGCTGCTTTTCACCATCGATAGTCCAGTCGGCGTTAAAGATTTTGTGTCGGCAATGCTCTGAGTTAGCTTGCGCAAACATCATCAGTTCGATGTCGTTTGGGTTACGCCCCAGCTGGGTGAAGTTCTCGACCAGATAGTCAATTTCGTCTTCTGCCAGTGCCAACCCTAAGGCTTGGTTGGCCTCGACTAAGGCGGCTCGGCCACCGGAGAGAATGTCTACGCTATGCATCGGCGCAGGTTCCGCTTGCTCAAACAACACCGCGGCGGCCTCAAGTTCACTGAACACCGCTTCCATCATCCGATCGTGCAACAATCCGACTAAGGTCGCGTGTTGCTCATTGGTCAAAGGCGCAGATAACTGAATATAGTACGCCGTCCCGCGCTCCAAGCGTTTGACCGCATCCAAGCCGCAGTTATGGGCAATATCGGTTGCCTTGGATGACCACGGCGACAAGGTGCCGGGGCGAGGCGTCACGAGAAACAATATGCCTTCCGGCGCGTGCGGCGATAAGGTTGGTCCGTAAGTCAGCAGCTTTTCGAGCTTTTCGCGACTCGCGCTATCCAAAGGATGATACAAGTCGGCGAAATGAATAAACTCAGCATACAGTGCCGTGACAGGTAACTGGTGTGCTTGGCAGCTCGCCAGTAATTTGTTGACACGAAACTCAGACAGTGCGGGGGAACCACGCAAAATATCCATGTGCGTACGTCTCTCGTTAGCGGTAAATGAAAGGGGTATACCCAAGTTATCGCATCTTGGCACCATAACTTGGGTATCACCACCGGCATTGCCGCAATGGTTGCTCTCTCCGTTATCGTTAACGCTGACTACCACGTTGCTCGGAGGTGTCGCCACGCCACACGCGCTTTAAGACTGGCGTTTTGCCTAAGCGGCCGCCATTATAGGGGAAAACTGTCACCGACAACACACCTGACGCAACCGTTTGCGCAAAAAATTTTCCCTCTATCGGTCTGACGTCTATTCACGTAGAATGGCGCGTCTATCGATCATCGCTAGCCGTTTGATGCTGGCATGCAACAGTGAGCGACAGCCTTTGACACAGCGTGACTTTTCTTTGCGATCATGGATGATTAGCCTAACGGTGCTTGTGCTTAGCCTCACCGTCACAGGCTGTGATTGGACGTTCGACGATCGTACCGTTCTAGAAAAAATTCGAGACCGTGGTGTCTTAAGAGTCGGGACACTCAACAACGAACTCTCATACTACATCGGCCCCGACGGCCCTACCGGACTAGATTACGAGCTCGCCGCTCGGTTTGCTGACAAGCTCGGGGTCAAGCTAGAAATGGTGCCCACTTATACGCTTTCCGGCCTCTTTCCAGCCCTTGAACGCGGCGATGTGGATCTGATTGCGGCAGGCCTCACTATTACCGACCAACGTTTAGCCCAGTTTCGCCCTGGCCCTGCCTACTACTTTGTCAGCCAACAAGTGGTCTATAAAAAAGGGCATTGGCGCCCGCGGGATGTTGATGATTTTAATCGTGAAGATGCCATCATGGCGGTGGTGGAAGACTCTAGCCACGACCTCACCTTGCAAGCGTTAAAACAAGATCACCCTGATCTCAGCTGGAAAGTCGTGCAGGACGCCGACGATGATGAGCTGCTTAAACAAGTCGCAGACGGTGAGATTGACTTTACCATTGCCGACTCGGTCGATATTGCCTTGATGCAACGCACCCACCCAGATATTGCCGTCGCCATGGCCCTCAGTGAGGACGAACCCGTGGCCTGGTTTATGAAAAAACAAGGCGACAGCAGTGCCTATGCCTTAATGGTCAACTTCTTTGGTGAGATAAACCAAACTGGCGAATTAGCTATTTTAGAAGAGAAGTATTTTGGTCACGTCGACCAATTCGATTACGTCGATACTCGCGCCTTTTTACGGGCATTGGAGAGCAAGTTGCCTAAGTGGGAGCCGCTTTTCAAAAAGCACGCGAACGATTTTGATTGGCGCTTACTGGCGGCCCTATCGTATCAAGAGTCACATTGGAACCCACGGGCGATCTCGCCCACTGGGGTGCGCGGCATGATGATGCTTACCCTGCCGACGGCCAAATCCGTGGGCGTGCGCAATCGCCTCGACCCAGAACAAAGCATTAAAGGCGGTTCGCTCTACCTGCAACGTGTACTTGACCGTGTACCAGACAGTGTTAATCCACACGAGCGCATTTGGTTTGCTCTCGCGTCTTACAATATTGGTTTTGGCCATATGATGGATGCGCGCCGACTGACGGAGGCGCAAGGCGCCGATCCTAACTCTTGGAGTGATGTAAAACAGCGTCTGCCACTGTTAGCCAAGCGCCAGTATTACACCCAAACACGCTACGGCTACGCGCGTGGCTACGAAGCGCTTAGCTACGTCGAAAATATTCGCCGCTATTACCAAAGTATTCTAGGCTATGAGAAAGCGCACATAGAGTCACTCGACAGCCAACAAGTTGAAGATCTCGGTGGTCTGCAGACGATCGTCGCCCCTGACGAGCCGTCGGAAAATGCCCCCGAGCAAACAACCGAGCAAGCGCCTGACCCGGCGTCATCACAGTCAGAGGATAACTCGACACCGCAATCAGACACGCAACCGCAATGAGGACAGCATGGTTCCAAGAAAACGGCTGGTGAAACAAAGCTTTCGCAAAAACAACATTTCATCCGCTAACCGGCGTAAGCGTATGCGCCAAAATATGCACAAGAAGGTACTTTGGCGACAACGTGCCTTTGCGATTCGTGAATTTGCGGCCTTTGATGACGCGTTTTAGGACACCTTGCCTGAGTCAGGTAAGCAAGATTGAGATTGACAGGCTGCTTTTTTAGCGGCCTTTTTTTCGGCGCGACGACGGCGGAAAAAGGCTTGCAGTTGCGCACGGCATTCCGCTTCTAACACCCCTCCCTCACTTTGCACATGATGATTAACACCATCATAGCTGAGTAAGTTCATTATCGAGCCAGCGGCCCCGGTTTTGGGATCAGGCGCGCCAAAGAAAACCTTTCTGACACGGCCATGCACCATCGCCGCCGCACACATGGGACAAGGCTCTAATGTCACATAAAGATCCGCGTCTAATAAACGATAATTACCCAGCACTTGGCCAGCTTGGCGTAATGCCATCACTTCGGCATGGGCCGTCGCATCATGCTGGGTAATGGTTCGGTTCCACCCCGTGCCCACTACCTCACCTTGATACACCACGACAGCGCCAACAGGCACTTCACCCTCTTGCTCCGCTTTGTCTGCTAGCTGGATCGCGTGGCGCATATAAACGTCGTGCTCGCTATCCGACGCGTGTGGATCTTTCATCCCAACCTCTGTGACTAACAACCTAATACGCCCTCAGTATACGATACAAATAAGCCGGCTCGAAGGCCGGCTTAAGACACTCAACGCGCAACCGCGTATTACTGCACCAAGTATTGGTAACTGGCTTGAATGCCCAGAGGCAATCCTAGCGCCCAGTAGGCGAGTAAGAATAAGGTCCAGCCCACCAGCATGGTCAGAGAATAAGGGATCATCATTGAGGCCACGGTACCAATCCCCGTGGTTTTCACGTAACGCTGGCAGTACACCACCACCAACGGGAAGAACACCATCAATGGCGAGATAATGTTCGACACAGAATCACCCACACGATAAGCCGCTTGCGACAATTCAGGGGAAATGCCCACGACCATTAACATCGGCACGAGAATCGGCCCAATCAGCCCCCATTTCGCCGACGCGGAACCAATCAATAAGTTCACCATTGCCGTCAGCAAAATCATCCCCACAATCGTCATCTCACCTGGCAGGTTCATTGACTGCAACAGCTCCGCGCCGTTGAGCGCCAACAAAGTACCAATGTTTGATTGGGTAAATGCGGCCAAGAATTGCGCGCAGAAAAACGCCATCACCATATAAGCGCCCATGGTCGCCATGGTGTCAGACATGGATTTGATCACGTCTTGGCTAGTTTYAAAGGTACCCGCGGTTTTGCCATAAACAATACCTGGAATAATAAACAGCACAAAAATCAGTGGCACGATCGATTGCATAATCGGTGCATCAAAGGCGGTCAGCTCGCCCGCCGGTGAGCGGAGCGGTGACGTTTCCGGCCATGAGGCCGCCACCAGCGCGGCAATTCCTAGCAGCATCGCCAGCCCAGCTCGATTAAACGCCTTCCCTTCAATTGCCGTAAAAGAGCCTAAATCTGGTGCGTCTTCTGCGTCCTCATCAATCGGCGTGCGATTTAGACGTGGCTCGACTATTTTCTCAGTCACAAACCAGCCCAGCGCCACAATCAAAATCGATGACAGACCAGTGAAATAGAGGTTCGCAAGCGGGTTTACCTGATAGCTATCGTCCAACACATGCGCGGCAGATTCAGTAAAACCGGCCAGCAAAGGATCAATCCCTGACGGAATAAAGTTCGCGGAGAAGCCGCCGGATACCCCGGCAAAGGCGGCAGCAATACCGGCCAACGGATGACGACCCGCGGCGTGGAAAATAATCCCGCCCAGCGGGATCACCAGCACATAGCCTGCATCTGCAGCGGTATGGGAAACGATCGCCACCAGAATCAGCATCGGTGTAAGCGCTTGCTTTGGCGTTACACTCAGCATTTTCTTAAGGCCGGTGGTAATAAAGCCGGACTGGTCAGCCACCCCCACACCGAGCATCGCCACCAAAACAATCCCCAGCGGCGCAAATCCAGTAAAGGTGTCAACCATATTGGCTAAAAAGTGGGCGAGCGCACTACCGGTGAGCAGGTTTTTAACTTGGACAGCGTCACCGGTCAAAGGGTGGACTGAATCAAAAGAAACCTGAGAGAGAATGGCTGATAATACCCACACGGTGATCAGCCCCCAAAAAAACAATAGCGCGGGATCCGGAATTCGGTTCCCTGCCCGCTCTATCATGTTCAAAAACCGATCCATGCCGCGCGGCTGGCCAGCATCGGTTGAGTCGCTTATGTGTTGGCTCACTGTTTACTCCATTTTTCGATGTTGTGTCTTTGCTTACCTGATCCACCAGGCTTTAGTGACATTAAAATGACAAACCATCGCCAGTAAAGCAAAAAACAGCATAGTTAGCCATAAGCAAGCCAGTTAACCAAATGTTAAATTGATTTATAGTTAGAAAAGCAGCACAAAAAACGGATGCTTACTGAGGACACTGAAACATTTAGAAACAAAAAACCTATATGGCGTGGAAGTCGTGTTTTAACCCCTAGCAATCTATGTCATCAAATATATGATGGAGGTAAACCCACTCGAGGAGATCACCATGAAATCCATTTCGCGTGTCATAAAAGCCCCTGCACCGCACTGGGTCGGCAATGGTTTCCCCGCCCGCTCGCTGTTTTCCTACCACAATCAAGCGGCGGAGATGAGCCCCTTTTTACTGCTGGACTATGCTGGCCCAATGCACTTTCCGGCGGATGGCGTGAAGCGAGGCGTGGGTGAGCATCCCCATCGCGGCTTTGAAACCGTGACCATTGTGTATCAAGGTGAGGTGGCGCATCGTGACTCCACCGGTAAAGGCGGCGTGATTGGCCCCGGGGATGTGCAGTGGATGACCGCAGGCAGCGGCATTATGCACGAGGAGTTTCATTCCAGTGCGTTCAGCCACACTGGCGGCGAGCTGCAAATGGCGCAACTGTGGGTTAACCTCCCCAAAAAAGACAAAATGACCGACCCGAATTATCAAGGCATTCGCAAAGCCGATATTCCCGATGTTGCCCTGGCCGATAAGGCGGGCACATTACGGCTCATAGCCGGTGAGTTTGAGGGGCATCAAGGGCCGGCCAAAACCTTCAGCCCTATGCAGGTTTGGGATATACGGCTACACGCTGACGGGAAGACGCAGCTTACGCTCCCCCAAGACTGGACCACCGCGGTGGTAGTGCTGGAGGGCAATGTCAGTATTAACGGCGCCGACCCAATTGGCGACGCCGATATGGCACTGCTTAGCCGCCAAGGCCGCGAGGTCGCATTGCACGCCTCACAAGATAGCGTAATTTTGCTACTCAGTGGCGAGCCCATCACCGATCCCATCGTCGGTCATGGCCCTTTTGTAATGAATACCAAGCAAGAGATTTTGCAAGCGTTCAACGATCTGCAAGCAGGCAAGTTCGGACAGTTATAAGGACTGAGTCAAGAGCGCCGTCATCCGCGAATACCAATAAAAAAGTCCGCCATTACGCGGACTTTGTTTTTTGAAACTGTTCTTACAACGCTAGCCCTGCCCAAAAGTCATTTTGCAGCTGCTCTACCCTCTCATAACTACAAAGGTTCTGACTTCTGAACTGAGCCCTGACCAATCCATCCGTATCCGCCGCCAATACGGTAATCCGGGTGATGGTCTCAGGGTTGGTAGCAGGCTCAGATAAGATCATTTTCAAATCGTATCCTAGCAAGAAGGCCCCTTGCCGCTCGGTATCATACTCTAAGCGCTCTGCTGGGATATAAGGCTCCCACAAACGATCCGCCTGAATATGCTGATACTCAAGAAGAATGGTTAGAAAGTCAGATGCGTCTTTGCTGCTCTCGTTCCCTCGCTCCTGCCAGGCAATCAGTTTTAGCAAAGTCAGCCCAGCCAAAGACGCAACTTTGATGGTATCGCCTTGCCCTAACTCTACTAATAAGGCGGCATCGTAAGCTTCATGAAACCCAGCTACCGTCATGGTGACAGCATGCTCCGGTGGCCATTGTATTTCACCTGCTTCATCGGCGATGGCACCAAAGGGAATAATATCAATTGGCAAACCACTGTCAGGATCTTTAAGCCGATGCGCTTTATTGGTTGCGCTTAATCCGGCATCCAGCAAAGCCTGCTTTACACTGGCGAACGCGTCCCAATCCGGTATCAGAATGCCAGTATCAATATCCCGAGTCTGACGGCCGGGATCACGGCCAAACACATGATACAAAAAGAGATCTCTTGCCGTTGCCCCAGCAACAAAAAATGGTACGCCAGTTTGCTGAGTTGTGCGGGTGATCAGTGTCAGTACAGGCTCAAACCCGGGGTTCAGGGAGTGTTTTAAGGTGTAGATATTGCTCATTGATAAGTTCGGCAACCTCCTTGTTTCGGCTATCTCTGCTTGCAAGTAGCTCAGCGACAGCCAGCAATGCCTTGGCATTGATATTAATATCCAGCGCCTTTCCCCAGAATGCAGGCACCAACCAGAGCCTGCCCGAAGCGTCTGGCTTTGCTTTGAGCAGCGCAAGCTTTTTTTGCAGTGGCTCAAAGGTAAAGAGCTGTAACTCATAAGGCTGCAAATAGCGTGTTAGTTCATCGGCAGCGACTTCTCCTCCCCAGCAATCCATGGATGTTAAAGGGATGTCTCGCCAATCATTCGGCGCAACTAATTTTAGCCCTCCGAGCTTTGGCCTTAGCACGGTACGATAGTGTTCAATCCAGATCTGATAAAGGGCCTCTTTATCCAGAATGCGACGGGTACGACCAAGACTGACAAGCTTCTCGGCTTCTAAGTATTTAAATCCCTTACTCACCATACCTAATGAGATATTTGCCATCTCGGCTATGGCTCGAAACGGCAGATGTAACACATCTTCTTGAGCCAACAAAGCAAACAGAAGCTTCATAAAACCTAACCCTGGCTTTGCCGGCTGTGGAATTGCAAGGTGGTTTTCAGTAAGATTTTTGCCCTCAACCCATAGGTTTAGCCCGTTAAAGCTCACGCGAGCATTACCGGCCTCATCAATAAAATTGATCGCGTTCTTGGTGCAAAAATCGGCGAGATGAGTCGTCAGTCTGTTACACACCAACAGATTGTCTGAGCGAGCAGCGCCTAGCAATGCTGATAGGCTATCTTTACGATGGATACGCTTTATTTCAGTGCTAAACAAATAGCGTTCGCCGTGCACTGTCAGAGTCACCTCAGCATCGGTGTAAGGCTCACCATCCGGCTTAGGATCGAAAGAGTACTCCCCTTGAATCTGCGCAGGCAGATTATCCAAAGCTAGCTTTAGTAGTATCGCGTTATCGTTCACACTCAAATACCGTTCATGAATCATGAACAAATAATAGCCGTGAACAGTGCATTCCGCAAGATAGGCGGCGAGCTTGAATTAAGCAGGCACCGGTTAACATAGACTGTGTAACATATCGCCATAGATAAAAACCACGATGATACATATTCAGCCCCCAGTGAATGCTGCGTAAAGACGTTATCGCTGAGTTAGATACGAGTAACAGCGTTACTTGAGTAATAAACGTTATGGTATTGTGCGACAAAAAATGCCAGTCAGAAAACTGACTGGCATTGTTGTTAGTTGGCAAGGCTTAATGCGCTACCTAGCGAGTCTTATTCCCACTCAATTGTCGCTGGCGGTTTGCCGGAGACGTCGTAAACCACGCGGGAGATGCCGTCGACTTCGTTGATGATGCGGTTTGATACCTTACCCAGGAAATCGTATGGCAGATGTGCCCAGTGCGCGGTCATAAAGTCGATGGTTTCCACGGCACGCAGGGCAATGATCCAGTCGTATTTACGGCCATCGCCCATCACGCCTACCGAACGAACAGGTAGGAATACCGCAAAGGCTTGCGAGACTTTCTCGTAGAGATCGGCGTTGCGTAGCTCTTCGATAAAGATCGCATCGGCGCGACGAAGCAGATCGCAATATTCTTTTTGAATCTCGCCCAGCACGCGCACGCCGAGGCCTGGCCCTGGGAAGGGGTGGCGATAAAGCATGTGGTACGGTAAGCCTAGCTCAAGGCCAATTTTTCGCACTTCGTCTTTGAACAACTCTTTGAGTGGCTCAACCAGCCCCATTTCCATCTCTTCCGGCAAACCACCGACGTTGTGGTGTGATTTGATCACATGCGCTTTACCGGTTTTCGAGGCTGCTGACTCAATCACATCCGGGTAGATAGTGCCTTGTGCCAGCCACTTGGCATTTTTCATTTTGCTCGCTTGCTCATCGAATACCTCGACAAACACGCGACCAATGATTTTACGCTTGGCTTCCGGATCCGCTTCGCCTTTAAGGGCATCGAGGAAACGGTCTTCGGCATTGACATGGACGATGTTCAACCCAAAGTGGTCACCGAACATTTCCAGTACTTGCTCACCTTCATTAAGACGCAATAGGCCGTTATCGACGAATACACACGTAAGCTTATCGCCAATTGCGCGGTGAACCAGCATGGCGACCACAGAAGAGTCGACGCCGCCAGACAGGCCAAGGATCACTTCATCATCCCCGACTTGCTCACGAATACGCTCAATCGCATCGTCAATAATGGTGGCTGGTGTCCACAAGCGCTCGCATTGGCAGATTTGCATCACAAACTGCTCCAACATACGTTGGCCTTGGCGCGTGTGAGTGACTTCTGGATGGAATTGCACGCCATAAAAACGTTTGTCTTCATTGGCCATGGCCGCGAAGGGGCAAGTGTCCGTCTCGGCCACTTTGACAAAATCTTCTGGAATGGCGACCACTTTATCACCATGGCTCATCCATACATCGAGGAGCGCATGCCCGTCATCGGCGATGGCATCTTCAATGCCATCAAACAGTGCACTTTGCCCAACGCGTTTTACTTGCGCGTAGCCAAACTCACGGTGCTCAGAGCCGGCCACCTTACCACCGAGCTGCTCGGCCATCGTCTGCATACCATAACAAACCCCCAACACAGGCACGCCGGCATTAAAGACATACTGCGGTGCACGCGGCGAGTTCTCCTCTGCCACGCTCTCTGGGCCACCGGATAGGATGATGCCGTTGGGCGCAAAATCACGAATGTCTTGCTCATCCACATCCCAGCTCCAAAGCTCACAATACACACCGATTTCACGGACACGGCGCGCAATCAGTTGGGTGTACTGGGAGCCAAAATCAAGGATCAAAATACGTTGAGCATGAATGTTCTGGGTCATTATCTGGCTTTCTCAATTAAGTGGAACAAAGGGGAGCCGCGCTCCCCTCTCAAATGCATCGCGGTGGTGATGTCTTTAGCCGAGACGGTAGTTCGGCGCTTCTTTAGTAATGGTGACATCATGCGCGTGTGACTCTTTCATGCCCGCGCCAGTGACGCGAACAAACTGCGCTTGGGTACGCATCTCTTCAATGGTGGCAGAGCCGGTTAGGCCCATGCTGGAGCGCAGGCCACCCATTTGCTGATGAATGATCTCTTTCATCATGCCTTTGTAATCGACACGCCCTTCAATCCCTTCAGGTACCAGCTTGTCTGCGGCGTTGTCGCTTTGGAAATAACGGTCAGACGAGCCTTTTGACATCGCGCCCACCGAGCCCATACCGCGATATGATTTATATGCACGGCCTTGGTAAAGTTCGACTTCCCCTGGAGACTCTTCGGTACCAGCGAGCATTGAGCCCACCATCACGCACGACGCGCCCGCGGCAATCGCTTTACACAAATCCCCTGAGAAGCGGATACCGCCATCGGCAATCACGGGAATGCCGTACTCTTGCGCTACAGCGGCTGCATCACTGATCGCAGTGATCTGCGGGACACCCACGCCGGTAACGATACGCGTGGTACAAATCGAGCCTGGGCCAATTCCAACCTTGACGGCATCGACACCGGCTTCAATCAGGGCGCGTGCGCCTTCAGCGGTGGCGACATTGCCGCCCACAATCTGCAGGTTCGGATACGCGGCACGTGCATCACGAATACGTTGCAGAACCCCTTCAGAGTGGCCATGTGATGAGTCAATCAGCAGCACATCCACGCCCGCTTCAACCAAGGCGGCAATGCGTTCTTCGTTGCCCGCACCGGCACCAACCGCGCCGCCGACACGCAAACGACCTTGTTCGTCTTTACAGGCATTAGGCTTGCTTTCCGCTTTTTGGAAATCTTTGGCGGTGATCATACCGGTAAGATGATGACTTGGGTTGACCACCAAAATCTTCTCGACGCGGTGCTGTTGCATGAGCTGTTGTACCTGCTCACGCTCTGCGCCTTCTTGCACAGTAGCGAGGCGAGATTTTGGTGTCATCACGTCTTCGACGCGCTTGCTTAAGTCAGACACAAAACGCACGTCACGGCCTGTGATGATCCCCACCAGCTCTTTTTGTGCATTGACAACAGGGTAACCGGCAAAGCCGTTACGCTCAGTCAGTGCCTTCACGTCAGCAATGGTCATTTCTGGGGTTACAGTCACTGGATTGGTGACCATGCCTGCTTCATAGATTTTGACCAAGCGTACTTGTTCGGCTTGTTGCTCGATAGTCATGTTCTTATGGATAAAGCCAAGACCACCTTCTTGCGCCAAGGCAATCGCCAAACGGGCTTCGGTTACCGTGTCCATCGCGGCGGATAGAACAGGAATGTTTAAGCTGATCGAGCGTGTCAGTTTTGTACGCAGATCGGCATGGTTAGGAAGAACATTTGAGTGGGCAGGGACGAGGAGTACATCGTCAAAGGTTAGCGCTTCTTTCGCGATTCTCAGCATTGCAATATCTCACACCAAAATTTGTGAAGGGGAACAAAATATTGCCGCAGCATTATACGGGCAGCGCAAACGTTTGGCTATCGATTTTTATTAAGAATCGCTGTTTGGTGGGCAACGGATTTTTAGTCGGTTGATTTATCACCAGATATCAACGCGACTTTTTCGCAACCGATTGCTCAAGGTCTATTTGGCATACTGGGGTGCGGCAGGTAGTATGCCCTCAGGCTTATTGAAAGGATCCGTGATCGTGACCGCTAACAACCGAAACATTCTTTCCGTCTCTCGCTTAAATGCCGAAGTGCGTCTTTGCTTGGAGAAAAACATCGGTATCGTCTGGCTCACGGGTGAAATCTCTAATTTTACCGCTGCGACATCCGGTCACTGGTATTTATCGTTGAAAGATAACCAAAGCCAAGTTAAATGTGCGATGTTCCGTGGTAACAACCGCCGCGTGATGTTCAAACCTAAAAACGGCGATCAAGTGTTGGTGCGTGCGCGTGTCTCTATGTACGAGCCTCGCGGCGACTATCAACTGATCTTAGAAAGCATGCAGCCCGAAGGCGATGGACGACTGCAACAGGCGTTTGAGCAACGCAAACAAGCGTTAGCCGCTGAAGGCTTATTCGCACAAAGCGCCAAACAGGCCTTGCCCGACCAACCCAAACGCGTTGGCATAATCACCTCCAAAACAGGCGCTGCCTTGCACGATATTCTAAATGTGTTGAAACGGCGCGATCCGAGCCTGCCAGTGGTTATCTATCCAACGCTGGTACAAGGACAAGAGGCAGCGGTCTCTATTGCCCAAGCCATTGGACGTGCCAACAGCCGCAACGAATGTGATGTGCTGATTGTTGGCCGTGGCGGTGGCTCACTCGAAGATTTATGGTGCTTTAATGAAGAAATCGTCGCCCGTACTATCGCCGCCAGTCAGATCCCTATCGTCAGTGCCGTGGGCCATGAAGTGGATGTTACCATTGCTGACTTTGTTGCCGACGTGCGCGCGCCGACGCCATCAGCCGCCGCAGAATTAGTGAGCCGTGACCTCAGTTATCGCTTGCAGCAATATCAGCAGCGCGAGCAAGCGCTCAAAAACGCGATTGGCACCCTCCTGTATCGCCAGCAACGGGCACTGACGCAGCACGAACACCGTTTGTCTCATCAGCACCCTCGCCGTCGTCTACAACAGCAAAGTCAGCATATTGATGAGCTGCAAAGACGGATGCATCAGGCACTCACTAAGCAGTTTTCACGGTACAGCAGCCAACTGAACACGCTAGATAATCGATTGCAGCGCATGACGCCTGACCGTCGTATTCAGCAACATCAGGCTCAATTGGCGCAATACCATCAACGCCTCACCCACGCGATGGACTCACACCTGTCACATGCGCAACAGCGACTCGCCACCTTGGTCGCCACCTTAGATGCGGTCAGCCCACTTGCCACCCTTTCTCGCGGCTATTCAATTAGCCGTGATAGTGATGGGCACATCGTCACTAACATCAACCAGCTAGAAGAGGGCGATACCTTACACACTCAGCTCAGCAACGGCGATGTCACCAGCGTGGTTCGGCAGCGACACCCGCATCAATCTTCTGATTAAACTCTGCACAACACACATCTGACCGATCAGTAAGCGATCGCGCGATCTTGGGGTTTATTCCCCTTGATCAGCTTCCTACCCTGAAAAGAATATTTATCAATACACTTCCCGAAAGCATAAGTTACATATTCTGCATTTGGATTTTTAAAAGGATAAAAACCTGAAATGCGTTTTATTAAAGCCTGGATCCAGAACAATCTAAAATTATGACGTGGGAAGGGGTGTCGATTTTATCACCGCTCAAAACCTGAGCGGCAGCGTGACACACTAGGATCTAAGACAACAGATAATCGCGCTCATTAATGTGAGTCAGATCACTTTTATTCAGTAACCGATCCTAAGAGAGATCGAACCCACCACATCGCGATCAAAAAAAAGCCCAGCATCGCTGCTGGGCTTTGTATTACTTCTTATTACGATTTTTCACCATATCCATTAAGCGTTTACGCTGACGGGATTGAGATAATGTCAGCTTTTCTTTTTTCCCCTCATAGGGGTTTTCGCTGTTTTGGAACTGGATCTTGATCGGCGTGCCCATAATATCCAGGGTTCGACGGTAGTAATTCATCAAATAACGTTTGTACGAATCAGGTAACTCTTTAACAAGGCTGCCGTGAACGACCACAATCGGTGGATTGTAACCGCCTGCGTGCGCATATTTGAGCTTCACCCGACGTCCCCGGATCATCGGTGGTTGATGGTCATCTTGCGCCATTTTCAGAATACGGGTGAGCATCGCGGTTCCGACGCGTTTTGTCGCTGATTGATACGCCTCTTGAATCGACTCGAACAAGTGGCCTACCCCGGTGCCGTGCAAAGCAGAAATAAAATGCACACGGGCAAAGTCGACAAACCCTAAGCGGCGGTCAAGCTCAGACTTCACGCGCTCTTTCACTTCGCTATCTAAGCCATCCCACTTGTTGACCGCCAAAACAATCGAGCGGCCCGCATTCAGCGCAAAACCAAGTAAGCTTAAGTCTTGGTCCGAGATGTTCTCTCGTGCGTCGATCACCAACAATACGACGTTGGCATCTTCAATCGCCTTGAGGGTTTGGATCACCGAAAATTTTTCCACTTTATCGGTCACCCGTTTACGACGTCGAACCCCGGCGGTATCAATCATCACGTATTCGCGACCATCACGCTCCATGGGAATGTAAATCGAGTCGCGGGTCGTGCCTGGCATGTCATAAACCACCACGCGCTCTTCGCCCAGCATACGGTTAGTCAGGGTTGATTTACCCACATTGGGACGGCCGATAATACCGATTTTAATCGGCAGCGACTGTAAGTATTCATACTCGCTTTCAGCCTGCTCTTCGGTTTTAACCGCGTCTTCGCCACTGTCGAGCGTATCCGCTTCATCGGTCAAATCGACCAAGCCTGCTTGCTCGTCGTCCTCGTCCGCGGACACTTGCTCAACCAAAGGCGTCAACGCACGATTAATCAGGCCGCTAACACCTCGACCATGCGCGGCGGCAATTTGGAACATGTTGTCCATGCCCAGCTRCCAAAAGTCCGCGGTTGCCGTGTCTGGGTCAATACCATCCACTTTGTTCACCACCAAGAAGGTGGTTTTTTCACGGGTACGAATATGCTGAGCAATGTCTTTGTCCGCTGGCGTAAGACCGGCTCGACCATCCACCATAAACAGCACGACATCGGCTTCTTCAATCGCCGCTAGCGACTGCTCCGCCATCTTGGTTTCTACACCTTCTTCGGTGCCGTCAATGCCGCCGGTGTCGATCACGATAAACTCGTGATCATCCAGCAATGCTTTGCCGTATTTTCGATCCCTGGTCAGTCCCGGAAAATCCGCTACTAATGCATCGCGTGTGCGGGTAAGACGGTTAAAGAGCGTCGATTTCCCCACATTCGGGCGCCCCACTAGGGCTATAACAGGAATCATGTAGACCTCTTCTTTTCATTCGCTTTATTAATAAACAAGGCTCCCGACTGTCTTTGCAGCCAGGAGCCTAAATATAGAACTGGGTGGCTTCGCTTACTCGATACTCAGCTTTCTCAGTTGACCATCACGGGTGATCACGATATAGCCATCATCCGTTTGCACCGGGGCAACAGCGATCCCGTTACCTTCCAGTGATTGCTGCGCGACAAAATCGCCCGTTTGCGGGTCAAGCCAATGCAAGTAGCCTTGGCTGTCGCCGACCACCAGATAGCCGCCGCTTGCCGCGGGTGCCGTTAAGATACGGTACGCCAACTGTGTGTTGCGCCACTTCTCTAGGCCGTTGCGTGCATCTAACGCAACAATATTGTCTTTATCATCAATAAGATAAATACTATTGCCTGCTACGAGGAAGTCTTTAGCAGAGGAAAAATCCCGCTTCCACGCCGCTTTTCCGGAGCGCAAATCAATAGAGACTAATTGGCCATTATAGCCTACTGCATACAAACGGTCGCCATCGATCACTGGGGTCGCATCCACATCCACTAAGCGGTCGATTTCAGTCGCCCCTTTTGGTGTCGAGATAGGAATTTGCCAAATAGACCGTCCGGTTTCGATCATTGCCGCGCCTAGGCGTCCATTGGCCATCCCCCAGAATACGCCGCCGGAAATAGTCACCGGCGCACTTTCACCGCGTAGGCTCAAGTTCGGCACATCATTGGTGTTGTTCCACTGTGGCTCGCCCGATTCCGCGTCCAATGCCACTAACTCACCACGGCTGGTGTTAACGATCACCAACCCAGCTTCCACCAAAGGCTTGGCCAGCACTTCGCCATTCACGTTATGTTGCCAAACCCGCTCGCCGGTTTCCGCATCCAGTGCGTACACTTGACCCGTTTCGCCACCCACATACACTTTGCCGTATGAGGCGCTCAACCCGCCGGAGAGCAACGCCGGTGTCTCGTCTTGCACCGACTGTTGCCAGATAGATTCACCGCTTTCTAAATCAAACGCGGCGACTAAACCTTGTCGATCAGCCGCAAAGACTTTGTCATAGGCCACTGTGGGCTGAAGTGCGGAATAATACTGCCCGACACCGTCGCCCACTTGTGCTCGCCAATGCTGGGTTGAAGATATCTCATTGGTCACAGAAGGCAGTGGGGCCATTTGCACCACATCTTCTTCACCGGCACAGCCAGCCAGTACAGCCATGGTCGTGGCCATTGCAGCCATGCGCCATAATCGTTTTTTCATACCACGACCTTATTGACTCAGATTATCAAGCTTCATGTTAACGGTCGGGCTTTCCGCCGCCGCCAATGACGCTGCATACGCGTCTCGCGCTGCCTGCTTGTCGCCTTGACGAAGCAAGACGTCGCCGCGGATCTCTTCCACTTTCGCGGTCCAGCTCTGCGTGGTGACTTTGTCGAGTTCGCTCAATGCGGCTGAGTAATTGCCTAACTCCGCTTCAACGCGCGCTAGGCGTGTCGTCACCAACCCGTACAGCGCCTCGTCTTTCACGGCTTGCTGAGCGTTTTGCAATTGCTCACGGGCACTTTCCAGCTCCCCTTGCGCAACATGCTTTTGTGCCAGCTGCAATGCCGCCAAGGCACGATAACCTTCATGGCCTTCTAATTGGCTCAATGACACGGTATCGCCGCTTTCAATACCACTTAGCACTTGTTCGTATTGCTGCGAGGCTTGCTCTTGGTTGGTGAGCTGTTGTGACTGAAAATAACGCCAGCCATATAACGCCCCCAAACCGACAACGGCGCCGATCACGACCGCTTTACCGTTGTCTCGCCACCACTTCTTAATGGCTTCAACCTGCTGCTCTTCTGTGGTGTAGACGTCCACGTTCTGTCCTCTTAAATCAATGCTTTTAGTGACGCGGCGATCTCATCCTGATTCAGTGTTTGTTGCTCGCCGCCTTTCAAATCTTTTAACGCCACTGTGCCGTTGGCAACTTCATCCTCGCCTAGCACGAGCGCCACAGAGGCGCCGACTTTATCCGCGCGCTTAAACTGTTTCTTAAAGCTACCACCGCCAAAATGTGACATCACACGCAGTCCGGGCACCTGTTCGCGTAAGCGCTCCGCCAGTTTCATCCCAGCGATCATCGCGCCTTCACCCGCCGTGACCATGTACACATCCACCGCCGGGCGGACATCATCTTGGTTGAGGTTTTCCAGCATCAGAACCAAACGCTCTAATCCCATTGCAAACCCAACGGCAGGCGTCGCTTTCCCCCCGAGTTGCTCAACCAAGCCATCATAACGGCCACCACCGCACACCGTGCCTTGCGCACCCAAGCTATCGGTGATCCACTCAAACACGGTCCGGTTGTAGTAGTCGAGGCCACGTACCAAACGGTGGTTAACTTGGTATTCGATACCTGCCGCGTCCAAGAGTTCACACAAGAGGGCAAAATGCTGTTTTGATTCGTCATCCAGATAATCACCCAACTGAGGCGCATTAACCAATACAGCTTGGATGTCCGCATTTTTGGTATCGAGCACGCGCAATGGGTTGGTCTGCATTCGACGCTTGCTGTCTTCATCCAACACTGATTCGTGTTGCATCAAAAAGTCCACCAGCGCTTGACGATAGTTCGCACGCGCTTGTGGTGATCCGATTGAGTTAAGCTCCAATCGCACATGCTCAGCAATGCCCAGCTCACGCCACATACGTGCGGTCATCATGATAAGTTCCGCGTCCACGTCTGGGCCATTTAGGCCAAACACCTCTACGCCAAACTGATGAAACTGGCGATAACGACCTTTTTGTGGGCGCTCATGACGGAACATAGGCCCGGTGTACCACAGGCGGTGCTCTTGGTTGTACAGCAGACCGTTTTCGATCCCCGCTCGGACACAACCCGCGGTCCCTTCAGGACGCAAAGTGAGGCTGTCACCGTTGCGATCATCGAAGGTGTACATTTCTTTTTCGACAACGTCTGTCACTTCGCCAATCGCACGGCTAAACAAATGCGTTGCTTCCACAATAGGCATGCGAACTTCGCTATAGCCGTAAGCGCTCACTACCTTTTTAATCGTAGATTCGAGCTTTTGCCATAAAGGAGATTGAGACGGGAGGCAGTCATTCATGCCTCGAATTGCTTGAATTGTTTTAGCCACGTTAACTTCCGTTACCGACATGATAGAAAAGGGGAGAAGGCCGCCTAACGGCTTAGCCTTCTTGATCGATTTGTGACACCTTGATGCGGTTGCGTTCATCCATCATCGCCGCTTTGGCGCGGATTTTTGCCTCCAACTCATCCACCAAGTTGTCGTTATTAAAGCGCTCTTTTTGGCGTTTACCGTCGAGGTAATAAGCACTGCGCTTGTTACCCCCAGCCAAACCGAGGTGAGACGCTTCGGCTTCACCCGGGCCATTGACCACACAACCAATTACGGAGACATCCATTGGGGTCAGTATATCTTCCACGCGCTGCTCGAGCGCATTGACTGTACCAATCACATCAAACTCTTGACGCGAACAGCTCGGACACGCAATAAAATTGACGCCGCGCGAGCGAATGCGAAGTGATTTGAGAATATCGAAGCCCACTTTGATTTCTTCTACCGGATCGGCGGCGAGCGATACCCGCAAGGTATCACCAATGCCTTCCGCCAATAGCATTCCCAAACCAACGGATGACTTAACCGCACCAGCACGCGCGCCACCGGCCTCCGTAATGCCAAGGTGTAAAGGTTGATCAATCTGCTGCGCAAGTTTGCGATAAGACTCAACCGCCAAGAAGACATCTGACGCTTTGACGCTGACTTTAAATTGATCAAAGTTAAGACGGTCCAAGATATCGACATGACGCATGGCCGACTCGACCAAAGCATCGGGCGTTGGCTCCCCGTATTTTTCTTGCAGATCACGCTCAAGTGAGCCGCCATTCACACCAATACGGATTGGAATGTTTTTATCACGTGCGGCATCCACCACCGCCCGAATGCGCTCTTCTTTACCAATATTACCTGGGTTGATACGCAAACAATCGACACCATACTCCGCCACTTTTAATGCAATACGGTAGTCAAAGTGGATGTCTGCCACCAAAGGGATCGACGTTTGCGCTTTAATCTCTTTAAACGCTTCCGCCGCGTCCATGGTGGGTACTGACACCCGAACGATATCTGCACCCACCCCTTCTAGCGCTTTGATTTGCGCGACGGTGGCTGCCACATCTGTGGTTCGCGTGTTGGTCATAGATTGCACGGCAATCGGCGCGCCATCACCAATCGGCACATTGCCGACATTGATGCGCGTTGAGGGACGGCGTTTGATGGGAGTTTCGTTGTGCATATCGACGTTCTCTGATTACTGCGGAAGGCGCAACCGAGCCACTTGGCCAGTTGGGAAGCCATCAAGATCAATGTTGTCGCCATTAAAGGTGATTTTCACCACACTAGGGGCACCCAATACTAATTGATACGGGGTGTCGCCGGTTAAGGTCACTTGTTCACCCTCAGATTTTATCCCGGTTGCCAGTCGCTCACCATTGCCGTCTCGCACGTCTATCCAGCAATCTCCACTAAAGGTCATCACCAGACGGTTATTGACCGTGCTTGCGGGGGCTTCATCCTCAGGCGCTGCCGTTGGTTGTGCCTCTGGTGTTGTTTGCGTTGTCGCCTCGTCCGTTCGCGCCGACTCAACCGCAGTGGCCGATTCTGACGCCGTCGATGCTGATGGGCTCACCTCATCTGACACCGGCGCGTTCGCGGCATCTTGTACATCAGTGACCTGCGGCTCCGCCCCTTGTGAGGCCGCCGAATCTGTCATCGCAGGCTCGGCCATTGCCGGTGCATCGGCGGCAACCATCGCGCTATCTTGTGCTGATGGGGTCGTGACGAGCTCATCCGCTTGTTGGCTATCTAATTGTGTTGGCACGGACGTCATAGCCTGCTGATTCTGCCAATACCACACGCCAGTGATCCCGACCGCAATGGCAATAATCACCCAAGACAGCCACATTAATCGACTTTCGCTCTTTTGCCGCCGCGTTTTGCGCGAGAAGCTTTGCATTTTTTGTACGGTAGCCGCACTGCTCGCTTCCATATTACTATTACCCAAAAGCTGATCGGCGTCGATTTGCATCAGCTTGGCATAGGAGCGCAAATAGCCACGTGTAAACGTGGCCAATTGATCCATGTCTGGGTTGTTTTGTTCAAGATCCTCAATGACACTGACCCGCAACCGAAGTCGGTCAGCAACATCACGAACACTCCAGCCCATTTTCTCTCGCGCTTGCTTTAATACTTCCCCGGGCGCAGGTTGGGTATCAGATTGCGCTTGTTCTTCCGTCTGTTCAGTATTCATTCGCTAGGTACAATTGATATTCTTTGGATTCTGGAAACCGTTGCGCCAATCGCTGAGCGTCATGGGCAGCTCGCTCCGTGTAGCCTTGTTGCTGATAAGCTTTCACTAGCAATAACAGTCCGGCAGGCTGAACACCAACGCGTTGGTGGAGCCGCTTGATACGTGCGACGGCTGCTGCCTCTTGCCCAGTCTCTATCTCTAACTTGGCAAGTTGTAACCCCGCACGGACATTCAGTGGGTCGTGATCAGCCGCTTTGCTAAACAAGGCTTTTGCGCGTTCTACGTGGCCAGCTTTTAGCTGACAAAACGCCGCGTTTTCATAACTGTCTGACACACGATGATAATACGGTTGTACGACTGCTTGCAAAAATGCGTCATTTGCCGCGGCAAACCGCTGTTGTTCGCACAAGAAAACACCGTAATTGTTATATACATCGCCTTTTTCAGACGCTTGCGCTAACGCTTGTTGATATAAGCGATCCGCTTTGTCGTTTTCACCGACACGTTGTTGATAATACGCCATCGACAGCGAGGTGCGATAGTAGTTAGGTGCATATTGGCGCGCTTGCTGCAAGTTTTGCTGCGCTTGTTGATAGCGATCACTGTTTAGATAGCCTAATCCCAGTGCAATACGCGCCTCTGCGGCTTGAATCTTATCAAACTTGGGCTCACTGTGCTGCGAACTTGGCGTTGAACAGCCAACCAACGCCATCAACACGCCCACAACCCAAACCGTTTTTGTCATGCCATCCCCTTATCGCCATCTCATTTAGACGGGTCGAACAGGGATCACCTCCTGTGCGCCCAGTCGCTTCTCGGCACGCTTAGTTCGGTCGACAATGTCACCGGCTAGTTGGCCACACGCTGCGTCAATGTCATCGCCTCGTGTTTTACGTACCGTCACCGTAAAGTCGTATTCCATCAAGGTTTTCATAAACCTATCAATACGAGAATTACTCGGTTTGTTGAACGGTGATCCAGGATACGGGTTAAATGGGATCAGGTTAATCTTCGCTGGGGTGTCTTTTAATAGCTCTGCGAGTTGGCGCGCATGCTCCATGTAGTCATTGACATGATCCAGCAAGATATATTCTACCGTCACACGGCCGCGGTTGGCATTTGAGGTTGCAATATAACGGTGTACCGCATCCAAAAAGGCCTCGATATCCCAACGATCGTTAATTGGCATGATTTGGCTACGCAGCTCATCGTTCGGCGCATGCAGTGAGATGGCCAAGGCGACATCGATTTTGCCAATCATTTGCTCCAAGCCAGAGACCACGCCCGATGTCGACACGGTGACTCGGCGCTTAGATAAGCCATAAGCATTGTCGTCGAGCATCAAATTCAGAGAAGGGAGAAGGTTTTTCATGTTGAGCAGCGGCTCTCCCATGCCCATCATCACCACGTTAGTGATCGGACGACGGCCCGTCTCTTTCTCAATGCCGATCTCTTTCGACGCACGCCACACCTGCCCGATGATCTCAGACACACGCAAGTTGCGGTTAAAACCTTGTGCCCCGGTTGAGCAGAACTTGCAATCAAGCGCACAGCCTACCTGAGAGGAGACACACAGTGTCGCCCGGTCATCTTCGGGGATATATACGGTTTCCACGTCTTGACCGCCCACACGCATTGCCCATTTGATGGTGCCATCTTGGGAGTAATGCGCTTCACTGACTTCTGGGGCTTTAATTTCTGCCACCCGCTTGAGCTTCTCACGCAACTTCTTGTTGATGTTGTTCATTTCATCGAAGTCGTCGCAACCAAAGTGATACATCCACTTCATGACTTGGTCAGCACGGAAGGCTTTTTCGCCGAGCTCATCAGCGAAGTAGGCACGCAATCCTTGCCTGTCAAAATCAAGCAGATTAACTTTCTCTGTCGTCATTGGGGGTTGCCTCGTAAGAACTAGCTAGGTGGTAAGACTGAATCATCGCCTCACGCGTGCCGATGTCTTACCTTGATCATAGCCAAGATATCTCCTCGGGACGCGCTTAAGGCGCGAAATTGTACAGGCTTTAGATCACAGTTTCCACTCTCTAACAGCGGGGTTATTCAATGTGGTTGTCTGATTTCGATAGGCAGAAAAAAAGAGGCTGACGCCTCTTTTTGAAGATTAAAAAGCAGGTGCTTGATTTAGCAGCGAGGATGAATTTCATCCGCGGTAAAAAAGTACGCGATTTCGCGCTCTGCAGACGCAGGGCTATCAGAGCCATGCACTGAGTTATATTGCATGCTTTCCGCATAGTCAGCGCGCAATGTGCCACACGCTGCTTCTTCTGGGTTGGTTTTTCCCATCAACTCACGGTAGCGGCTGATCGCGCTCTCGCCTTCTAGTACTTGCACCATGATAGGGCCTGACGTCATGAACCCAACCAAGGATTCAAAGAAAGGCTTCCCTTGGTGCTCGGCATAAAATCCTTCTGCCTGCTCTTTGCTAAGATGGAGCATTTTCGCCGCCACGATACGCAAACCTGCACTTTCGATACGCTGATAAAGCGTGCCAATTAAATTACGCTCTACGGCATCAGGTTTAACGATAGAAAAAGTGCGTTCAATGGTCATTCGCTTGTCCTTTCACTGTCTGAATCTGGCCCGCTAGGGGCAACAACGCGCCTACCCTAGCAAATTTCCTCGCGTGTCCCTATGACCAATCGGGTGAAGCGTTAACTCACACAAAATTTTGTTAACCTTTCACCCAAGGTGTCACAGGTCTATTTCGCTTGGTCGAGCAATACACGCGCTAGGGTTTTCACACCCATACCGGTCGCGCCCACGGCCCATTTATCATTGGCGGCTTTGCGGTAAGTGCCAGAGCAATCGATGTGCATCCAGCCTTTTTGATAATCCTCAACAAAGTAGGAAAGGAACGCCGCCGCGGTGCTCGCACCTGGCATATACGCCCCCATGGATGCATTGGCAATATCCGCAAACGAGGAAGGCAGCAGCTGGCGATGGAACTCGGCCAATGGCAACGGCCACATGCCCTCGCCTTCTTTTTGTGCCGCGTCAAGCGTACGGTGTGCGAGCTCATCGTCGAAACTAAACAGCGCATGATAGTCATTACCCAACGCGGCTTTTGCCGATCCGGTGAGCGTGGCACAATCAATCAGAAGTTCAGGTTTTTGCTCACTGGCGTACATCAGGCCATCAGCGAGCACCAAGCGCCCTTCTGCATCGGTATTGAGCACTTCAACGGTCACGCCATTTTTGTACGTGATAATATCACCCAACTTGTAAGCACTGCTTGAGATCATGTTCTCGGCACAGCAGAGTACCAGTTTAACGCGTTTATTCAGCCCCTTGGCAATCGCCATCGCCAGCGCCCCGGTCGCTGTCGCTGAGCCGCCCATGTCCGCTTTCATGGTGGTCATAAAGTCGGAGCCTTTAATGCTGTAGCCCCCAGAATCAAAGGTGATCCCTTTCCCCACCAAACAGGCATACACAGGCGCGTCCGGATCGCCTGTAGGGTTATAGTCGAGTTGTAACATGGTTGGTTTGCGCGCCGAGCCACGACCGACGGTATAAATGCCATTCCAGCCTTTTTCTAACAGGTCGGTACCGGAAATGATTTTATAAGTGACCTGGTCGGGGGCCATGGACTTAACAAACTCCCCCGCACGCGCTACTAACTGATGTGGCCCAACTTCTTCTGCCGTTTGGTTGATAATATCGCGTACCCAGTCACCCACGGTCTGTCGAAGCTCGAACTCTTGCGTATCGGCATCGTTCAACACGGTCTGCGTAAAGGCGACCTTATTTTTGGGGCCACGAAGCCCTTGGTAGAACGCCCAGACTAATTCAAGATCCCAGTGTTCTCCTGTGAGTGTCAGCGCTGGCACACCTTGCCCTTCAAGCTTGCGCGCCGCTTGTTGCACCTTGTCTCGCGGGTTGGCATCGCTCGACACATGGATCACCGCGTTGTCAGCGTCAAAGGAGACCAGCGCGTTATCGCCCCACTGTGGCGCCGCCGGCTGATGCGACAGGATAACGTTTAATGAATCTGACATATTGCACTCCTTGTACTGTCTCGCTGCTTTTACTGTACAGCGTGTCTCACTGAGCCCTCAGACAAACGCCTGGACGCCTCAGCGATATGAAAAAAGCGAGCCCATTGGCCCGCTTTGAATGTATGTTTTATTGGCCACAGGTACTGTGCCGAGCCGGAGACGATAACACAAGTATTATCAATCACTCGCGAGAGCTAGCCCTCAGTCTCTCTCATCCATCCAGCACATGATGATCGCCTCGAGGATGCGCTCATTGGAACGCTCTGGGTCATCGTCAAAATCATCCAGTTCAGTGATCCACTGATGCAAATCAGTAAAACGAACCGTGGTTGGATCGACATCTGGGTAGGCGTCACAAAGCTCGATTGCAATATCGAGCGAGTCTGTCCATTTTAAGCTCATCTTGCTTCTCCGTCCGTTACAGCCTTGGATTAATGGTTTTCGGCTGCGTGATTCAAGGTATAGCGCGGGATCTCAACCACCAAATCTTCATCGGTAATTTTTGCTTGGCAACCCAAGCGTGACTCCGGCTCAAGCCCCCACGCTTTGTCGAGCATGTCATCTTCTAGCTCATCACTTTCGTCTAACGAGTCGAACCCTTCACGGATCACCACATGGCAGGTGGTACACGCACACGACTTTTCACACGCGTGTTCAATGCCAATGCCATTTTTCAACGCCACGTCGAGGACTGTTTCCCCTTCTTTCGCTTCCAATTCCGCACCTTCTGGGCATAACTCGTGGTGCGGCAGAACAATAATCTTAGGCATGATTACACCTCATCAATGGATTGGCCGGCCAACGCATGACGAATCGATTGATCCATGCGGCGTGCCGCAAAGGTCTGGCTGGCTTTGTCTAATGCTTTGATCCCGGCTTCAATGGCGGCGCCATCATCACCGTTGCGCAAGGCAATCAAGGCTTCTATTTCTTTCACCAAAGCTTGCTGCTCATCAGCGTTTAGCAGGTTATCCCCGTCTTCTTGCATGGCAACCAGCAAGCCTTCGATCACACGATCGGCTTCCACACGCTGCTCCGCCAAGTAGCGGGCATCTTTGTCTTCTTCCGCATGGGTAAATGACGATTTGATCATGGTGGCAATCTCATCATCACTCAAGCCATAAGAGGGCTTCACTTGGATAGACGCTTCCACTTCGGTGGATTTTTCCATCGCCGTCACGGACAACAAGCCATCAGCATCTACTTGATAGGTCACGCGAACATGGGCCGCCCCCGCCGTCATCGGTGGGATGCCTTTGAGGCTAAAACGTGCTAATGAGCGGCAATCGTCTACCATTTCACGCTCACCTTGTACCACATGCACTTTCATGCCGGTTTGGCCATCTTTAAACGTGGTGAATTCTTGCGCTTTTGCCACAGGAATGGTGGTGTTGCGTGGGATAATTTTCTCCACCAAACCGCCCATGGTTTCGATACCAAGAGAAAGCGGGATCACGTCCAACAGCAACATGTCAGAGTCTGGTTTGTTGCCCACCAAAATATCAGCTTGTGTCGCGGCGCCAACGGCAACCACTTTATCTGGATCGATGCTGGTCAGTGGCTCGCGACCGAAAAACGTACCAACCTGTTCACGCACGGCGGGAACACGGGTAGAACCGCCCACCATCACGACTTCCAGCACCTCATCGGCACTGACACCGGCATCTTTTAATGCGCGGCGGCATGACATCAAGGTTTTCTTAATAAGTGGAGCAACCAATTGATCGAACGTTTCACGGCTCAACTCGCCTTGCCACCCCAGCACATCGATGGACGCGCTGTCAGCAGAAGAAAGGGCAATTTTCGCCTGCGTGGCGGCGTGCAGCACGGTACGGCGCTGATCGCCACTGAGGGTATCAAACCCGGCTTGCTCACAGATCCATTGCTCGAGTAGATGGTCAAAGTCGTCTCCGCCCAATGCGGAATCGCCGCCGGTCGCCATGACCTCAAACACGCCCTGAGACAAGCGTAGAATCGAGATATCAAAGGTGCCGCCACCTAGGTCATAGACCGCAATCACCCCTTCTTGGCCCGAATCAAGGCCATAAGCAATCGCCGCAGCGGTAGGCTCGTTAAGCAAACGCAGCACGTTTAGGCCTGCCAGCTTAGCCGCATCTTTAGTCCCCGCACGTTGTGCGTCATCAAAATAGGCGGGTACGGTGATCACCACACCTTCAAGCGCGTCGCCCAAACTTTTTTCCGCACGTTCGCGAACGGTGCGTAAGATATCGGACGAGCCCTGCACTGGGTTAATCGCGCCACGGCGGGTTTCCACTTGTGGCAAGCCATTTTCGGTTTGTGAAAACTGATAAGGAAGTTGCGGATAACGGGCTTGCACATCGTCTAATGAACGCCCCATCATGCGTTTGACAGACACCAAGGTATTGGCGCTATCCGTTTGCACGTGTGGGAGGGCGTCATAGCCCACGGAAATGGCATCATCACCGTAATGGACCACAGAAGGGATCAGTGGTCGGTCTTGTTCGTCGTTCAAGGTGGTTGCGGTACCGCTTCGTACCGTGGCCACCAAGGTGTTGGTGGTACCCAAATCGATGCCGACCGCGTGCTTGTGCTCATGCGGCGCGGCACTTTGACCGGGCTCTGAAATTTGTAACAGTGCCATGTCTAATCCTTAAACTTTACTGCGTTGACAGGCGAAAGGGCGATCAACTCATCAGCTGATCTTCGACACGCTCCACTTCATGGCGAAGCTTTTCTGCGAACTTGAGTTTACGCACAATCACGGCGGCCTCTTGCCACTGTGACGCAGCCAATGCCTGTTTAACCTCTAGAATCAATGCGTCGTAGAGTGACTGGGCTTTTTCACCAAAATCAAACAGCGCCGCTTCATCTTGACTATCGGTAATCGACTCGAGCTCCTCACGCAACGTCATTTGCTGCATCAGGAACTCAGGATCCTGCATGGTTTGCTGTTCGTCTTTTAAGTCAATACCTTGCAACGTCAGCATATACTCAGCGCGTCGAACCGGATCTTTTAACGTCTGAAACGCGTCATTCACTTGCGATGCTTTCTGTACCGCCTGCAGACGGGTTTTCTCGTCTTGGCTAGCAACATTATCGGGATGGTACTGACGTTGTAATTCCCGAAACGTTGAAGAAAGCGAGCTACCGTCCAGCTCAAACTGATACGGTAGCTCGAAAAGTTCAAAATGATTCATGTGCTCTCACGGATTACACGTTGAAGCTTTCGCCACAACCACATTCACTACTCACGTTAGGGTTGTTGAATTGAAAACCTTCATTCAGGCCTTCTTTAACAAAATCCAGCTCTGTCCCCTCGAGATAGAGCAAGCTCTTACCATCGACGATTACCTTGACATCATCGTACTCAAAAACCTGATCGCCTTCTTGCAGCTCATCCGCAAATTCGAGTACATAGGCCATGCCTGAACACCCTGACGTTCTCACGCCCAGGCGCAAGCCAATGCCTTTGCCACGGTTATTGAGAAACGCTCTGACGCGATCTGCTGCCGCCTGTGTCATGGTAATAGCCATATATCAACAACCCCTTCGTTTTACTGCTGGTGTTTTTTCTTGTAATCACTGACCGCCGCTTTAATGGCGTCTTCCGCCAAGATAGAGCAGTGCACCTTGACGGGTGGTAGCTCTAATTCTTCTGCGATCTCAGAGTTTTTGATCGCAGCAGCGTCGTCAATCGAGCGGCCTTTCACCCACTCGGTAACCAGTGAGCTCGAGGCAATCGCCGAGCCGCAGCCGTATGTTTTAAACTTAGCGTCTTCGATGATGCCTTCATCATTCACCTTGATTTGTAGTTTCATGACGTCGCCACATGCAGGGGCACCAACCATGCCATTGCCAACCGATGGGTCGCCTTTCTCAAACGAGCCAACGTTACGTGGGTTTTCGTAGTGGTCAATTACTTTATCGCTGTAAGCCATAATCGTTTCCTCAATATGATTGCTCACTGTTGCCAGCTGGCGCGTTATTCGAGTTAGTGGTGCGCCCATTCAACGGTACTTAGATCGATACCGTCTTTGTACATGTCCCAAAGTGGTGACATTTCACGCAGCTTGTTAACTGCTTCACGCACTTTCTCAATCGCATAATCCACTTCTTCTTCCGTCGTAAAGCGACCAAATGAGAAGCGCAGCGAGCTATGTGCGAGCTCATCGTCGCGTCCAAGCGCACGAAGCACATAGGAAGGTTCAAGGCTTGCTGAGGTACACGCAGACCCTGACGATACCGCCAGATCTTTCAGTGCCATCAGCAATGACTCGCCTTCAACAAAGGCAAAGCTCACGTTTAGGTTATGTGGAACACGCTGTTCCAAATCGCCATTGACGTAAACTTCTTCTAAATCTTTCACGCCTTCATAAAAACGCTCGCGCAATGCCAGCGCATGTTGGAAGTCTTTCTCGCGCTCTTCTTTCGCGATACGGAACGCTTCACCCATGCCCACAATTTGGTGAGTAGGCAATGTGCCTGAACGCATACCACGCTCGTGACCACCACCATGCATTTGCGCTTCAATGCGTACGCGTGGCTTACGGCGAACGTACAAGGCACCAATGCCTTTAGGGCCGTACGCTTTGTGTGCGCTGAACGAGATCAAATCGATTTTCATCTCTTTGACGTCCAGTGGCACTTTACCGACTGACTGCGCCGCATCGACGTGGAACATAATTTTACGTTCACGACAAAGCTCGCCAATCGCAGAGATATCTTGAATCACGCCAATCTCGTTATTCACGTGCATGATTGACACTAAAATCGTGTCGTCACGCATCGCCGCTTCGAGCTTCTTCAGATCGACCAGGCCGTTTTCTTCTGGCTCAAGATAGGTCACCTCAAAGCCTTCACGCTCCAGTTGACGGCAAGGGTCAAGCACGGCTTTATGCTCTGTTTTGCAGGTAATAATGTGCTTGCCTTTCTTGGAGTAGAAATTAGCAATACCTTTGATAGCCAAGTTGTCTGACTCAGTCGCGCCAGAGGTAAACACGATCTCACGTGGGTCGGCATTGCAGTAATTGGCAATGTTCTCACGCGCTGTATCAACCGCTTCTTCTGCTTGCCAGCCAAAGCGGTGTGAACGAGAGGCCGGGTTACCAAAAAACCCGTCCATGGTCAGGTACTGACTCATTTTTTCAGCAACGCGCGGATCCACCGGACACGTGGCTGAATAATCAAAATAAATGGGCAATTTCATGTTTTTCTCCAATTACACCGACATTGGTCATCAGGAGCGAACGTTTACGCCTATGGTGGCGCTATCTTGTTTGACCTTCGAGCTAAATGTGTTTCTGGGCGCCAATGAGGCATCCAGTTTAGCGTCCTGACGATCTGCTACTTGCTTCACTTCGTTATCATGCATCAGCTCACCGAGCGTGATGTCGTTTAAAAAGCCGCTAATTCGGGCACTTAAGTCGTGCCACAGAGTATGTGTTAAACAACGGGTGCCGCCTTGGCAATCCGCTTTACCTTGACACTTGGTCGCGTCGACAGATTCGTCAACGGCAGCAATCACGGCCCCCACGGCAATGTCACTTGCCGCAATACCGAGGCGATAGCCGCCGCCGGGACCACGTACACTTGTCACCAACCCCGACTTGCGGAGCCGTGAAAAAAGTTGCTCAAGATAAGACAAGGAAATGCCTTGACGCTCAGAGATGTCCGCCAGTGGTACAGGACCCTGCTCGGCATGAAGCGCCACATCGAGCATGGCGGTAACCGCATAACGGCCTTTCGAAGTCAATCTCATAACACGCTACCTGTGGTGAATAGATGCTCAGATAGTTACATACCCGAGTAATTTGGTCAAGTATTTACCTGAGTATTTTTGTCAGGTTTTCACCCTAAGTTACGCATGCTCGGTTGAAAGGATCACTGAGCGCGATGATTATCGGTATTTTGCTCGCGCGATGCCGCTTGTTGGGTCACTTTTTCGATGGATGACAGCACCCCCCGTAAAATATTTAACTCTTGGCTCTCAAGTCGCGCTCGGTTAAAGAGCCGACGTAACTTGGTCATCACCATCCCGGGATGCTGAGTACGGATAAATCCGGTTTTGCTAAGGACCGTTTCTAGGTGCTGATAAAACCGTGAAAGCTCTTCATTTAAAGGGTAGGTTTGTTCCAGCGTGGGGCCTTGATAGGCTTGACTGTCTAGCCAAGCGACGCGCATTTCATAGCACAGGGTTTGTACCGCCATCGCCAAGTTCAATGAGCTATAGTCTGGGTTGGACGGAATCGACACATGATAATGGCAGGTCTGCAGCTCTTCATTGGTCAAGCCAGTGCGCTCGCGACCAAAGACAATCGCCACCGGGTGAGTACTCGCCTCTTCCACGGCCTTTTTACCGCATTCGCGCGCATCGAGCATCGGCCACTCGAGTGTCCGGCTTCTTGCACTGGTTCCCACCACAAGGCCACAGTCTGCCACTGCCTCTTCTAAGGTCCCGACGACCCGCGCATTGTTGGCGATATCACTGGCACCGGCCGCCAACGCAATGGCTTGGCCATCCACTTCACATTCGGGGGCCACGAGGGTCATATTGCTAAGCCCCATGACTTTCATTGCCCTAGCGGCTGAGCCAATATTACCGGAATGGGAAGTTCCCACCAATACGACGCGGATTTGATCTAGCATGATGTTGTTTTCGTCTCTTACGCTGTGCACCCTTGATGGGGTGGGCAGGTGTCTGTTAGATCTGCGCAGTTTATCACAGTGCAATCGATAATACTTCTCAGCTAAGCGTGTCGCGCCAGTTCACGGACGTCGCGACGGTCAAAAAATACCCACTTTCCTTTTGCTCTGGCTCTGTTATACTCCGCCCCGCTTTCGTTCTTTAACATCCGTTGGGAAAACCGTATGCATCCGATGCTAAACATCGCCGTCCGTGCTGCACGGAAGGCTGGCGACTTTATCGCCAAATCTGCAGAAAACAGAGACAACATCGAAACCGCGCAAAAAGGCAGTAATGACTTTGTCACTAATGTCGACAAAGCGGCAGAACAAATCATCATCGACATCATCAAAAAGTCCTACCCGGACCACACCATCGTTGGCGAAGAGTCAGGCGTGGCTGAAGGGAAAGATAGCGACTATCAATGGATCATCGACCCACTGGATGGCACCACCAACTTCGTTAACGACTTTCCCCATTTCAGCGTGTCTATCGCGGTGCGTATTAAAGGCCGCACTGAGATCGGCTGCGTTTACGACCCTATCCGTAATGAGCTATTCACCGCACAACGTGGTGCTGGCGCACAACTCAATAACAAGCGTATTCGTACCGGTAGCGCCAAAGAGCTCGACGGCACCATCTTAGCGACGGGCTTCCCCTTCAAAGCAAAGCAACACGCTGAAGGCTTTATGGCGGTCGTGAGCGCGTTATTCGTTGATTGTGCTGATTTCCGTCGCACCGGCTCTGCCGCGTTGGATCTTTGCTATGTGGCCGCAGGCCGTGTTGATGGCTTTTTTGAGCTTGGCCTGAAACCGTGGGATATCGCGGCAGGCGAATTGATTGCCCGTGAAGCTGGGGCGATTTGTACCGACTTTAACGGCGGAACCGACTACATGCGTAGCGGTAACGTGGTAAGCGGTGCACCACGCGTCGTAAAAGGCATGCTGGCCAAAGTGCGCGAGAACGCCCCTGAGTCGATGAAAAAATAATGCTTCCCTCTGGGTATAAAAAAGCGACGCTCGGTGAGCGTCGCTTTTTTTATGCCGTCAAATCATCGGCTGTCTCTTTAACACAGAGTGCCATACTGGCTGCGACGCACACCGAGTGTGCAATTCGCCCCGCAACAAACGCGGGGCGAGCGCATCAAGGCATCGCGTCAAACTCTTGCCCTTCTTTTTCCACTTCTGGCACCAACAGGTGCTCACGCGCAATACCCAGCTTCAATGCCAGAGCAGACGCCACGTAGATTGAAGAGTAGGTACCCACAGTGATACCAATCAGCAAGGCCATCGCAAAGCCGTGGATCATGGTTCCACCCAAGGTGAACAGTGCAATCACCACAAACAAAGTCGTGCCCGAGGTAATGGTGGTTCGACTCAGGGTCTGAGAGACAGACGCATTAATGATTTCATCTGACTCACCTTTACGCAGCTTACGGAAGTTTTCACGAATACGGTCGAACACCACGATGGTATCGTTCAACGAGTACCCCACCACCGTCAGCAACGCAGCGACGATGGTCAAGTCCACTTCGACTTGGAACAAGGAGAAAATACCCAAGGTAATGATCACATCGTGCGCCAGTGCCATCACCGCCCCCGCGGCCAAGCGCCACTCGAAACGGAACGACACGTAGATCAGGATACAGACCAGCGCGATGATGATCGCCAACCCACCCGCTTCGGTCAGCTCGTCACCCACATTCGGGCCAACAAACTCGATGCGGCGCATTTCTACCTGGTCACCCGTACCCGTTTTGATGGCATTGAGCACCTCATTACCGAGGTTCTCGCCTTCCATATCATCACGCGGACGCAGGCGCACCATCACATCAGTGGCACTACCGAAGTTTTGTACCACGGCGTCACCAAAGCCGTCAGCCGCCAGTGACTCACGAATTTGCGGTAAGTCAGCGGGCTGTTCAAAGCCCACTTCTATCAAGGTACCACCGGTAAAGTCGAGCCCCCAGTTAAGCCACTTAGTGGATAGGGTGACGACAGACGCGGCAATCATGGCGATGGACAACACGAAGGCCAATTTAGACCAACGCATAAAGTTGATCGACATGTCCGGTTTAAATATTTGAAACATGCTTGGACTCCCTTAAATCGACAGCTTCTTGACGCGCTTACCGCCGTACACCAGATTAACCAGTGCACGCGTACCAATGATGGCGGTAAACATCGAGGTCAAAATACCGATCGACAGTGTCACCGCGAAGCCTTTTATCGCGCCTGTTCCCACAGCAAACAAGATGATTGCGGTGATCAGCGTGGTGATATTGGCATCGGCGATGGTACTAAACGCGTTAGAATAACCACGGTCGATTGCATGTTGAGGGTTACGGCCTTCGTGGATTTCTTCGCGGATACGCTCAAAAATCAGCACGTTGGCATCGACCGCCATCCCCACCGTCAGGACAATACCGGCAATACCAGGCAGTGTCATGGTCGCCCCTGGGATCAAAGACATAATACCGATAATCAAGACGATATTGGCGAGCAAGGCACAGTTAGCAAACAGACCAAAGCGACGATAGTAAATCAAGGTGAAGACCATCACCGCCACCAAGCCCCAGATACAGGCTTGCACACCCATATTGATGTTTTGCTGACCCATTGATGGACCAATGGTGCGCTCTTCAACAATCGAGATAGGCGCAATCAAGGCACCTGCGCGCAGCAGCAGCGCCAAGTTATGTGCTTCGGCGGCAGAATCAATGCCGGTAATGCGGAAATTACGTCCCAAAGCAGACTGGATCGTGGCTTGGTTAATCACTTCTTCGTGTTTTTCCAAGATCACTTTGCCGTCTTCGTCACGCTCGCCACTGTCTTTGTATTCTGCAAACACGGTGGCCATCAGCTCACCAATGTTACGCTTACTGAAGTCCGCCATTTTGTCACCGCCCTCGCTGTCGAGAGAGATGTTAACTTGTGGTCGGCTGTATTCATCGCGGGAGGAGCTAGCGTCAGTAATGTGCGAGCCCGTCAAAATGACCCGCTTTTTCAGCACGGCGGGACGACCATCTCGAGTACGCATCAACTCGCTGCCCGGTGGCACTCGGCCTGCCATGGCGGCAGATAGGTCAGCGTCCTGATCCACTTCGCGGAATTCCAAGGTCGCGGTGGCACCAAGAATTTCTTTCGCGCGTGCCGTGTCTTGCACACCGGGGAGTTCAACCACAATACGGCTTGCGCCCTGACGTTGCACCAAAGGCTCGGCCACACCCAGTTCATTCACACGGTTGCGCAGAATCGTAATGTTTTGCGCCACCGCGTAGTTACGAATTTCTTTGAGGCGCTCTTCTTTGTAAACCGCGGCTAATCGCCCTTCATCTTCATCGACAGAAAAGTTCATGTCGAGGTAGTTGTTCGAGAGCAGTTCTAGCGCTTTATTGGTGTCTTCGGCATTACGCAGATTCACCACAACACGGGTGTTATCTTCTATTCGTAAACCACGATAACGGATACGCGCTTCACGTAAGTCGGTGCGGAAGCTGTCTTCTTGCTGGGTGATCAGCTTTTCTAATGCTGCATCCATGTCCACTTCCATCAGGAAGTGCACCCCACCACGTAGGTCTAGGCCAAGCTTCATCGGGGTAGCACCCAGCGTATCCAGCCACGATGGCGTTGCAGGCGCCAAGTTTAAGGCAACCACATAGTCATCACTGTCGAAACGCGACATCAAGGCATCACGGGCACTGATTTGTGCTTCCGTGTCTTTAAAGCGGGCTAAGACGGTACCGTCTTCGAGCGCAATGGATTGGTAGGAAAGGTCGTTCGATTCGAGGGTCTGTTTGATGGAGTCCAACGCAGTCATATCTACCGAGGCGCCACGCGCCCCGGAAATTTGTACTGCTGGATCTTCACCGTATAAATTGGGAAGCGCATACACGATGCCAATAACCAGTGTTATTAGCACCATGATGTACTTCCACAAAGGATAACGGTTTAGCACAGCATGCATCCTTTATGGTTGCGAGAATTAGAGAGACTGGATAGTACCTTTAGGCAGTACTGCCGTCACGAAGTCTTTTTTGATGGTCACTTCGTTATTATCGTTGAGTGCAATCACAATAAAGTCATTGTCTTCAGCGATTTGAGTGATCTTACCCACTAAACCACCTCCGGTTAGCACTTCGTCCCCTTTGCTCATAGATGCCATAAGGTTTTTGTGCTCTTTGACACGCTTAGATTGCGGGCGGTAGATCATAAAGTAAAAAATCACCGCAAAGAGACCAAGCATGATAAAAAGCTGCATTCCGCCACCTTGTGGTGCGGCTTCAGCGGCTGCGTGAGCTTGTGAGATAAACATTCAATCACGTCCTCGTTCTAGTTGTTGAATTCGAAATTAATCGAGCGGCGGCACTTCCTTGCCACGACGCGCGTAGAAATCCGCTACAAAGGCATCTAATCTACCTTCGTCAATCGCGTTACGCAAACCTTCCATCACGCGCTGATAGTAGCGTAAGTTGTGGATGGTGTTGAGTCGCGCGCCTAGGATCTCATTACAGCGGTCTAAATGGTAGAGGTAAGCACGGCTGTAGTGGCGGCAAGTGTAACAGTCACACTCGGGATCCAGAGGCGAGGTATCACTTTTATGTTTCGCATTGCGGATCTTGATCACACCGCCAGTAATAAACAAGTGGCCATTACGTGCGTTTCGTGTCGGCATCACACAATCAAACATGTCGACACCACGGCGACCCCCTTCGACCAAATCTTCAGGTTTCCCCACGCCCATCAGATAGCGCGGTTTATCCTCTGGCAGCTGTGGACAAGTGTGCTCCAAGATCCGGTGCATGTCTTCTTTCGGCTCCCCGACCGCTAGACCGCCAACGGCATACCCATCAAAACCGATCTCGGTAAGACCTTCTACAGAGACATCTCGCAAGTCCTCGTACACGCCGCCTTGTACAATACCAAACAAGGCATTTTTGTTACCTAATTTGTCAAAGTGATTGCGGCTACGTTTTGCCCAGCGTAGTGACATCTCCATCGACTTTTTCGCTTCGTCATGCGTGGCAGGATAGGGCGTACACTCATCAAAAATCATCACGATGTCTGATCCCAAGTCATATTGGATCTCCATCGATTTTTCCGCGTCCATAAAGATGCGATCGCCGTTCACTGGGTTGCGAAAGTGCACCCCTTCTTCGGTGATTTTACGGATATCGCCCAAACTGAACACTTGGAAACCGCCAGAGTCGGTCAAAATAGGGCCATGCCACTGCATAAAGTCATGCAAATCCCCGTGCAGTCGCATAATTTCCTGACCTGGGCGTAGCCATAGATGAAAAGTGTTCCCTAATAGGATCTCCGCCCCAGTCCCTTTCACTTCTTCAGGCGTCATCCCTTTGACGGTGCCATAGGTACCCACCGGCATAAAAGCCGGCGTTTCCACAGTGCCGCGTTCAAAGATTAAGCGGCCACGGCGAGCGCGTCCGTCGGTTTTTTTCAGTTCGTATTCCACGAATCCTCCTCAGTGCCAGAGAAACAGTCTGGCGTGTGTCTTATGCTAACAGGTTTACCCTGCCGCAAGCATAGCGCACACGGACATAAGAGCCCGTGTTCTCATCATGTCGTCAGTGGTGCTGACGGGTAATAAACATGGCATCGCCATAGCTGAAAAAGCGATAGCGTTCTTCAACCGCCGCACGATAAGCGGCCATGGTATGCTGGTAACCGGCAAACGCGCTTACCAACATGATCAAGGTGGATTCCGGCAAGTGAAAATTGGTCACCAATACATCCACTAGCTGCCATTCATACCCCGGATAGATAAAAATCTGCGTGTCATTAAAAAACGGGGACAGTGGCTCACCTTTTTGCTTGGCCGCCTGTGCCGCACTTTCCAGTGAACGCACCGAGGTGGTTCCCACCGCAATCACCCGCTTGCCTTGTGCTCGCGTTTGATTGACCGCATCAACCACCTCTTGCGGCACTTCAGCATACTCAGCGTGCATGGTGTGCTCTTCAATGTTGTCGACCCGAACCGGTTGGAACGTTCCGGCTCCCACGTGCAAGGTGACAAAAGCAATATTGACGCCTTTTTCTTTAAGAGCTGCCATAATGGCATCGTCAAAGTGTAACCCCGCCGTTGGCGCAGCGACGGCCCCAGGCTTTTGGTTATACACGGTTTGATAGCGTTCTTTATCGCTCTCTTCATCTGGGCGGTCGATGTATGGCGGCAACGGCATATGGCCGATGTCGTTAAGCGTATCTACCACGCCTTTATCGTCGTGTAGCTGAATTTCGAACAGAGCATCATGGCGTGCCACCATCTTTGCTGGGACCTGTCCGTCATCGCCGAGGAATAATTCGGCGCCGGGTTTAGGTGCTTTAGAGGCGCGCACATGGGCGAGGAAACGACGTTCGTCGAGCACACGCTCCACCAGCACCTCTATTTTACCCCCCGACGCTTTGCGGCCATACACGCGCGCGGGGATCACTCGCGTGTTGTTGAACACCATCAAATCCCCAGGCTCAACCAGATCGAGGATATCCTTAAACTGACGATGTACCACCTCACCGCTTGTGCCATCGAGTGACAATAAGCGACTTGCACTGCGATCCGGTTGCGGATAGCGCGCAATTAACTCATCGGGGAGTTCAAAGTGAAAATCGGATAATTGCATGACATTTGCCTAGATAAAAAGCAGGCCGCTAGTATAGGTAGCCCACCGTGAAGATCAAGCAAGCTGGATGCTTGATTCAGGCATCGTTTACACAGGCGCCAATGAACACAACATTTGCCTCGATGCGCGTAGTTATCTTGATGCATATCACGCCTAACCCGGTACAACTGCACTACAGTAAAAGTATCCCTGTGTACTGATGACAAGGAGGTGCCATGTTTATTGTTGATGATATGATGACCCGGCATCCACACACGCTTAGCCCTGACCATACCCTGGATGACGCGCACCGTTTAATGCGCGCCGAGCGCTTTCGCCATCTCCCCATCGTTGACGATGATGAGCGTTTGTTAGGACTGGTCACACAAAGAGATGTGCTGTCAGCACAAGCCTCTTCACTAGGCAAAACGACCAATGGAGATCACCAGATCCATACTCCCCTATCACACTTTATCGAGCGGCAACTGGTCACAGTCGACCCCGGGGCGTCACTACGGGCTGCAGCGCTAACCATGCTCGAGCGTAAAATAGGCTGCTTACCGGTGGTGAAGCACCAACGTTTGGTTGGGATCATCACCGACAGTGATTTTGTCGCCATCGCGTCAACATTGCTGGAAATCCAAGAAGAAAGTGAGCCGGTTGAAGAGGGAGAATAAATAAAAAAGGGAGTGTGAGACTCCCTTTTATCAGGTTGATAACCGGTATCGTGCGATTAGAATTGATCTTCTTCCGTCGAGCCCGTTAATGCCGTGACCGATGATTGCCCACCTTGGATAATATTGGTCATCTGATCAAAATACCCAGTACCCACTTCTTGCTGGTGCGCGACAAAGGTATAGCCACGCTCAGCGGCAGCGAACTCTGGACGCTGAACCTTTTCAACGTAGTGACGCATGCCCTCACCTTGCGCATAAGCATGCGCCAAGTCGAACATGTTGTACCACATGTTATGAATACCCGCCAACGTGATGAACTGGTACTTATAGCCCATATCAGACAATTCTTGTTGGAAACGCGCTATCGTTTCGGCGTCCAGGTTTTTCTCCCAGTTGAAAGACGGTGAACAGTTATAAGCCAAAAGCTGGTCTGGATACTGAGCATGAATGGCTTCAGCAAACTGTCGTGCTTCTTCCAAGTCCGGTTTCGCGGTCTCGCACCAAATCAAATCGGCATACGGCGCATAAGCTAGGCCTCGAGAAATGGCTTGCTCAATCCCAGGACGCACGCGATAAAACCCTTCGGCTGTGCGCTCACCAACGATGAAGTCCTTGTCGTATGGGTCGCAATCTGAGGTCAATAGATCGGCCGCGTTGGCATCAGTACGCGCAATGACCAGCGTATCGGTGCCCGCCACATCGGCAGCTAAGCGCGCCGCGACCAATTTTTGTACCGCCTCTTGGGTTGGCACCAACACTTTTCCGCCCATGTGGCCACATTTTTTCACTGAGGCGAGCTGATCTTCAAAGTGAACACCGGCAGCGCCAGCTTCAATCATGTTACGCATCAGCTCGTAGGCGTTAAGCACACCACCAAAGCCTGCTTCGGCATCCGCTACAATCGGTAAGAAATAGTCGGTGCCCTCTTCCGGCGAGCCCCCTTTCGACCACTGAATTTGGTCCGCTCGGCGAAACGCATTATTAATGCGCTTAACGACAGCGGGAACAGAATCAACCGGATACAACGACTGGTCTGGATACATACTCGAGGCTGTGTTGTTGTCAGCCGCCACCTGCCAACCAGACAGATAAATCGCTTCAATACCCGCTTTGGCTTGCTGCACCGCTTGACCGCCTGTCAATGCGCCCAAGCAGTTGACGTAGCCTTTTTTGGCACTGCCATTGACCAAATCCCATAGTTTGGCAGCTCCCCGCTTAGCGACGGTATTCTCCGGCACAAACGAGCCACGCATATTGACGACTTCTTCAGCCGTGTAGGGGCGCTTAACCTGTTTCCAGCGCGGGTTTTCCGCCCAATCCTTTTCCAGTTCAGCGATTTGTTGTTGGCGAGTCAAAGTCATGTTCCATTCCTCTTTGTTAGCAGGGCTGTACCAGCCCCTTACTGTCATTCCATGTTTGTTATTGTGCTTCCATGCCCATTACGGCAAATACTCATAACCCGGTAAGGTTAAAAAATTAACCAGCTCATCACTGGTAGTGAGCGTTTCCATCAAGGTTGCCGCTTGCCGGTACCGTCCTTGCGCAAAGCGCTCTGCGCCTAGCTCTTTTTCAACCACCGCCATTTCCTCGGCAAGATACTGAGAGAACAACGCCTTGGTCACCACCTTGCCGTTGCTCAGTGGTTTTTGATGCTTAATCCATTGCCAAATCGACGCACGTGAGATTTCAGCCGTGGCCGCGTCCTCCATCAAGCCATAAATAGGCACACAACCGTTACCTGAAATCCACGCTTCAATGTACTGCACCGCCACGCGAATGTTATGTCGCATTCCCGCCTCTGTGCGTTCGCCATCGCAAGGCGCCAGCAACTCTGCAGCAGTAATCTCAGCATCTTGCTCGCGGGTCACCGTAAGTTGATTCGGCTTATCGCCAAGTGCACGGTCGAAAATCGCGCGAGCCGTGTCAGCCAGCCCTGGATGCGCAATCCAGGTGCCATCGTGGCCATTATTGGCTTCTAAGGTTTTATCCTTTTCAATTTTCTCTAGCACCTGCTGGTTTTCAGCCGGGTCTTTACTGGGAATAAAGGCTGCCATGCCACCCATCGCCAACGCGCCACGCTTATGGCACGTTTTGACCAGTAAACGCGAGTAAGCGTTAAGGAAAGGCTTATCCATGGTCACCACTTGGCGGTCCGGCAACACGCGGTCCGGATGATTACGCAATGTTTTGATATAGCTAAAGATATAATCCCAACGACCACAGTTAAGGGCGACGATGTGATCACGAAGGTGATACAAAATCTCATCCATTTCGAACACGGCGGGCAAGGTTTCAATCAGCACGGTCGCTTTGATGGTGCCACGGCTTAGCCCAAACTCGTCTTCGGCAAAGGAAAACACCTCACTCCACCACGCGGCTTCTTGATATGCTTGAAGTTTAGGCAGGTAGAAATAAGGCCCCGATCCCGTCTCGAGTAAACGACGGTAGTTATGGAAAAAGTAAAGAGCGAAGTCGAACAGGGCCCCTGGAATTGGTTTACCCTGCCACGTCACGTGCTTTTCGGTCAGGTGCAAGCCACGCACACGGCAAATGAGGCGTGCTGGGTCCTCATTTAGCTGATAGCGTTTGCCTGTATCAGGGTGCTGATAACTGATGGTACCATTCACGGCATCGCGCAAATTACGCTGTCCTTCAACCACTTGTGGCCACGCCGGCGCAAAGGAGTCTTCAAAGTCCGCCATGAAAACTTTCACGTTGGCGTTGAGTGCGTTGATCACCATCTTCCGGTCTACCGGTCCGGTAATTTCTAGCCGCCGATCTTGTAAATCCTCGGGAATGCCACGGATGGACCAATCCGCTTGGCGGATCGATTGCGTCTCCGGAAGAAAGTCGGGCAGCTCTCCCGCATCAATGCGTTGTTGACGCGCCTCACGCGCCGCTAACAGTGTGGGTACGCGCGCCGCATAACGCTCAGCGAGACTGGCTAAAAAGCACAATGCATCATCGGTTAAGATTTCTGCCTGCTCTGCGGTGACTGTCTCGTTAATCACCAACGATTCGCGTAAGGTTGAGCACGCTTCCGTCATATCGCCTCCCTGGCTTATCATTTGTAATCCAATCACAACACTATTATTACTACACGCGCTTGGGCTCTCGTGCAGCACTTGTGTTATTACGTTGGCTTACATTCGCGCAAAAATCAACCAAGAACAAAACAAAAACGGAATACTAAATCATTAAAATAAATTAAAAACAAACACTTAAACAGTTTAGAGTATAAGCTCGAATGCGCTTTTTTATGCCCATTATCAGAATGATATAACACTGCTACGGGGATCATAATTTTGTCACCACTTTGTAATCAGTTACGTAATTAAATTACATAACAAGCGCTTTACCCCC
>NZ_MUFB01000061.1 GCF_001996005.1 Salinivibrio siamensis | reverse complement strand
CGTGTCCCGTCCTACTCGTTTTCACGYCTAAGGCGCCGTCGGTTACGGGGCTATCACCCTTTATTGCCAGGTTTTCCAACCTGTTCACCTAACGCCTAAGCCGCTTAAGGGCTGCTCCGGGTTCGCTCGCCGCTACTGCCGGAATCTCAATTGATTTCTTTTCCTTCGGGTACTTAGATGTTTCAGTTCCCCGAGTTCGCCTCTTAGCGCTATGTATTCACRCTAAGATACCTGCTTATGCAGGTGGGTTTCCCCATTCGGACATCGATGGCTCAAATGCTTCTTACCAGCTCACCATCGCTTTTCGCAGGTTAGTACGTCCTTCATCGCCTCTGACTGCCAAGGCATCCACCGTCTACGCTTAGTCACTTAACCATACAACCCCAAAAGGTCTTGCTTATTTACTTTCACTTTTAAAAAGTGAAAACAAACGGTTTAAACAACTAAGGTTTTGTTTTTGCCGGACTCAAAATAGAGACTTTGCTTATNCTAAGACAAAGCCCAAGCACACTTGATTGTGTGAGTGACATTTCTGTCACTGATTGAGAACTTTACTGTCATTCTTTAAGAATGACTTGTCAGCTTTCCAGATTGTTAAAGAGCATGTCGTTTATTGCTAAATAAACCACGTTCTAAAGATTCTTAAGCAAAAACCTTTAAAGCGTGGTGGGCGATACCGGGCTCGAACCAGTGACCCCCTCCTTGTAAGGGAGGTGCTCTCCCAACTGAGCTAATCGCCCATCTTCCAGACTTGGTGGAGCTAGGCGGGATCGAACCGCCGACCTCTTGCATGCCATGCAAGCGCTCTCCCAGCTGAGCTATAGCCCCGCGYCTGAGAAATGGTGGGTTGTACAGGATTCGAACCTGTGACCAATTGATTAAAAGTCAACTGCTCTACCAACTGAGCTAACAACCCAATGGCGTCCCATAGGGGAGTCGAACCCCTGTTACCGCCGTGAAAGGGCGGTGTCCTAGGCCTCTAGACGAATGGGACACGCTGATATGTTTGGGAACATATCCTCTTTAATAC
>NZ_MUFB01000060.1 GCF_001996005.1 Salinivibrio siamensis | reverse complement strand
AGTTAGGTCTGGTATTGAAACTCTTTTTAAGAATGATGAAATTAAATTTATCTGTTGCACTAGCACTCTTTTACAAGGGGTTAATTTACCCGCTAAACATATAATAATCGAGAATCCTAAGTCTGGTGACAGCCCCATGTCTCGATCAGATTTTTTAAATCTATCCGGACGTGCTGGTAGGCTGTTAAAAGAATTTCATGGTAATATTTGGTGTATAAGACCATCAAAATGGGATGATAATTCTTATGAAGGCGATAAGCTACAAGAGATCTCTTCTGCAATAAGCTCGGTTATGACTGATGGTGGCTCACTAATTCAAGATCTTCTCTCTGATAATATCGAGCCTGGAAAGATTATTGACGAAGCGGAGATGGCATTTAGTAAACTGTACCAAGATTATCATTACTCAGAAAATAACTCTTCTATTGAAACTTATAGAACAGATGAGAATTCTGAAAATCTTGATAAAACTATATCAGTCATATCTCAAATGGTTGTTGACCTCCCGTCAGATATTATTGAAAGAAACAAAGGAATTAGGCCTGATCATTTACAGAAGGTGTACAACTTCTTATCAAAAAAGGAACACCTTGAAGACTATCTACTTATTAGTCCCTATACATCTGGGGCTAAGGTAAAGATGAATAACGTTATTGATATTTTTATTGATTGCTTTGGGTGGGAGTTATCCCAAAGTTATAAAAATCTAATTAGCTTCTTGGCATATTATTGGATCTGGGGTAAGCCGTTAGGTGAACTTATTAGAGAGCGTGTTAACTATGTTAGGAAAAGCGAGCCTAACAAAAAAGCCTCTACAATAATTAGAGATTACTTAAATATTTTGGATAACGATATCAGGTTCAAGATGGTCAAATATTTCTCTGCATACAATGATATATTAAAACATGTTTTAATAAACAGTAGAAGTGATAACGAAGAAATAGAACTGGAGCCATATCATATATATTTAGAGTTTGGATCCTGCAAAAAAGATGTTCTAAATATTATGGC
>NZ_MUFB01000006.1 GCF_001996005.1 Salinivibrio siamensis | reverse complement strand
GTATTTATTGGGCAAACTGGCCCATTGACTGATTGGCACTCACCGATCTTATTGAGACTAACCGATGTGGCAGAATCATGACTGATAACGCAACCCCTTCCGCTCTACAAGAGGACAAAGTTGACCTCATCTTACGCCAATGGCACGACGAGCGCCCAGATATCGACCCCAGCCCGATGGCGATCACGGGCCGTCTCGCACGGGTTTTGGGCAATATTAATCCCAAACTGCAACAAGTATTTGGCCAATATAACCTTAACCCTGGCGAGTTTGATGTATTGGCCTCCCTACGTCGTGCAGGCTCACCCTATACATTAACACCCAACCAGCTGCTCGATGCCTTGATGCTTACTTCGGGCGCGATGACCAACCGTATCGATCGCCTCGAGCAAAAAGGCTTGGTGTCTCGCAGCCCTGATCCCAACGATCGCCGTGGCGTCTATGTCTCACTGACAGACGCGGGTATGGGATTAATCGATAAAGCGGTGACGGATCATACCAACAATTTACACCAACTCTTGGCGGGTCTCACCGCCGATGAGCAAGCCGAACTCGCCGTGTTGCTTAAAAAATTACTCGCACATGTTGAGCCCGTGTCTTAATCGCTTTTTCCCGGCTCGCCTGAGATAAGGACGACTCAGGAATGATGATTAATTCCACATCCAGGGGATCTTTGCTTGATCAGCGAGTACTTTCGGCTAAAATCTGTGATCCTTTTTAGCCAAGCCAATGACAGGATTACATCATGGTGACTCTTCATACCACGTTCGGTGACATCAAACTTCGCATGTTTGCAGACGAAGCACCGGCTACGGTCGAGAACTTTTTACAATACTGCCGTGACGGCTTTTACGACGGAACCCTGTTCCACCGCGTGATTGACGGCTTTATGGTCCAAGGCGGTGGCATGGCCTCTGGCATGGAAGAAAAAGCAACCCGTGCGCCAATTAAAAACGAAGCTGATAACGGCCTCAGCAACTTGACGGGGCGCTTGTCGATGGCTCGCACCATGGAGCCGCACTCAGCAAGCTCGCAATTCTTTATCAACGTCAATGACAACCTGTTCTTGGATCACAAAGCTAAGACGCCAGATGGCTGGGGCTACTGTGTGTTTGCCGAAGTGGTTGAAGGCATGGATGTGGTCAACAAGATCAAAGGCGTTGCCACCGGTAACTGGGGTTATGTTCACCAGGACGTCCCGGTCGAAGAAGTGTTGATCAATAGCGTGACTATTGAAGACTGAAGTGACACTATCGAGCAAGGGTAGCCAAGGCTACCCTTTCTTTTTCGTCGCGACCCGCTTTCTATTGATGATAAAACCAACGCATGTCTCATACCCTCTTCATTGCTGATTTACACTTAAGCCCGACGCGGCCAGATATTACTGACTGCTTCGAACGATTTATGAAGCAAGAGGCGATAAATGCCGACGCCCTGTATGTTCTGGGGGATTTATTCGAGGTTTGGATTGGTGATGACGACAACAGCCCGTTTCATCGACAAATTAAAGCGGCGTTTTCCGCGGTGACTGAGCAAGGCGTGCCAGTGTACTTCATTCATGGCAATCGTGATTTTTTAATTGGCCAACGCTTTGCTAGAGAAACCGGCGTAACGCTGTTAAGCGAGCTTGAGTGCATCGATTTATATGGCACCCCCACCCTGATCCTGCACGGAGATACCTTGTGCCTCGAGGATGTTGATTATCAGGCATTTCGACGCAAAGTCCACCAGCGCTGGTTGCAGCGACTATTTCTGAGCCTACCACTGACGTGGCGCCGCAAGATTGCGGCCAAAATGCGCGCGGGCAGTGCCAATGCCAACCAACAAAAGTCAACGTCCATCATGGATGTCACGCCGCAAGAGGTGCAGCGCCAGTTGGATAACGCCAATGTATGCCATATGATTCACGGCCACACCCATCGCCCTCATATCCACCAGTGGCACCAACACGGCACCGAGTACCGACGTATTGTGCTAGGCGATTGGTATCAACACGGCTCTGTATTGATGTGCAATGAACAAGATTGTGACTTGCAAACCCGCGACTTTACCCATTTTTAAACCGTTCAGCGACTGGTTAAGAGATAGTTATGCAAACTGATTTATGCCCTTGTTGCAGCCATAAACCCTATCAAGATTGCTGCGCGCCCATTCATCAGAACCCCGCCAATGCTATCCATCCGGAGCAATTGATGCGTGCACGTTACAGCGCACACCCCAAAGGCTTGGTGGATTTTATTGTTGAGACCTACCACAGTGAATGCGGCGCCGAATCGTTTCGTGATGACATCACCACCATGACCCAGCACCAGTGGCAGTCGCTCGAGGTCGTAGATAGCGAGGTGTTGCAACAAGGTGAACTTGGCTTTGTCACCTTTAAAGCCCACTTTATCGCGCACGGCCAGCCCCAATCTCTGCATGAGCGCTCTCGTTTTGTTAAAGAGACGATCGATGGACAGCTTCAGTGGCGATATATCGATGGCGTGTTTCCCGGCCATGTCAAAGCGGGGCGCAACGATCCCTGCCCGTGTGGCAGCGGACGTAAGTTTAAAAAGTGTTGCAGTTAGTCTCTACCCTCACCCTCCTCTGAGAAGGCCTGGTTAAAAATCAATCAAGAATTCTTTTCCTTGGTCGATACTGATAGTAAGACCAGAGGAGGATGAATCATGAATTGGCTCGGCAATCTCAGTCCCGTGTATCGCACACCACATGCACCGCCAACCAAAGTATGGGCAATTCGAAAGCAAGCCCATATTGAGGAGCGCAAGCAGCGTCGCTTAGATGATCCATCGGATCACCATGCGTCGCCGCAGGCTGAAAAAGAGAGCGCGCCACGCAAAAAAGATGATGGCTCGCTGGATGTTTATGTCTAGGCGTCACCGCTTGTCATGCTAGGCGGTGAAAAAATCTCCATGTTTGTAGTTGCAATCTAAGCTGACTTTGATATTGTCAAAAAAGAAATGAGATTGACCAACGTAAATGGACATCAAAAAATGACTTCATCGCTAATGACAATGCATCACCACCATCATCCTGACTAGTCTTTCGGGAGGAATGGTTTCGACTGGAAGACGAGTAAAAAGCGCTTCCGTCGGTCATTAGCCAGCTAACAGATTCAGACCCTCGGGAGCACCGTCTTCCGAGGGTTTTTTCTTTTTTAGCTTTTCATTTTTAGACAAGGAAGCACACATGCAAACACAACGCTTACGTATCGCCATCCAAAAAAAGGGCCGCCTCGCCAAGGAGTGCCAAGAGCTGCTTAAACGCTGCGGGGTAAAAATCAATTACACCGGTGAGCGTTTAGTGGTTCACGCCGAAAACATGCCCATCGATCTGCTGCTGGTGCGCGATGATGATATCCCAGGCCTTATCATGGACGGCGTGGTTGATTTAGGGGTGATTGGCGAAAACGAATTAGAAGAAGTACGCCTTGAGCGCATCAAGCTGGGCGAGCCGAGCCAATATCAACTGCTGCGCCGACTCGATTTCGGCGGCTGCCGTCTCTCTATCGCCCTCGATAAAGACCAAAGCTATAACGGTCCACAAGATCTGGCCAGCCAACGGATTGCCACCACCTACCCCAATATTCTCAAAGCCTATATGGACAAACAGGGGGTAAACTTTAGCACCTGTATGCTCAATGGCTCCGTCGAAGTCGCGCCGCGTGCGGGACTAGCCGATGCGATTTGTGACTTAGTCTCAACCGGTGCCACCTTAGAAGCCAATGGCTTGAAAGAAGCCGAAGTCATATTCCGCTCAAAAGCGGTATTGATCCAGCGTGAAGGCAGCTTCAGTGAAGAGAAAACCGCATTGATTGAACGCTTGCTCACCCGCATGCAAGGTGTCATCCAAGCCAAAGAGTCCAAATACATCATGCTCCACGCGCCCAGCGAAACCTTAGAGCAAGTGGTCGAGCTACTCCCCGGCGCGGAAGATCCCACCATCTTGCCATTAGCCCACGAAAAGAGCCGTGTCGCGGTGCACTTGGTCAGTACCGAAAATCTGTTCTGGGAAACCATGGAAAAGCTGAAGCAGTTGGGTGCGAGCTCAATTTTGGTCCTGCCGATTGAAAAGATGATGGAGTAAATCACGATGCGTACTGTGGTCTGGAAATCACTCGGAGAATCACAAAAAGAAGGCTTAATGCGCCGTCCGGCTATCACAACCGGCGCCCAAACCCAAGCCAGTGTCAGCGAGATCATCGCCGATGTCCGTGAGCGGGGCGATGAAAGCTTAAAAGCATTGACCCAAAAGTTTGATGGTGTCGAACTCGATAGCATCAAACTCGACAAAGCGACTTTGGCCGACGCCGAAGCGCGCTTGGATGAAGATATCAAGCTATCCCTGCGCCAAGCCTACGATAACATCAGCACCTTTCACCGTGCGCAAAAAGCGCAGCCATTGAAAGTCGAAACCATGCCGGGGGTGGTGTGCGAATCCATTACCCGCCCGATTAACCGCGTGGGGCTGTATATTCCCGGCGGTAGCGCGCCCTTACCCTCGACCGTATTGATGTTAGGCGTGCCCGCACAAATTGCTGGCTGCCGAAAAGTAGTGCTGTGTACCCCACCGCCGGTGGCCGATGAAATCTTATACTGTGCCAAACTGTGTGAGATTGATGAAATTTATACCCTGGGCGGCGCACAGGCGGTGGCGGCGATGGCCTTTGGCACTCAAAGCGTGACCAAGGTGGATAAGATCTTTGGTCCGGGTAATGCCTATGTCACCGAAGCCAAACGTCAAGTGAGCCTTGCCGCCAATGGCGCGGCCATGGACATGCCTGCCGGCCCCTCGGAAGTGTTAGTGATTGCCGATGCCGGCGCGGATCCAGACTTTGTTGCCGCCGATTTACTTAGCCAAGCGGAGCATGGCCCCGATTCGCAAGTGGTGCTGGTGACCCCTGCCCCAGAGATGGCAGAGAAAGTGGCGGATGCGGTGCAGCAGCAATTAACCACACTCAGTCGTGCGGAGATTGCCAAGCAAGCGCTGGGCAGCAGTGTGATTATCATTGCCGACACCCTCACCCAATGCGTATCTATTTCTAACCGTTATGGGCCGGAGCACTTGATTGTGCAAACCCAACAACCAAGGGATTTGTTGCCCCTGTTGGATAACGCTGGCTCGATTTTCTTGGGCGCATACTCGCCCGAGTCCGTGGGTGATTACGCCTCTGGCACCAATCACGTGCTCCCCACTTATGGTTATACGCGCACCTACAGCAGCCTTGGGCTGGCCGACTTTACCAAGCGAATGACGGTGCAAGAGCTTAGCGACACCGGTTTGCAAACACTGGGCCCGACAGTGATGCGTATTGCCGAAGCAGAAGGCTTGGATGCACACCGCCAAGCAGTCGAGATTCGTCTCACTAAGCTGCAACAAGCTCAAGCTTCGGAGGATCCATTAGTATGAGCATCGAAAAACTCGCCCGTGAGCAAGTACAAGCGCTCACGCCCTATCAGTCAGCCCGCCGCATTGGCGGTAGCGGGGATGTCTGGCTCAATGCTAACGAGTCACCCTTTGACAACGCTTACACCGTAAGCGGTCAGGGACTCAATCGCTACTCCAGCTGTCAGCCCGATGCATTGATCAATGCCTATGCAGACTATGCCGGCGTAGCAACGAACCAAGTCATCACCACTCGTGGCGCCGATGAAGGGATTGATTTGTTGCTGCGTGCCTTTTGCGAGCCAAACCAAGATAGCGTGCTGATTTGTCCACCTACCTATGGCATGTATGCGGTCAGTGCGGAAAATCAAGGGATCGCCACCACCCAAGTGCCGCTCACCACCGACTGGCAGTTGGATATAGCGGGGATTGATAGCGCCTTGGAAACAGATGCCAACATCAAGCTTATCTTCGTGTGTAGCCCCAATAATCCGACCGGCAATCTGATTAACCGCGACGACATTGAGGCGCTACTCACCCGCACTCAAGATCGCGCGATTGTGGTACTGGATGAGGCCTATATTGAATTTAGTCCAGAAGCGACCTGCACCGATTTGCTCGCGCGCTTTGAGAATCTGGCTATTCTGCGCACCCTATCCAAAGCGTTCGCCCTAGCAGGACTGCGTTGCGGGTTTACCCTCGCCAGCCCCGCGATTATTAACTTGATGCTTAAGGTGATCCCGCCGTATCCCGTACCGGTACCGGTGGCAGAGATTGCCGAGCAAGCGCTCTCCGAGGCCGGTTTGGCGCGGATGAAATATCAGGTTTTGGACTTGATCGCCAACCGTGCCTACCTGCAAGCCGGCCTCAGTATGCTGCCCGGCGTTGAGGTGCACCCGGGCTTTGGTAATTATCTGCTCATCACGCTGGATGACGCCGAAGCGGTGTTCGCACGTTTAGGACGTGCAGGCATGATTGTGCGCCAGACTGCCGTGGCCAACAGCTTGCGCATCAGTATTGGTAACCGTGACGAATGTGAAAAAGTGTTGGCCTTTATCCGCCAGCAACTCAGTGAATAAGGACAACCACTGTGAAAGACAAGATTTTATTTATTGACCGTGATGGCACCTTGATTGTGGAGCCGCCTGAAGACTATCAAGTGGATCGTCTGGATAAATTGGCCCTTGAACCGGGCGTGATCCCCGCGTTGCTGAGCCTGCAAGCGGCGGGTTACACCTTGGTGATGGTGAGCAATCAAGACGGCTTAGGGACCGAGAGCTTCCCGCAAGCGGACTTTGATGCGCCACACAACATGATGATGGCGCTGTTTCGCTCACAAGGGATCCATTTTGAAGACGTGCTGATTTGCCCGCACTTTGACAGTGATGACTGTAGCTGTCGCAAGCCCAAATTAGGCTTGGTGAAAGACTATCTGCAGCAAGGTCGGATTGATTTCGCCCAATCGGCGGTGATTGGCGATCGAGACACCGATATCACCTTAGCGAACAATATGGCGCTACAAGGGATCAAATATCAACGTGACGTGATGGGCTGGTCACAGATTGTCGAGCGCCTCACCCAGCAGCCGCGACTGGCCAGCGTTACTCGCACCACCAAAGAAACCGATATTCAGGTGGATGTTAATCTAGATAAGAGTGGCGGCAGTCGCATTGAAACGGGACTGGGCTTTTTTGATCACATGTTGGATCAAATCGCCACCCACGGCGGCTTTCAGCTCAACGTTCGCGTCAAAGGCGATTTGCACATCGACGACCACCACACCATTGAAGATACCGCTCTCGCGTTGGGCGACGCACTCAAACGGGCGCTGGGAGATAAACGCGGTATTGGCCGCTTTGGGTTTAGCCTGCCGATGGATGAATGCTTGGCGCAATGTGCATTGGATTTGTCCGGACGCCCCTATTTGAAATTTGAAGCCAGCTTCCCACAGCCACAAGTGGGCGATATGTCGACCGAGATGGTGGGACACTTTTTCCGCTCATTGACCGACACCTTGGCCTGTACCCTACACCTGACGGTGTCGGGCGAAAACACCCACCACTTGGTGGAAAGCTTATTTAAAGCTTTTGGCCGCACCTTGCGTCAAGCCATCAAGGTCGAAGGCGACGCCCTGCCAAGCAGTAAAGGAGTGCTGTAATGCGCAAACAGACTGTCATTATCGATACCGGCTGCGCCAATGTGTCCTCGGTACGCTTTGCTGTTGAGCGTTTGGGGTATCAGGCCACACTAAGCCGCGATCCTGACGTGGTGCTAGGGGCGGATAAGCTCTTTTTGCCCGGTGTCGGCACGGCCAGCGAAGCGATGAAAAACCTCACCGAACGCGGCTTGGTGGATTTAGTTAAGCAAGTGGAGCAACCGCTGCTGGGGATTTGCCTTGGCATGCAAATGCTAGGCACTTACTCGGATGAAGGCGACAGCCCGGTCGAGTGCCTCGGCCACATCCCCGCTCCCACCAAACTGATGGATACCGCGGGGCAGCCTCTGCCTCATATGGGTTGGAACCGGGTTGCCACCGTTAATGATCATCCTCTGTTCGATGGCATTGTCGCGGGGAGCCACTTTTACTTTGTCCACAGTTACGCGATGCCGGTCGGCGATTACACCTTGGCACAATGTCATTATGGCCATGCGTTCAGTGCGGCTATCAATCAAGGCAACTACTACGGGGTTCAGTTTCACCCCGAGCGCTCTGGCAAAGTAGGCGCGCGTTTGATTCAGAATTTTTTGGAGATGTAAGCAAGGATGATTATACCAGCACTCGACTTGATAGACGGCCAAGTGGTGCGCCTTTATCAAGGGGATTATCAGCAAAAAACCGACTACGGTTTTGACCCGCGTGAGCAGTTTGCACGTTACCATCAAGCGGGGGCAGATTGGTTGCACCTCGTGGATTTAACCGGCGCTAAAGATCCCACCGCGCGTCAGGTCGATTTAATCACCGAGATTTTGCAATCAACGCCTGCCAACATCCAAATTGGCGGTGGCGTGCGCACCGAAATGGACGTGATTGAGCTGTTGAACACCGGCGCACAGCGCGTAGTGATCGGCTCCACCGCGGTTAAATCCCCGGATTTGGTTAAAGGCTGGATGCAAACCTACGGCCCTGACCGCATTGTATTGGCACTCGACATTCATATCGACAGCGACGGGACGCGACGCGTGGCGGTGTCAGGCTGGCAACAAGACTCCGGCGTCACCATTGAAGCGCTCCTCGACGATTATTTGTCCGTCGGGCTAAAGCATGTGCTGTGCACCGATATCTCCCGCGATGGCACCTTGCAAGGCAGCAATGTGGCGCTTTACCGCGATTTATGTCAGCGCTATCCGAGCATTGCGTTTCAATCATCAGGCGGCATTGGCAGTCTCGAAGACATTCGCGCCTTACGCAACACTGGCGTCGCAGGCGTGATCGTCGGCCGCGCCCTACTGGAAGGCAACTTTAGCGCAGAGGAGGCGATCGCATGCTGGCAAAACGGATAATTCCTTGTTTGGACGTCCGCGACGGACAAGTGGTGAAAGGCGTGCAATTTCGCAATCACGAAATCATCGGCGATATCGTACCGCTCGCAAAACGCTACGCCGAAGAAGGTGCTGACGAGTTGGTGTTTTATGACATCACCGCCTCCAGTGACAGCCGGGTGGTCGATAAAAGCTGGGTCAGTCGCGTCGCGGAAGTAATTGATATCCCCTTTTGCGTCGCCGGTGGAATTAAATCCGAAGCCGATGCCCAACAAATCTTGGAATTCGGCGCGGATAAAATATCGGTTAACTCACCCGCCTTGGCCGACCCAAGTTTGATCACTCGGCTGGCCAATAAGTTTGGCGTGCAGTGCGTGGTGGTCGGGATTGATTCCTTCTTCGATGAAGCGACCGAGCAATATCAAGTCTATCAATTTACCGGCGATGAAAGCCGTACTCAGGCCACGCCTTGGCAAACCGCTGCCTGGGTTGAGGAAGTCCAACAGCGAGGCGCGGGCGAAATCGTACTCAATATGATGAACCGCGATGGCGTGCGCCAAGGCTATGACTTAACCCAACTCAACATGGTGAGAGAGCGCTGTCAGGTGCCCCTGATCGCCTCCGGCGGTGCGGGGGAAATTTCGCATTTCGCCGACGCCTTTTTACAAGCGAATGTCGATGGCGCGCTGGCCGCCTCGGTGTTTCACAAGCAAATCATCGCGATAAGCGAATTAAAACAAACATTAAAACAACAAGGGATCGAGGTAAGAGTATGACGGCAGCATGGGTAGAACGTATCGATTGGGAGAAAAACGCCGGCTTGGTGCCTGCGATTATCCAACACAGCGATAGCGGCCAAGTATTGATGCTGGGCTACATGAATGCCGATGCACTGAACGCGACGCTCGAAACCGGTCGCGTCACCTTTTGGTCGCGCAGCAAGTCGCGTCTTTGGGTAAAAGGCGAAAGCTCCGGCCATGTGTTAAGCCTTGAGCACATTGCACTCGATTGCGATCAAGACACCTTGTTGGTCACGGCGACGCCACACGGGCCCACCTGTCACCTCGGCACGACCACCTGCTTTGACAGTGATAATAAACCGCCACACACGGGGCCCGGCTTTTTGTCGAGCCTAGAGCAAGTGCTTGCCAGCCGCAAAGATGCCGCGCCTGATGACTCTTACACCGCGAGCTTATTTGCCAAAGGCACCAAGCGTATCGCGCAAAAAGTGGGGGAAGAAGGGGTCGAAGTCGCCCTCGCTGCCACGGCAGGCGATAAAGCCGAGCTATTAAACGAAAGCGCCGATTTGCTCTATCACCTGTTGGTATTGCTGCAAGACCAAGAGCTTAGCCTCCATCAAGTGACCGAAGTCCTCGCCTCTCGCCATCAAGGCTAACGCCCACGCGCGTGTTAACCTAAACATGGTCCCTCCAAAGCGCCGCATGTGGGCGGCGCTTTGTGTGACGCAAGTTATCTCACTCGCAATTTAAGAGATAATACACGCCTTTGATTGACGCCCATCCCATGCGAAAATACGTTTGATGCATGATCAAATCATTCGCAGATAAACGAACGCAGGCACTATACTCAAAGGGAGCGTCAAAGAGGTTCCCTGCCGAGCTGGCGGTACGTGCGGCAAGAAAGTTGGAGTATATCGATCTCGCCACACAACTCGATGATCTCACGGTACCGCCCGGTAATCGCCTTCACGCTTTGTCAGGAAACAGACAAGGGCAACATGCAATAGCGATAAACAAACAGTGGCGCATTTGCTTTCGTTTTGAAGACGGTGACGCGTATGACGTCGAGGTTTGCGACTACCACTAATGAGGTAACAGTGATGACGATTTTCAACACAGCTGGCATGCAACGCCAACCGACGCATCCTGGAGCCATGTTGCGCGAAGATTTTCTGCCCGATTACGACTTGAGCGTAGAACAATTGGCTGATGCTTTGGGCGTCTCTCATCAATCGATGACTGCCGTATTGGATGAGCGTAAAGCCGTGAGCCCGGAGCTGGCGCTTCGTCTCGCACGTCTGTTTGGTAACTCGCCTGAGTTTTGGCTCAATGCGCAAAGGGCCGTTGATCTTTGGGAGGCGTCGCAATCAATTAAACACGAGGTAGCAAAAATAAAACCGCTTGATGTCGCTTAATCGCGCGTCATGGCCGTAGCAGATCGCCAAATCCTGCTCAGATCAGTTAAACTGCCTGTATTCCCGACAGTTAGTGACAAGGCGTCCTATGTTTAACGGCAAATCCATTCTGATCACCGGCGGTACTGGTTCTTTTGGTAAAAAGTACGTCCGCACCCTGCTTGAACGCTATCAACCACGCCGCCTCGTGGTGCTCTCTCGCGATGAGCTCAAGCAATATGAAATGCAGCAAACCTTTAACGCCCCTTGCATGCGCTATTTTATCGGCGATGTGCGTGATGGCGATCGTTTAATGCAAGCGATGCAAGGCATTGACTATGTGATTCATGCTGCTGCACTCAAGCAGGTACCTGCCGCCGAATACAACCCGATGGAATGTATCAAGACCAACATTCACGGTGCAGAGAATGTGATTCGCGCTGCGATTGCCAACGGGGTGGAAAAGGTGATTGCGCTCTCGACCGATAAAGCCGCCAGCCCCAATAATCTCTATGGCGCCACCAAACTGTGTTCAGATAAATTGTTTGTCGCCGCTAACAATATGACCGGGGGCCAAAAGACACGTTTTTCGGTGGTGCGCTATGGCAATGTAGTCGGCTCGCGCGGCTCTGTGGTGCCTTTGTTTAAGAAAAAGGCAGCGGAAGGTGCGGATCATTTACCCATTACCCATCCTGAAATGACCCGCTTTTGGATTACCTTGCAGCAAGGGGTGGATTTTGTGCTGAAAAACTTTTCGCGCATGTATGGCGGTGAAATATTTGTCCCTAAAATTCCATCGGTTCGTCTGACGGATCTCGCCAGCGCCTATGCCCCAAACACACCCGTCAAGGTGATAGGCATTCGCCCCGGCGAAAAAATGCATGAAGTGATGTGTCCGGCTGACGATGCGCATCTGACGCTCGAATTTGCCGACCATTACGTGATTTGTCCCACCATCAAGTTCTACGATGCCGATGATGACTATCGAGAAAATGCGTTGGGCGAGAAAGGACAGCCCGTGCCAGAGGGCTTTGAGTATCAATCAGGCACTAACCCAGATGTGTTAACCGTCGAGGCCATTTTGCAACTCGACACCGAGCAGTAAAGGAGTATGGCGTTGATCCCATACGGAAAGCAGCATCTTAGTGAGCAAGACTATGCCGCTGTGCTTGAGGTGCTAAAAAGTGATTATCTGACGCAAGGCCCGCAAGTTCCGGCTTTTGAAGCCGCCGTCGCCGAACTCACCGGGGCTGCGCATGCGGTCGCTGTTAATAGCGCTACATCTGCCCTGCATCTTGCTTGTCTGGCGTTAGGGTTAGGCCCAGGGGATCGTTTATGGACCTCGCCCATTACCTTTGTCGCGTCAGCCAATTGTGGTCGATACTGTGGTGCCGAAGTGGATTTTGTCGATATCGACCCAGGCACACGTAACCTATGCCCCCAGCAGCTCGCGAAAAAACTGGCGCAAGCGGCCGCTACTCACACCTTACCCAAAGTGCTGGTGGTGGTGCATATGGCCGGTGCCAGTGCGCCAATGGCCGAGATTGCCGCACTCGCTAAGCGTTATCAGGTGGCCATTATTGAGGATGCGTCACATGCGATGGGCGCACACTATCAAGGCGCGGCAGTGGGTGGGTGCCAGTACAGCGATATTAGCGTGTTTAGTTTTCATCCGGTCAAAGTGGTTACCGCGGGAGAAGCCGGGGTTGCCACCACCCAACGTGCTACATTGGCGAAAGCGCTGCGTCAGTTGCGTAGCCACGGGATCACCCGTGATGCAGAAGACAGCCACGCTGCCCTGCCACCTTGGGGGTATGAGCAGCATACACTGGGGATGAACTATCGCCTCTCGGATATTCATGCCGCGCTTGGCCGTTCACAATTAACCCAGCTTCGCTCCTTTATCGCCAAACGATTTGCACTTGCTGAACGCTACCACCAAGCGCTGGCGGATTTGCCTGTTAAGCGACCCATTTTAGATCCTGAGTCGGCATGGCATTTGTATTTGATTGAGCTTGAGCACGCCGACACACGCCGCACCGTTTTTGAGGCTATGCGTGTGCAAGGCATTGGCGTGAACGTGCACTATATTCCYGTGCATACGCAACCTTACTATCAGGCACAGGGCTTCCAGCYCGGAGACTTCCCGCTTGCCGAGCAGTATTACGCGGGSGCAMTCACTTTGCCGCTTTACCCCGATTTARCCGAGCAACAGCAAGATACAGTGATTGCTGCGCTACAAAAAGCCATTGAGGACGCGTGACCGATGAATGTATGTATTATTCCCGCCCGAGGAGGCAGCAAACGCATTCCGGGCAAGAACCTCAAACTGTTTAACGGTGCGCCCATTATCACTTATGCCATTGCGACAGCACGTCAAAGTGGGCTATTCGATCGCGTCTTGGTTTCCACCGATTGCGAGGACATTGCCAGTGTGGCGCGCGATGCAGGGGCTGAGGTGCCTTTTGTGCGCCCCGCTGAGATTGCCGGCGATCACGCTACGACCTTGGATGTGCTTGAGCATGCTATCCAGTGGCTCAACCCGTCGCCACAGCAAACGCCTTTGCACGCGGTATGCTGCCTGTATGCTACCACCCCCTTTGTCACCTCGGATGACTTGCGCCAAGGCTTAGCGTTACTGGACGGCGACACCGTCAAATACAGTTTTGCCGCCACCCGCTACGCCTTTCCGATTCAGCGCAGTATTCATGTCGATACCGATGGCAGTGTCAGCATGTTATGGCCGGAGCACTTCACTACGCGCTCACAAGACCTACAACCGGCGTACCACGATGCGGGAATGTTTTACTGGGGCACGCCAAGTGCGTTTTTAGCGCGCGAGCCGGTTTTTGCGCCCCACTCGAAAGCTGTGTTGATCCCTCATTACCGTGTGCAAGACATTGATGAGCCGGATGACTGGCTACGCGCTGAGCTAATGTATCAACTGTTGGAGCAACAGGCCTTGCTATGAGCCATATTGCCATTCGAGTCGATGCCTCCCAAGCGATAGGCACCGGGCACGTCAGCCGCATGCACGTGTTGGCTAGCATGCTACAAGCGTCGGGTCATCAGGTAACCTTGGTATGTCGCGACCTGCCCGGCAATTTGATAGCGGTCAGCCATGAACAAGGCTTAACGGTGGCGGTGTTGCCTGCCCCCAAAAACTCGCTCAGCAACACCGATTGGCTTGGGGTGAGCCAGCAGCAAGATGCCGAAGAGACAACCGCATACGTGGCTAACCCGCCGGTGGATTTGATGGTGGTGGATCATTACGCCCTCGATGCCCACTGGGAACAATCGATTCACACCCAATTGGGCTGTCCGGTGATGGTGGTTGATGATTTAGCCAATCGGCCCCACGATTGCGCGTTTTTGCTCGATCAAAACCCTTGGCCTGACCTGACTACGCGCTACGCGTCACAGCTTTTAAATCCGCAGACCCGATGCTTATTGGGACCAGACTATGCACTATTGCGTCCAGCATTTGCCGCCTTACATCACTCTCCGCCGCCGCGGGAAGATAAGGTGATCGCCTTTTTCTCCGGTACGGATCCGACCGGTGAAAGCCGCAAGCTTGTGGACGCGGTGAAACACCTAGAACAAGAGCAGAAGATCGAGAGGCTGCCTTTCTCACTGTTAATTGTCACCGGCCGGCGCAACCCAGACCGCGACGCATTGTGTAAAGCGCCTGTCTCCGATGGGGTTCGTGTGGTGGAAGCACTGTCGGACTTTGATGCCCACATGGCACGGGCACGCTACGCATTTGGAGCCGCCGGCGTTACTGCCATTGAGCGCAGCTGCTTGGGAGTGCCTAGTACCTTGGTATGTGTGGCGGAAAACCAACACGCCATGGCCGAGTATCTCGCCGGACAGCCGGGCTATCAATACTTAGGACGCGGTGAGCACACCCGCTGGCAAGATTACGCGTCTGCACTGCAGCATCTTGCGGCAAACTGGCATCAGCTTCCTACCCTACCAGCGATCACTGATGGAAAAGGCGCAGAGCGTGTCGTCGCGGCCTTGGAGCATGACTTATGCAACTGATTTTTAGAGCGGTGACTCACGCGGACAGTGACACTTTATGGCATTGGCGCAATCGTCCCGCTGTCCGCCAGTTTATGTACACCCAACATGAAATAAGCCATGATGAGCACCAAGCATGGTTCAGCCATATGCTCGCCAACACACACCGATATTTCTATATCGTTTACAAACGCGTAGACGGCCAACCGGACAAGCCACTTGGCGTGGTCAACCTTGACCTCGATAGCGAGAATAGGACAAGTGCAATCTGGGCTTTCTATGCCGCTCCCGATGCACCACGTGGGAGCGGTGCGCTCATGGAGTTTGGCGCATTAAGCTTAGCATTTGAAACCTTGGGCGTGACCCAATTGAACTGTGAAGTGCTCAGTCATAATCAGGGGGTAGTTCGGCTACATCAACGCTTTGGCTTTCGTGAGACGCCGCAAAGTCGGCAACGCACCTTTTCCCTGCCTGAGGGAAAAACAGTCGAGATTGTGTGCCTGTCTTTGTCCGCTGATGAGTGGCAACAAGGCGCCAGTGCCCTTCAAACCAAACTGAATATCGACGCGGTTTATGAACAACGACATTAAGATTGCAGGCCGTTTGATCGGCCCCCAGCATCCTCCCTATATCATTGCCGAAATGTCGGCGAACCATAATGGTAGCCTTGAGCTTGCCAAACAAACCATTTCCATGGCCAAAGCCTGCGGTGCCGATGCGGTCAAAATGCAAAGCTATACCGCCGATACCATTACCCTTGATTGCGACCACGATGAGTTTCAGATCAAAGGCGGACTGTGGGATGGTTATAGTCTCCACCAGCTATATCGTTGGGCACAAACCCCGTTTGAGTGGCACAAGCCGTTATTTGATCACGCGAGAAAAGAAGGCGTCACCTTATTCTCCTCTCCTTTTGATTGTTCAGCGATTGACTTACTCGAAGATCTTAACGCACCCGCCTATAAAATAGCCTCGTTCGAGGCGATTGATTTGCCTTTGATTCGCTATGCCGCGCAAACCGGTAAACCGATGATCATCTCAACCGGCATGGCTGACGAGACAGAGATCGCCGAGGCGGTGGCGACCGCCCGTGATAACGGCTGTCGTGAGCTGGTGTTGCTTCATTGTATCAGCGCCTACCCTGCGCCAATTGAACAAAGCCATCTGCGAACCATTCCAACCTTAGCCACCCGCTATCAAACCTTGGCGGGCTTATCTGATCATTCGCTGACCAACACCGCCGCGATCGCAGCCGTCGCACTCGGCGCGTGCGTGATTGAAAAACATGTGATGCTCTCCGAAGACTCGGGAGGTCCGGATGCTGCTTTCTCGCTTACGCCACCTGCACTCAGTGCGCTTTGTGAGCAAACCCACGCGGCGTGGCGAGCGTTAGGACAAAGCGCTCTAACCACACGAGCGGCCGAATCGAGCAACCGGCAATTTAGGCGCTCTTTGTATGTCTGTGAGGATATCGCGCCCGGAGAGCCACTGACGGCCGATAATGTGCGCAGTATTCGCCCTGGCTTTGGTTTGGCACCGAAACACTATGATGCCGTGATCGGAAAGCGCGCAACACGCGCGTTAACCAAAGGCACCCCATTGTCGTGGGAAGATATCGAAGACTAGCTGGAGCATATTCATAAAAAAACCCGGCAACTGAGCCGGGTTTCGTTTCTCACTGAGAATCAGTGATTACATCTGCTTGACCATCTCGTCAGCAAACTCAGAACATTTACGCAGGCTCGCGCCTTCCATCAAACGTTCAAAGTCATAGGTCACTGTCTTGTTGGCGATGGTTTTTTCCATTGACTTGATCACCAAGTCAGCGGCTTCAAACCAGCCCATATGACGCAGCATCATTTCTGCAGACAGAATGAGTGAGCCTGGGTTCACCTTATCTTGACCAGCGTATTTCGGCGCCGTGCCGTGGGTCGCTTCAAACAGCGCCACACCGTCACCAATGTTGGCTCCCGGGGCAATACCAATACCGCCAACCTGCGCGGCAAGCGCATCAGATACGTAGTCACCGTTCAAGTTCATGGTGGCAATCACATCATATTCCGCGGGACGCAGCAGAATTTGCTGCAAGAAGGCATCCGCGATGGAGTCTTTGATGGTGATTTGTTTGCCAGTCTTTGGATTTTTCATCGTCATCCACGGACCGCCATCCAGCAACTCGGCACCAAACTCTTTATTGGCCACTTCATAGGCCCAATCTTTAAACGCCCCTTCGGTAAACTTCATGATGTTACCTTTGTGGACGATAGTCAGTGAGTCACGGTCGTTATCGATGGTGTACTCGATAGCGGCGCGAACCAGACGTTTGGTGCCTTCTTCTGAGATTGGCTTAATGCCTACACCGCACTGCTCAGGGAAACGGATTTTGTTGGCACCCATTTCTTCACGCAGGAACTTAATCACTTTATCCGCTTCGGCCGTGCCGGCTTTAAACTCAACACCCGCGTAGATGTCTTCTGAGTTTTCGCGGAAGATCACCATGTCAGTATCTTCTGGCTTTTTCAGTGGGCTAGGAACGCCAGTGAAGTAACGTACCGGACGCGCACAAATGTAGAGGTCGAGTTCTTGACGAAGCGCCACGTTCAATGAGCGAATACCACCGCCAACTGGGGTCGTCAGTGGCCCTTTGATTGCCACTTTGTATTCGCGGATAAAGTCGAGGGTTTCAGCTGGCAGCCACTGATCGTCACCATATACCTTGGTGGACTTCTCACCGGTGTAGATTTCCATCCATGAAATCTTACGCTCACCGTTATAGGCTTTAGCAACAGCTGCATCAACAACTTTGATCATTGCAGGGCTAACATCCATCCCGATGCCATCCCCTTCAATGTAAGGGATCACAGGGTGGTTAGGGACTACCAGTTTTGTGCCGTCGAGTGTGATCTTCTGACCTTCCGCCGGTACAACTACTTTACTTTCCATTTTAATCTCCTAGCGTCCATTTGTTATCTTTGTGTAAGATGCGAGTCGAGGATACTCGAATTCATACAACACGCCAAACAGATTATTACGTGTATAATACGGAAGTCTCATTTGCCGTTTAATCTATTTGACAGCCCTCATGCCATATAAAGCCCGCCCCCAGCCAGCGTCAAAGGCTGTTTCAAACACCCAAGCTCCATCGGCCAAGGGTGGAAAGGCTCCCCGAGCGGCCGCCCTCGCCACAAAAGTGATACTTGTTAACAAACCTTATAACATGTTGACCCAGTTTAGTGGCGAACCAGGCGACAGTACATTGGCCGACATTGTATCGGTGAAAGATGTGTACCCGGCCGGTCGACTTGATAAAGATAGCGAAGGCTTGCTGGTGCTCACCAATAACGGGGCTTTACAAGCCAGACTCACCCAGCCTTCATCCAAGTCGCCCAAAACCTATTGGGTACAAGTCGAAGGCGAGCCTAGCGATGAAGCAATTCAGGCGCTCTGTAACGGTGTCAAACTGAAAGATGGTCTCACCCTGCCCGCCGATGTCACCAAAATGGCACCACCCGCCGTTTGGGAACGCCACCCTCCGGTGCGTTATCGCGCTAACATTCCCACCACTTGGTTAAAGGTGGTACTGCAAGAAGGGCGAAACCGGCAAGTACGCCGCATGACCGCGCATATCGGCCACCCGACGCTGCGCTTGATTCGTGCCCAACTCGGCCCATGGCAGCTGGATGATTTGCAACCGGGCCAGTGGCGTGAGGTCGCTCCGCCGAAAGGCTTCGAGCAGTTCACTCCTAAACCCAAAGGCGCAAAAGGGAAAGCACCGCGTGGGCGCACTCGCTCGTCCAAGCGCGCACCGTCGAAGAAACGAGATAAGCGCTAGGAATACCTGAACATACCATCGTCCGATTTTCGCACACAGACCCTCCGCGCCAAGGATGGCGCGGCGGAGCCCCCAGGGATGGGTATACGGCGTGTCTGCGTGCGGGAGTCGGTCGATAAACCTAAGGGGTTCACAAGTCTTTGCGCGGCACCCAATCACAAATACTTACCCCCATTGATAGCAATAGTATTAATATAAGCTGCATCGGTCGCAGGCCACGCGACCATCTACCCACTCATCTACTCACTTTGGATAACGGCTAACATGTGAGCCCTATCACATCTGTATCCGGCGATTTGATTCTGTTAAACTCAGCGTCCGTTTATTGATAGCAGCATTTGTGATCACCATGTCAGATAACAGCAGCAAAAAAGTGATTGTCGGAATGTCCGGCGGTGTTGATTCCTCCGTTTCTGCCTACTTGTTGAAACAACAGGGTTATCAGGTAGAAGGCCTGTTTATGAAAAACTGGGAAGAGGATGACAACGAGGAGTATTGCTCTGCTGCAGAAGACTTGGCTGATGCGCAAGATGTGTGTGACAAGCTTGGCATCGAGCTCCACACCATTAACTTTGCCGCTGAGTACTGGGACAACGTCTTCGAGCACTTTCTAACCGAATACAAAGCGGGTCGTACGCCCAACCCTGACATTCTTTGCAACAAAGAAATTAAATTTAAGGCGTTTCTCGAGTTTGCCGACGAGGTGTTGGATGCCGATTATATTGCCATGGGGCATTATGTCCGTCGCACCTTCCCCGAAAACGGTGAAAAAGCGCAAATGCTGCGCGGCCTTGATAGCAACAAAGATCAGAGCTACTTCCTCTATACCCTCAGCCACGATCAGGTGGCACGAAGCCTGTTCCCTGTGGGCGATTTAGAAAAACCGCAGGTACGCCAAATTGCGGAAGAGCAAGGCTTGGTGACGGCGAAGAAAAAAGATTCAACCGGCATTTGCTTTATCGGCGAGCGTAAGTTTACTGACTTTTTATCACAGTATTTACCCGCGCAGCCCGGCCCTATCGAAACCACTGAGGGCGACGTCATTGGTGAACACCAAGGTTTGATGTACCACACCTTGGGTCAGCGCAAAGGCTTAGGGATTGGTGGCTTAAAGGGGGGCAACGGTAGTGAAGCCCCTTGGTATGTGGTCGATAAAGATGTCGCGCGTAATGTACTGCTCGTCGGTCAAGGCCATGATCATCCTCGACTCTATTCAGAAGGGCTCATCGCGGCGCAATTGCACTGGGTCGATCGTGAGATTGTGACCGAGACCCGCCGTTGCACGGTAAAAACCCGATACCGTCAACACGATATATCGTGTACTATCACGCCCGTTGATGATGATACAGTGAAAGTTATCTTCGACGAGCCGCAAATTGCGGTAACGCCGGGGCAATCCGCTGTCTTTTACGATGGCGATGTGTGCCTAGGCGGTGGCATTATCGAGCAACGTATTTAAGGAGCCGTGATCAGTGGCAGAGACGATTTATGATCGCACCCTGGCTTTTGCCAGCATTTGTCAGGCAGCAAAACTGGTGCAAGACGTATCTCGAAATGGGTATTGTGACCAAGACGCGTTAAATACGAGCCTGAGTAGCATTATCATCACTAACCCCTCTTCTACCCTAGACGTCTTTCGTGGAGAAGTGGGGAATGTCACCGGTGGCGGTGAGTCAGGCCTTCATGTTGGTTTAGAAACCCTCATTGGCCAACTCGATAATAGCCGCAACGGTAGCGAAACCATGCGCTACCTGATTAATTTGTTGGCGCTGGAGCGTAAACTGTCCAGCCGCCGTGATGCCATGGCACAACTGGGCGATCGCATTGAAACGATTGAGCGTCAAGTAAGCCATTTTGATTTGCTTGATGAGCAAATGATCAGCAATCTCGCCAGCATTTATCTCGACGTGATCAGCCCTCTAGGACCGCGCATTCAAGTGTCTGGTGACCCACAACATTTACAGCAAACTGGCGTGCAACACCGTGTGCGTGCCATCTTGCTTTCCGGTATCCGCAGTGCTGTCCTATGGCGTCAAGTAGGCGGTAAGCGCCGGCACCTTATCTTTGGTCGCAAACAAATGGTTGAGCAGGCCAAACTCATTCTAGCCCGAAGCTAATCAGATTGAACTCAGGAGACAAAAAATGGAACTGTCAGCGCTGACTGCTGTTTCACCGGTCGATGGCCGATACGGTACGAAAACGATTGCGTTGCGATCGATTTTTAGTGAATTTGGATTGCTTAAATACCGCACCATCGTGGAAATCCGTTGGCTGCAAAAACTGGCAGCGACAGACAGCATCGCAGAAGTGCCTGTTTTTAGTCATGACGCCAATGCCCAACTCGACCGCATTGCTGCTGAGTTTGATGAACAAGATGCCGCACGTATCAAAGAGATTGAGCGCACCACCAATCATGATGTCAAAGCCGTTGAGTATTTTCTAAAAGAAAAGATTGCCGATAACGCAGAACTCAACGCAGTCAGTGAATTCATTCACTTTGCCTGCACCTCTGAAGACATTAATAACCTGTCGCATGCACTGATGCTAAAAGAAGCACGCGATACGGTAATTTTACCAGAAATGCAACGTCTGGCGGACGCCGTCAAAGACCTGTCGCAACAATTCCGCGACGTACCCATGCTTTCACGTACCCACGGTCAGCCTGCGTCTCCATCGACCATGGGTAAAGAGATGGCAAACGTGGCGTACCGCATGGCACGCCAAATCAAACAGGTTCAAAGTAGCGAAATCCTAGGTAAGATCAACGGCGCTGTGGGTAATTACAATGCGCACTTGTCCGCTTACCCCGACATTGATTGGCACGCTTACAGCGAAGCCTTTGTGACCTCATTAGGTATTGACTGGAATCCGTACACCACTCAAATCGAGCCACATGACTATATTGCCGAGCTATTTGACGCGGTCGCACGTTTTAACACCATTTTGATCGACTTTGATCGTGATATCTGGGGCTATATCGCACTGGGTCACTTTAAGCAAAAAACCATTGCCGGCGAAATTGGTTCATCGACCATGCCACATAAAGTGAACCCGATTGATTTTGAAAACTCGGAAGGTAACCTCGGCCTGGCCAATGCCATTTTCTCTCACCTAGGGCAAAAGTTGCCGATTTCTCGTTGGCAGCGTGATCTCACCGACTCCACCGTATTACGCAACCTCGGTGTGGGTGTGGGCTACACCCTGATTGCTTATGCATCGACCCTTAAAGGGATCAGCAAGCTAGAAGTCAACCAGGCCGCACTCGAGGCGGAACTGGATCAAAACTGGGAAGTCCTTGCCGAGCCAATTCAAACCGTGATGCGTCGTTATGGGATAGAAAAGCCCTACGAGAAGCTGAAAGAGCTGACACGTGGCAAACGGGTTGATGGCGAAGGGATGCGTACCTTTGTTGATAGTCTTGATTTGCCTGAGCACGAGAAAGCACGCCTCAAGCAAATGACACCCGCCAATTATATTGGTGATGCGGTCAAGCTCACTGACAAACTGTAAGCAAAATGTGTCCAATGCTCACGGCCTCCATAATGGGGGCCGTTTTTTATCCCACTCGCACCACCCTGCTCGTCACGTTATACTGCCGCAAATTTCGTAAACTAAGTCGTTATGTATCAGTTTCAGTTCTCGCTCGCCGAATTTATGGCCGCACATTGGCATCAAAGCCCAACCGTTATCCGCCAAGGGTTAGCCAATTTTAACGATCCCATTGAGCCTGAAGAAGTCGCAGGACTCGCGATGGAAGAAGACATTGACTCACGTCTCGTGACCCAAGCCAATGGCCAATGGCAAGTCGCGAACGGCCCTTTCGAGCACTTCGATGATTTCCCAGCGACGCATGCGCAACTGGTGGTACAAGCCGCTAACCACTGGCACCCAGGCGTGCGTGATCTCGCTGAGGCATTTACCTCGCTACCACAGTGGCTATTTGATGATGTCATGGTGTGTTATTCCCAGCCTCAGGGCGGCGTTGGGCCTCATATTGATCAGTATGATGTGTTTATTGTGCAAGGCCAAGGGCGTCGCCGTTGGCGTGTGGGGCCAAAAGGTGATTACCAAGAAGCTAACTTAGACACCGGGCTCAAGCAGATCACCGGCTTTGACGCCATTATCGATGTGGAGCTAGAACCAGGCGATATTCTTTATATCCCGCCAGGCTTTCCACACGAAGGCGATACCCTTGAGCCCTCGCTCAGCTACTCGGTTGGCTATCGCTCACCAAAAGCCCGAGAGCTACTGAGCAGTTATGCTGACCAAGTGATTGTCGACGAAGCCGGAGACAATCATTTCCATTGGCCTGCCATGCCAGCGCAAGCCGATGCGCCTGCGGCATTGGATCCACAACATCTCGCGCAAATGAACGAGATGATGATGGCACTCATGCACGACGAGACCCGCAAAAAGCGCTGGATTGGCGAGTTTCTCTCTCAAGCCCGGCATGAGCTCGACTTACTCAGCCCCGATCCACAGTGGCAACCGGATAGTCTCAAAGCCGCGATGCAAGACGGGCTTTGTCTGGAAAAACTCAGTGGGTTGCGTGCGTTTTATCACCCAGATCAGCCTGAAATGATTTTTATGCTGGGTGAAAGCTTTGATTTACCCACAGGATGTGAGTCACTCACCCCAGCGTTATGCAATCAACGCTTTATTGATTGGGAAATCCTCGGCGATGCCGCCGACCATAGCCTGTTTTGGCCGATGCTGACGCTGTGGGTCAATCGCGGCTACTGGTATCCCCTCGAGGAAGCGCCAGAGTAACCGCGCATCACCAAGATTAGACTTTAAACTGGGCCGTTAGGGCACGCTGACGGCCAGCCAGCGCCTCCAATTGGCTGGCAATACTCGCCGCCGATTCGGCATGCGACAAGAGTTCATCGCTGCGTTCACGAATATGGGTCACGTTTTGCGTCACATCGCCTGATACCGCGCTTTGTTGCTCCGCCGCCGCGCTAATTTCACTGTTAAGCCCCATCATGTCTTGCATCGCGGTACGAATCTGGTCCAAGCTCGCCACCGTCTCTTGCACCTTTTCAGCGGTGTCATCCGCTAACTGATTCCCTTCATGAATCGCTGCTACCACTGACTCTGCCCCCGACTGCAACGAATCAATCACGGTACGGATCTGGGTGATTGACTGGTTAGTACGCTGTGACAGTTCACGGACTTCGTCAGCGACCACCGCAAACCCGCGCCCTTGCTCACCCGCACGCGCCGCTTCAATCGCCGCATTTAACGCAAGTAAGTTGGTTTGCTCTGACATGGTGTCAATCACCGTCAGGATCTCGGTGATATCCTGACTACTCTTTTGTAAGGTTTGCGCATCGTGGGTCGCGCCATTCAGCGTCTCCACCAAACGCGTCATCGCTTGCGACGAACCAGTCACAATTTTTTCACCCTTCTCCGTCGCTGTATTCACCGCGGTGGCCGCAGTTAGCGCCGATTCGGTATGACTGGCAACCTGTGAGGCAGTTTGCGTCATCTCTTCGGATGCTGTCGCCACTGCATCCAAGCTTGATACTTGTTCACGGCTACCATCTCGGGTTTGCACGGCCACGCGTGCGGCTTCTTTGGCTGTATGTTCCGCTTCTTCAACGCTATTAATCACATTCGCCATAATAGGCTGAAGCTTATCGAGGAAGCGGTTAAAGCGCCCCGCCAGTACCCCAATTTCATCACGATTTTTAAGCTGGATACGCTGCGTGAGATCGCCATCGCCGTCGGCAATCTCTGCCAATCGTTCCGCCAGTAGCTTCAGGGGTTTAACGATTTGGCGCGCCGCTAATCCGGCGATAACCAAGGCAAGCAGGGTTGCCACAACCCCTAAGCTACGTTCTGTCCACGCGGCTTGACTGCGTTGCGCGGTAATTTGTTGGCTTAATTGGTTTGCCTCAGAGAGCAAGACATCTTCCGGCAAGGTGATAAGGGCTCCCCACGTGGTGCCTGGCAAGGCAATCGGCACGTAGGTCATCAACTGGCTTTTTTGCCATACAGTCTGTGGCTGTCCCTGCGTCAGCCAGGAGCTCATCGCATCAGGGCTGGTGGGTAAATCGTCGACAGTGCCACCGCTCACTTGGGCGTTATCAGACGCCACTAAACGGCCACCTTGGCTCAATACACTGACATTGCCGGCACCGTCAAACAGGGCGTTATCTGCCTGTGCGATCACTGACTGTAACCCGCCAAGCGCAATATCAATGCCTAGTACCCCCAGCACTTGTCCGTCGCGCATCAGTGGTGAGGAAATGGTGACACTCAGGCTACTGCCCGCTTGTTTGGGCGCAGATACGCAAGCTGCGCCTTGGTTCAATGGGCACTGATACCAATGATTCGCCGCTTGCCCATTGCCATTTTTATTGCCGTTGTTAATTTGCTTCTCGCTCAGCACGGTACCTTGCAGCTCGCCATCCCGCTTTTGCCAGCGGCTGGCAAAACGCCCTGCGGCATTCGCGCCCCGTTCTGTATCGAGCTGATAAAAGTCATCTTCTTGGTCAAGCGCATTGGGTTTAAACACCACGAACGCAGCTTGAACCGTATCGAAGTTCTCCACTGAGCGACGCACCAGCTCATTGATTGAGCCGCGAAGTTCGCCACTGTCGGTAAAGTTTTGCTCAGCGTTATACTGTAGGTACACCACACTTTGCGCCAGCATTTGCGCGCGGTACACCGCTTCATCTAAAGAACGCTGAACATGGGTCGCTTGAACTTGAGCTTGACTGGTCGCAAGACGTTGAGCAGCGCTACGCAGCGTTTGGGTACTCGCCTGACCGACCGTTTGCTGAAACTGGTTATTGACGTAGGTTGAGAAGGTTAATAACGTCACCGCGGTCACAGCAACGCACAAACTGGTCACGAGGGTGACCTTCCATTGAATTGAGAGGGATCGCATGACAGCTCCTTTGTCACTCTATCGACAGCCACCACTGCTATCGATTCTCATCCTTGAAACACGCATTTAACAGTAACAAAAAAGCGCAGGAAATAAACCTGCGCTTTTCATATTATTGCGTTTTTTACGATGACAAAAAACGTCGCTTATCTGTCTTTTGGATCCAAGGCATCACGAAGCCCATCGCCGACATAGTTAAAACAGAACAATGTCATGACCATAAAGGCGGCAGGGAACAGTAGCTGCCAAATCGCAATTTCCATCGTTTGCGAGCCTTCTTGTAGTAAGGCGCCCCAACTGGTCATTGGCTCTTGTACACCTAAGCCCAAGAAACTCAAGAAAGACTCAAACAAGATCATGTTCGGCACTAGTAAGGTCGAGTAAACCGCAACAATCCCAAGTACGTTTGGCACGATGTGGCGCGTAATGATATGGCGCGTGCTCACCCCTGAAACGTGCGCGGCTTCGACAAACTCTTTGCTGCGTAAGCTGAGTGTTTGACCGCGCACAATACGTGCCATGTCTAGCCAAGCAATACAGCCAATGGCCACGAAGATCAGCACGATATTACGGCCAAAGAAGGTTACCAATACAATCACGAAGAACATGAACGGAATCGATTGGAGGATTTCCACCAAGCGCATCATCACCGCATCGGTGCGGCCGCCAATAAAACCTGATGTGGCACCATATAAGGTACCAATCAAGACGGCGACAAAGGCGCCCATGACGCCTACCATGATCGATATACGCCCGCCCATCATGGTGCGAGTAAAGAGATCTCGGCCTAACGCATCGGTACCAAACCAATGTCCGTCTACGCCCAATGAAGGCGCCGCATGAATGGCATACCAATCGGTCGCGTCATACGCGTAGGCACTGATATACGGCCCAAGGATCACGCTCAAACCAATCAATACCAGAATCACCAAGCTCGCCATCGCGGCACGGTTACGTTTAAAACGAATCGCCGCATCCTGCCAAAGGCTACGCCCCTTGACATCGACTTCTTCAGCAAAGTTTTCGAGGGCGTCAATGTTTTCTTTTTTCGTCAGCATCATGTCACCCCTAGTAACGAATCTTAGGATCGATATACGCCAGCAGGATATCGACGATCGCGTTGAAAAGAATGGTCAGCGTACCGATCAAAATGGTACAGCCAAGCACTAATGAATAATCACGGTTAAACGCGGCGTTCACAAACAGCTTACCGATACCAGGCAAGCCGAAAATGGTTTCGATCACCACCGACCCAGTAATAATGCCCACAAACGCGGGTCCCATGTAGGACACAACCGGTAGCATCGCAGGCTTGAGCGCATGTTTAACAATAATCTTAGGGTAACTGAGCCCTTTGGCACGCGCGGTGCGAATAAAGTTACTGTTTAGGGTTTCGATCATGCTACCGCGGGTCACACGCGCAAATGTGGCCACATACAGCAAGGACATACCGATCATTGGCAACACCATGAATTGCCAACCACCGCCTTGCCAGCCACCGGCGGGGAACCAACCAAGATTAATGGCGAAGATATAAATCAGCACTGGCGCGAGCACAAAGGATGGCATCACCACCCCTAACATCGCCGTGGACATGATGGTGTAGTCAATCCAGGTGTTTTGTTTGAGCGCAGCAATGGTGCCAATCGTGACCCCAAAAATCAGCGTAAAGATAAACGCCAACGCACCGATTTGTGCCGATACAGGAAATGCGTCAGCAATCAGCTCATTCACCGTAAAATCAATGTATTTAAACGATGGACCAAAATCCCCTTGTAGGATATTGCCCAAATAGGTGGTGTATTGCTCAAACACAGGCTTATCCAAGCCGTATTTGGCATTAATATTTTCCATTACGGCAGGGGGCAATGGACGTTCGCTTGAAAAAGGGTTGCCTGGCGCAAACCGCATCAAGAAAAAAGAGATAGTAATTAAGACCAACAACGTTGGAATAGCTTCCAAAAGGCGCTTGGCGATAAATTTCAACATAACTGTACCGTTTCGTTTTGAGCCTCACAGCGTCCGCTACCTAGGCTATACCTACATAACGACAACCAGCCAAGGGAACCGCGTGGTGCGGCTCCCTTATCAGCTGTGAATCAGGCGTTACTCAGCCTTGATATAAAGATCTTTTGAGTAGATCTTCTCTTCGGCGTTATTGGCAGGGAAGCCACCGACTTGTGGACTAAGCAGACGCGCTTTTACATACTGGTAAATCGGCGCAATCGGCATGTCTTTTGCCATCTGGGCTTCCGCATCCAAGTACAGTTGTGTGCGCTTGTCGTCGTCTGTGGTGGTCATGGCGTTTTCCATGATCGCATCATAAGCTTGGCTATCATAATGCACACCACCTGATGAGTTGGAGCTACGCATCAAGCTGAGGAAGGTAGACGCTTCATTGTAGTCACCACACCAACCGGCGCGCGCGACATCAAAATTACCTTCATCTTTGGTGCTCAGGTAGGTTTTCCACTCTTGGTTATTAAGTGCAACATCCACACCCAGCTTGTCTTTCCACATTTGACCGATTGCGACGGCCAGCTTTTTGTGGTTTTCGCTGGTGTTATAAAGCAGTGAGAAGTCGAGCGGGTTGTCTTCACCGAACCCAGCTTCTTTGAGCAGACGCTTGGCCTCCGCATCACGCTCTTCTTGTGTCATCTTGGCGTACGCTGGCAGCTCAGGATCAAATCCAGCGGTAATTTCAGGCGTCAAGAAATACGCGGGCTTTTGCCCTTGACCCAGTAGCGCATCGGTAATCACGTTACGGTCAATCGCATAAGACAAGGCTTTACGCACACGAACATCATTAAAGGGTTCACGCTTGGTATTAAAGATGTAGTAGTAGCTACACAGGTTACCCACGATAGACAAATCTTCTGGGTGCTCGTTTTTCAGGCGACGGAAATGCTCGTTCGGGATCTCATACGTCATGTCAATTTCGCCGGCCAAGTAGCGGTTCATTTCTGCGACTTGGTTTTCAATCGGCAAATAGGTCACTTTATCGAGCGTGGTATTTTCATTGTCCCAATATTGGTCGTTACGGGTTAACTCAATGCGCTCATTAATCACCCAGTTGTCCACGACATAGGCGCCATTACCCACGAAGTTCTCAGGTTTGGTCCATTGGTCACCATGTTTTTCCACCGTTTCTTTGTGTACCGGCTTCATGGTGGTGTGACCCATCATCTTCACAAGATAAGGCACCGCGGTATCTAACGTTACCTGAAGGGTGTGATCGTCCAGCGCTTCAACGCCCAATGTGTCTTTATCTTTGTCACCTTTAATAATGGCTTTGGCATTCTCCATGTGGGTGTAGCCTAGGTACCAAGAGTAAGGTGACGCTGTCATCGGATCAGCCACACGCTTAAAGCTGTACTCAAAATCTTGCGCAGTAACAGGATCACCGTTAGACCATTTGGCGTCTTCACGGAGATAAAAGGTAAACACCTTGTTGTCTTCGTTTTCCCAACGCAAAGCGACACCAGGGATAACATTGCCGTCTGCATCCTGGTTGACCAAGCCTTCTAGCAGGTCACGAATAACATGCGACTCAGGCACGCCTTGAGTTTTATGCGGATCCAACGACGCCACTTCGGCACCGTTACCACGCACGAGCTCTTGCTCTGCCGCCAGTTGCGGCTCGCCTGTCGCGGACTCGGCTTGTTGTTTGGTTTCAGGGTTGGATTGAGAGGTCTGTTTTTGCTCTGGTTCGCTGCATCCTGCTAGAGCCAGAGAAAGGCCAGCGCCCATAAAGAGGGTTCGGGTGATCGTGTTTAGCTTCATCGTGTAACTCCATAACAATCGCTATTGCATCCATGACAATCGACGCCACGTGGCGGGGGAATCCGTTTTGCACAATCTAAAAAGATGTACTACGCCTCGCTGCGCGATTAGAGGCAAAACATTACCAAGCAACGCTGTGTTTTGCCATAAATCTGAAGTATTTTGCCATAGAATGAGATTAAAAACTCATCTTTCACTACTTAAAAGTCGCATAAAGGAATTTTAAGCTGGTAAGACGAGGCCGCGTTAGCGCTTTATTCACCACAAGAAACAAAATACGGAACAAATTGCTATTTATACTGAATCTGGGGGCATTGGCACTAATGCTGAACTAGCTTGCGGTCGAAAAAACACACAAGCCTCTCTCTATCTTCGCAATCTCAGTGACTTTGACTGCCAATATGCGTCAAATGTTACTTAATTGTAAAGCCGATACTAAACGTTATTTGTCAAAAAAACTCAACAGAAACACATGCACGTGATGTCAGACAGCTATCACGGTCACAAAATCTGAATTGAATAAGCGGTAATGGTGTCTGTCAGAGGAAACGCTCACCGCGAATAGATGCGAGGATCAGGCACGGATGTCGAACGGAGGGAGAACGGAGGGAGAACGGAGGGAGAACGTAGAAACGGCTGCTTCGGTAGGCTTGAGTGGTGATAATGTCGCAACAAAGCCAGCTTCGCAGGCTGGCTTTGTTCTATAAACCACTATTTTTTGGCATCGTCGGGACTAAAAATGGGGCCACTATCGGATGAACGATCACTGGCCTGATCGCGCAGAACACGGTTGTCCTCACGTGCTTTTTCCATTTCTGGCATGACCTCGTTAAGCATTTCTTTGATTTTCTTGTTGCTATAGCGCTTGTGTTTCATTGTGTCCTCCTGAACTCATCAGTATTTGGCACAGTCACTCGCGGAACAACGACCGAGTCCACTCGGCTGTTACGCCAGTACAAACCGCTTGTGCAATTTTTAAGCTACACCTTCATCGTCAATAAAGCAAAATATTGCCGAAAAGGCACGCCAAACATCTTCGCCTCCACAACATCTCGACGTCTCAACCCAGAGCCATAGCGGATATCGGCCCGCTCTTGCCTTAGTTTAATAACATTTGCTGATAATAAGCGGCTGTTTAGACGAAATACCAATATTGACGCTTTTTTAAACAAACGATGTTGTTATTCGGCGCTCTATCCCCCATCATTGTGTTGTTGATGAGCTGTTCCCGATCATCAACCTAATTTTTCTTCCGACAAGAGAGTAAAAAGCAAGACTATGAGACCACAAAGCTCAACCTCGCGCCCTTTATGCGCACGCGTTCGCCATGGTTACAACCCAAATAAAGGAAAAAAACCACAGGTTAACCGCTAACGCGGTGTTGATGTTAAAAACACCTCTTTAATAGCCTCCAAATGGAGGCTATTTTTTTGTCTTTATATCGCGATGCTGACGACGAATCAGGGCGTAATCCTACTCACGGGCGACCGCAAAGCGAGCAAGTTAGCGTTTGCACAATGCGTTATCGCGAGCGGATTTGCGTTGCAAATTGCGAGTTCTCGCCCTCAAGCGCTACGCAATCGCGACATCACGATGCCGAACCGCTGGTATACGGGCGTTTCAAAAAGTAGGCACCCCTTTTGCAATATCTAGATTACTAGACCAACGCCATTGCTTGTCAGGGGGTGTCACATGGGACAATCCACACCAATTTTGTTTAATGATCGTCACATCTTGCCCGGGGGCCGGATACCTCTTCGGATCCCAGCAGGCGACTCGTTAGACACACTCGTATTCGCGTTAAAGCATGGACTCCCTATCGGAGTGTGTATGGCAGAAACACAAGCCCAGCGCTCTCACGTGGATATTGGCACCTTTATTGAAATTGAGGACTATACCCGAAGCCAAGAAGATGGCTGCTTAGTGATCACGGCACGGGGAACCGCACGCTTTGCGATTCATGCGTTTAACCAGCAGCACAACCAAATCTTGTTTGCCTCGGTCAACGCATTACCTCGGTGGCCTGATTGCCACGTCGACAAACAAAGCGAGCCTCTCGTGGAGCGCTTACAGTCGATGTTTGAGCGCTACCCTGAACTACAACAAATGCACCGAGAGACCGAGTTCTCCAATTTGGCGTGGTTATGCCAGCGCTGGTTAGAGCTGCTGCCGCTCCCCACCGGGGAAAAACAACAGTTAATGGCGAACAGCTCCTGTGTCGCCACACGGGATTATCTGTTGAGCATGATGCAAGATCCCCATTAAACCGTTTTTATTGCTGCCTTGCTATTTGCCCTTTTTATACATTTGCTTGATTGGGCGAGGTAACGCGACGCGTTACCTCTTTTTTTACCTTCACCCTTTTGTCCCACTTTCCTGACTTGCTCACACTTTACTGCTCTGGTAAATACCTAGTCGCTTGAGCTTCAGGTAAACTAGGCACATTGATTTTTTCTCAGGAAACGACGCAATGATCCAACAGGTTTCAGATCAGCATTCACAACGTATCGTCGCGATCGGTGGCGGGCATGGTCTGGGGCGCGTCTTATCGGCATTGGGAATATATGGTGAGCAGGTAACAGGCATTGTTACCACAACCGATAACGGGGGATCCACTGGCCGTATCCGTGCATGCCAAGGGGGGATAGCCTGGGGCGACATTCGTAACTGCCTCAACCAATTAATCACCGAGCCCTCGGTCGGCTCCATGCTGTTTGAATWTCGCTTTAAAGGGAAAGGTGAGCTGAACGGGCATAATTTGGGCAACCTGATCCTTACGGCACTGGATAACCTCTCAGTCCGTCCGCTTGAAGCCATCCAACTTATTCGCGATCTGCTAGATATCCGCCCTAATTTACTGCCGATGTCCGAGCACCCTGCTGAGCTTGCCGCGTTAACGCCAGAGGGTGAGACGGTGTCGGGAGAAACACATATTGATGAGCTAAGCGCTCCCCCGACGCGTCTCTTTTTGTCCCCAACCGTCCCCGCGACCCGCGAAGCCATTGAGGCTATCGAGCAGGCTGACTTGATTTTGCTCGGCCCTGGCAGTTTTTTAACCAGTGTAATGCCGCCGCTGCTCGTCCCCGAACTCAGCCGTGCGTTGAAACATACACAGGCCAAACTGGCGTTTATTAGAAACCTTGGCAAGGAAATCGGGCCGGCGGGTGACATGTCATTAGCCACTATGCTTGCTTGGTGCGAGCGTGCAATGGGTGGGAAAGAAATCGATATTGTGATCGGAGAACAAAACGCGTCGCAGCTCGCCACACGTTACCAACAAAAAGAGGCCAGCTTGGCCTCCTCAAATCATCATTGGCGTCATGACAGGGATAAACTACGTCAAGCTGTTGATGAAGTTTTGCTCGACGGCCATTTCTCGGTAGGTAGAGGCCGTTCCTCGTAACATCTCGGTCAGCTCATCTAAATGATGTGTCATCCACTCCTGTTGCCCTTGCTTGACGCGTGATTCACACTCACGCGCCATCTCGGCCAGATCATCCGCCCCAAAACTGGCAGCACTGCTTTTGATCGCATGGCTGATCTCGCGAACTTGCTCGATCGATGGCGAACCAGACAATTGAGAATGGTATTGGGATAGCTCGTCGCTAAATACAGTGAGCAAAACCGTCACCGTATCCTCGCCTACTTCTGATTTCAGTCGACGTAATGTTTCAGTATTTACTGTGGTGGCCATACATCCATTCCTATCATTCATGCGCCGCAGATTTTTGCCAAGCTTGTAGTTTTCGGTACAAGGTTGAAGGGCTAACTTCAAGTAACCCCGCCGCTTGCGGGATATTGCCATTACACACGTCGATCGCGACTTCAATAGCACGTTTTTCCGTTTTCCATAATGGTTCTATATCGGCTTTCATCACCACTGGCGATGCTGGCTTGACGGGCTCGTGAGTTGCTGATGCGCTGTTCGCCGCTTCCGATCGCGTGTTATCCCCTGTAGATGCAATTTCAGCACCAGAAACGCGAGCGACTGGCGATGGTAGCATCTCTTTGCTGACTTCTTCGCCGTTATGCAACACCACTATGTTACGGATCACGTTTTGCAGCTGCCGAACATTGCCTGGCCAGTCGTATCGAAGGAGCTGAGTGGTCACTTCGTCACTAAAACGACAAAAATCTTTGCCTTCTTCAGCGGAAAACAGCGCGAGTAAGGCGTTGGCAATGGCGATCACATCGTCTCCACGCTCTCTTAAAGGCGGCAGCTCGAGTGGAATAACGTGCAAGCGGTAGTAGAGATCTTCCCGGAATTTCCCCTGCTGTACTTGGAGCCAGGGATCGCGGTTAGTGGCACAGACAAACCGGACATCCACCGACTTTACTTGCGAGGAGCCGACTTTTTGAAAACTCCCCGTTTGAATGAAACGTAGCAGTTTGGATTGCAAATCCATATCCATTTCGCAAATTTCATCCAAGAATAAGGTGCCACCATTGGCCATTTCTGCGGCCCCTTCACGCTCAGACGCAGCGCCAGTAAAGGCTCCTTTCACATGACCAAATAACTCACTTTCAATCAAATCTTTCGGGATAGCCGCGCAATTCAGTGCAATAATTGGCTTGTTACTTCGCGTACTGGCAGCATGAATCGCTTCCGCGCATACCTCTTTACCGGTCCCGCTTTCACCGGTAATAAACACCGTGGCTTTACTGGGCGCAGCCGATTCGATCACACGGTACACCGCCTGCATCGGCAGACTGCGACCAATAAACCCGTGGTATTCACTTTCCTGTTTGGTCGCTTTCCCGGATGACTCGGCTTGGGTTTGAGCGACTTATTGACCGTGACACGCAACTGATCGGCTTCACAAGGCTTGATCAAAAAGTCATTGGCACCATGACGCATGGCATCGACAGCGGCATCAATCGAGCCATGAGCGGTCATAATAATCACGGGTAAATCGGGCGCGACTGCGCGCACTTTGGCAAGCACATCAATGCCCGACATATCCGGCAGGCGTAGATCTAAGATCATCAGTGCTAACTGATCGCCTTCTTGCTCGAAAAAAGCCATCGCATCCTGACCCGTCCCTACAATGGTGACATCCACATCTAAGGGGTTAAGGTAGGATTTATATAACGCCGCCACCGACGCCGTATCTTCCACCATCAATATTCGTTTACTGGGTGATAGTGCTGGCATGTATCCTCCAAGAATCGCATCGCGGCGTGTAGCGATAACTCACTCAGTTGCACGAGCGTATGCGAAATGCGTTGCATTATGCAATTGTGCCCTCATTGTAGCTGGGCGAGTCCGTTAAAACCACACGTTTTGTCGATGTAATGGCTATCTTTTATTTTTGGCACGCCAAATGCATCTATTCCAGTGACCCTCAGGGGTCACCTAGCCAACTGACGTTGTTTGTGAGTTTTCACTCACTGAAACACTGTAGCCAACCTGTCATTTAGGTTGGCTTTTTTTTACTTCACGCGGTGCTTTTTCATCCCATTAGCTGTTTACAATAAACTGCTCGCGCAGCGCTTGTAACTGATCTCGCAATTGTGCCGCGGTTTCAAACTCAAGGTTCTGCGCTGCCTCAAACATCTGACTTTCCAGTTTTTTGATTTCAGCATCAATTTGTTGTGGTGACTTCAACGCATAGTCCGCATCAGGCTCGGCAACGGCACGCAACGATTTGACTGCTGGTTTCGCGCTTTTACCCCGTTTACCCGTGCCTATCTCCATCACGTCCATCACTTTCTTATTGAGTTTCTGTGGCGTGATACCATGCGCCTCATTATGTGCAATTTGCTTCGCCCGGCGTCGCTCCGTTTCATCAATGGCGCGTTTCATCGACTTGGTGATCGAATCGCCATATAAAATCGCTTTACCGTGAAGGTTACGTGCTGCACGGCCAATGGTTTGAATTAATGAACGTTCAGAGCGCAAAAAGCCTTCTTTATCCGCATCCAAAATCGCGACCAAAGACACCTCAGGCATATCTAACCCTTCACGAAGCAAGTTAATCCCGACCAAGACATCAAACTCACCAAGACGGAGATCCCGAATAATTTCCATGCGCTCCACCGTATCAATATCAGAATGAAGGTAACGCACTCGCACATCATGCTCTTGCATGTATTCGGTTAAGTCTTCTGCCATACGCTTGGTCAAGGTCGTCACCAGCACGCGCTCGTCTCGCTCACGACGAGCACGTACCTCAGAGAGCAAGTCATCCACTTGAGTCGCGACCGGACGCACTTCTATTTCAGGATCAATAAGCCCCGTTGGACGCACCACTTGATCAATGATATCCGCGCCCGATTTCTCAGCTTCATAGTTACCCGGCGTGGCGGAAACATACACGGTTTGTGGCGCGAGTGCCTCAAACTCATCAAATTTTAGCGGTCGGTTATCCAACGCTGAAGGCAGCCGAAACCCATAGTCCACCAAGGTCTCTTTACGCGAGCGATCGCCTTTGTACATGGCACCAATTTGCGACACGGTGACGTGCGACTCGTCGATGATCAACAGTCCATCGGCGGGTAAATAATCAAACAAGGTCGGTGGTGGTTCGCCTTCTGCACGACCACTCAAATAACGCGAGTAGTTTTCGATACCCGAGCAATAGCCCAGCTCATTCATCATCTCAATATCAAACTGCGTTCGCTGTGTGATGCGCTGCTCTTCCAGCAGTTTATTATGCTCAAGCAGTGTTTTTTTACGTGCCGATAGCTCCGTTTTTATCTGCTCCACTGCTTCGAGAATACGCTCTCGTGGGGTGACATAGTGCGTTTTAGGATAGATGGTGCAACGGGGCATGTCTTTGACACTCACCTGCCCCGTTAAGGGATCAAACACGCTAATGGTTTCCACCTCGTCGTCAAACAGCTCCACCCGTATGGCATCTTTGTCCGATTCGGCCGGAAAGATATCGATGACTTCACCGCGAACGCGAAACGTTCCGCGCTCAAAGGCCATATCATTGCGGGTGTACTGTAATTCAGCGAGACGTTGCAAAATGGTACGCTGGTCGAGCAAGTCACCACGACGGATGTGAAGCATCATTTTTAAATATGAATCGGGGTCGCCCAAGCCATATATGGCAGAGACAGAGGCCACAATCACCACATCACGGCGTTCCATCAACGCCTTGGTCGCCGACAAGCGCATCTGCTCGACATGATCATTTATCGATGCATCTTTTTCTATGAAGGTATCCGTCGACGGAACATACGCCTCTGGTTGATAATAATCGTAGTAAGAAACGAAATACTCTACCGCGTTGTCAGGAAAAAACTCGCGCATCTCCCCATAGAGCTGAGCCGCCAAGGTTTTATTAGGTGCCAATATCATCGTCGGGCGATCGAGCTCAGCAATGACATTAGCCATTGTGAACGTTTTCCCCGACCCTGTTACCCCCAGCAACGTTTGATGGGCAAGGCCGGCCTCTAACCCTTCACACAGACGATGGATGGCCTCAGGCTGATCGCCTGATGGCTTAAAAGCAGAATGCAGCGTAAATGTTTTACTCATGAAACTATCCTGTTTGGGGCTGACCACGATGTCCAGCATGGGGCGCTAAAGCGAAACATCTATTGTCCTGACTCGCCCTACGGAGTCAACGATTGCGGTTAACTACTGACAAACCACCAATTGCGATCTTTTTCGTCTTGAGTGCTTGATCTCATGAGGGTGTCTAGGTAACCTATCGTTCCTCTTTTGGCATGCAGTCAATGCATCCAGCCTCTCTAAGCGAAGACAAAGCGCTAAGTAACTATAGTGCTATAAAGATAAAGCCTCTGAATCATGCGTTTTCGCGCACATTTCTACTGAACATTTTCCCTTATGACCTTTTTATCCCCGATACTCAAGGGTTGAATAAATAGCGACCTGTGCACAATCCACGATCGTTTTTTTTTCAAACTTATTGCGTTAAAAAAAACACACCTACTAAAAATCAACACCTTACAGTTATCTCCCTACCTACCATGGCTGCATCAAGCTTGTATAAAATCAGTCATATAGTCAGTTGATCAAGATCCACACACATGGTTATCCACAGAATCTGTGGGTAACCGCTGAGAGCCCTTTCAGAATCGGCTGTGTAAAAAGTCAAGACAAAATTAGCCTCTATGCTCAATCAATCGCCACTGTGATGTTTTTATCATCATCGCTGGCTAGCTTTTCAGCAGTCGATTGAAAAGACAGATTTTATTGCTTCTCATGAGTTGACACCTTTCGAGGTGCTCGCTAACATTCGCCCCGTTCTCAAGGCAATTCCCCCTTAGTTCAGTTGGTAGAACGGCGGACTGTTAATCCGTATGTCGCAGGTTCGAATCCCGCAGGGGGAGCCACTATCTTGAGATAAGATAGACATCGCAAAAGTGAGCACCCGTTCTGCTACGCAGAATATGTCGCAGGACTAGGCGTCCCCGTTAAATCCCGCAGGGGGAGCCACTATCTTGAGACCTCACAGAACACAATAGCGACACGATTCCCCCATAGTTCAGTTGGTAGAACGGCGGACTGTTAATCCGTATGTCACTGGTTCGAGTCCAGTTGGGGGAGCCAATTCTATGTCCGATGGCAAATTTAGTTCTTCAGTCTAATCGTTCCGCAATGCGGAATATGTCACTGGGCTGGGCGCCCCCGTTGAGTCCAGTTGGGGGAGCCAATTCTATGTCCGATGGCAAATTTAGTTCTTCAGTCTAATCGTTCCGCAATGCGGAATATGTCACTGGGCTGGGCGCCCCCAACTAGGCGTTCCCGATGAGCCCAGTTGGGGGAGCCAAATTTATGTCTCTGTTCTCCCTGACCTATCCTACTTTCTCCGTGATCTCATCACACACTCTTACCGTGATCGCACACGCTACGCTGCCACTACCCTTAGAATGAGGTACGTGAGTAAAGCGTCACTAACAGCTTACAGCGAACCAAGCAAAAACCCTGCTTGATGGCGGTTGTTATAGCCGCCTCAAAGGTCGATAATAGGCAGATCACAAAAACATTAAATGATTAAACAGCATGGCTGAGTATTTGTTGCTACTGGTGGGCACGGTATTGGTCAATAACTTCGTACTGGTGGAGTTTTTGGGCCTGTGTCCATTCATGGGCGTATCAAAAAAACTGGAAACAGCAATTGGGATGGGGCTTGCCACAACCTTCGTGTTGACCTTGGCATCAGTGAGCTCGTATCTGGTTGAAACCTATATTCTTATCCCACTTGATCTCGGATACCTCCGCACACTGAGCTTTATCTTGGTGATTGCCGTGGTGGTGCAGTTCACGGAAATGGTGGTGCATAAAACCAGTCCAACACTGCACCGACTACTGGGCGTATTCTTACCTTTGATTACCTCAAACTGTGCGGTACTTGGGGTGGCCTTGCTCAATGTGAAACAACAGCACAGCTTTATCGAATCGATTATTTACGGTTTCGGGGCAGCCAGTGGTTTCTCGCTGGTGCTGGTTTTATTCGCTGCAATGCGCGAGCGCATTGCAGCCGCTGACGTACCCGCGCCTTTCAAAGGCGCGTCAGTGGCAATGATTACCGCTGGATTAATGTCGCTCGCCTTTATGGGCTTTACAGGACTGGTGACTTTATCATGAGTGGAATAGTGATAGCGGTGGTCGTGCTTGCCGCGCTTGCCGCCATATTCGGTGCAATCCTAGGTTTTGCCTCGATTCGCTTCAAAGTGGAGGCGGATCCTATTGTCGATCAAATTGATGCCATTCTGCCGCAAACGCAATGTGGCCAGTGCGGTTACCCTGGCTGTCGCCCCTATGCCGAAGCCATTGCCAATGGCGATGAGATTAACAAATGTCCGCCAGGTGGCCAGCAAACTATTGAAAATCTGGCAGATCTCATGGGCGTAGAAGCCACCGAACTTGCTCATGATGAGGAAAAAAGCATTAAGACAGTCGCCTTCATCCACGAGGAAGATTGTATTGGCTGTACCAAATGCATCCAAGCCTGTCCGGTCGATGCCATTGTGGGTAGCACCAAAGCCATGCATACCGTGATCGAACAAGATTGTACCGGGTGTGATTTATGTGTCGCCCCCTGCCCGACCGACTGTATTGAAATGATCCCCGTTCAAGACACGCCTGAGACTTGGAAATGGCAACTTGAACAAATTCCCGTTGTAGATGTAACCGAGCGTCAGGGAGCACGCGCCTGATGGAAAGCCTGATAGAACAAATCAAACATGGTCAAATATGGGATTTTCATGGGGGGATTCATCCGCCTGAGCACAAAACCCAATCTAATCAGGGGGAAGTTTTACCAAACATCGTCCCTACTGAACTTGTGATACCGTTAAAACAACATATCGGAAGCAAGGGGAAATTGCGCGTTAGCCAAGGTGATCACGTACTCGCTGGTCAGGCGCTTACCGAAACAGATATTCAACAATGTGTGCCTGTACACGCGCCCACTTCTGGGGTAGTAGTTGCAATTGAAGATAGAACTATTGCACACCCTTCGGGCTTATCCGACCGTTGCGTAGTGATTCAGCCCGACGGTAAAGATACGTGGGGACCAAAAACAGCTTTACCCGCATACCGAACTCAACCACCCGAGCAGTTGATCGATCACATTCGCTCCATGGGTATCGCCGGGATGGGAGGTGCAGGCTTTCCAACCGCAAGAAAATTGCAAAGCGGCTTGGCGCGTACGGAAGTACTGATCATCAACGCCGCGGAATGTGAGCCTTATATCACCGCCGACGACCGTCTGATGCAAGACTGCGCAGACGAAATCGTCGCAGGCATACAAATCCTCAATCACATCGTGAAGCCTAAGCTATCCGTGATTGGCATTGAAGATAATAAGCCAGAGGCTATCGCGGCGCTTAAAGCCGCGGTGGAGTCCGTTGATGAGGACATCCTCATCCAAGTGGTGCCTACCAAGTACCCATCTGGCGGTGAAAAACAACTGATTCAAATCATCACCGGTAAAGAAGTCCCCGCCAAAGCTTTTCCCGCTAGTATTGGCGTGCTTATGCAAAACATTGGTACCACGTATGCGATCAAACGTGCTGTGTTAGATGGCGAGCCGCTGATCAAGCGTGTGGTCACTTTGACTGGGAAAACGCTTAAAACCCAGCAAAACCGGTGGGCACTTCTCGGTACGCCAATTGGCGAATTGTTGGCGCATCATGGCTATAAAGCAGAGAAAAAGCTGCCACGGGTGATCATCGGAGGCCCGATGATGGGCTTTACCGTTCCCCACACACAAGTGCCTGTCACCAAAACGACCAACTGTGTGCTGGTGCCCACACGTAAAGAAATTTCCCCAGCCAAGCAAGAAATGGCATGCATTCGTTGCAGTGCCTGTGCCGATGTCTGTCCCGCTCACCTTTTACCTCAGCAATTGCAGTGGTATGCCAAAGATCAGGATTACGACAAGTGCCAAGACTATGATCTCTTCGATTGTATTGAATGCGGCGCCTGTGCCTATGTGTGTCCGAGTGAGATCCCATTGGTTCAATACTATCGCCAGGCCAAAGCGGAAATTCGTGAAATTGAAGCGGAAAAAGAAGCCGCCGAGCGCGCACGTCAGCGCTTTGAAGCCAAAAAAGCGCGCATGGAGCGTGAAAAGCAGGAACGAGAGGAAAAACATCGCAAAGCTGCGGAGCGTCGCAAAAAAGCCGCGCAACAAAACACGGGCTCCGATGATGCACTGAACGCGGCAGTGGAGCGGGTGAAAGCGAAAAAAGCCGCACAAGCGGCATCGAGCGATGTCAAACCTGCCGTCGCGGCTGCGATCGCCCGAGCGAAAGCGAAACAGGCCGAAGCGGCGCAAGCAGGCAGTGATGAGCCAGATAACAGTGAAATGATGAAATTACGCGAAGAGCGTAAACGTCAAGCGCGTGAACGTAAGGCGGCGAAAGACGCGCAAAAAGCCTCAGCAACCGCTGATTCACAGGCAACATCCGACAACACCGACAGTCAAGACGGCAAGAAAGATGCGGTCGCTGCCGCGATTGCCCGTGCCAAAGCACGCAAGGCCGCACAGCAAAGTGATACCAACTCAGAGTCGACACCGGCTGCCGAACAATCATCCGCCTCAGAAGATGCTAAGGCACAAACGGATGACGCTGGCGATAAAAAAGCCGCCGTCGCTGCCGCGGTCGCACGCGCCAAAGCGCGTAAAGCCGCCCAGCAAGGTGATGCCAAGGCACAACCCGATACGGCTGCCGATACGTCATCCGATGCTGCGGACACCGCGTCTGCAGCTGACGAGACTAACGATAAAAAAGCCGCTGTCGCAGCCGCGGTTGCCCGTGCCAAAGCACGTAAAGCCGCACAGCAAGGTGACACCAAGACACAACCTGAGACGGCTGCCAATAAGCCACCCGACAACGCTGCGGACACCGCGTCGGCAACTGACGAGGCTAACGACAAAAAAGCCGCTGTCGCAGCCGCGGTTGCCCGTGCCAAAGCACGCAAGGCCGCACAGCAAAGTCATACCAACTCAGAGTCGACACCGGCTGCCGATACGTCATCCGACGATGCGAACACCGCGTCGGCAACTGACGAGGTTAACGACAAAAAAGCCGCCGTCGCTGCCGCGGTCGCACGCGCCAAAGCGCGTAAAGCGGCAAAACAAACACAAGAAGATAAGGAATAACCCACGTGGCGTTTTTCATTGCAAGTTCACCACACGCCCACAATAAACGCTCTACCAGCCATATCATGCTGACAGTGCTCCTTTGTGCTCTGCCCGGTTTGGCGGCACAGTGGTATTTCTTTGGCTGGGGCGTGCTTGTTCAACTAGCCTTGGCGGTTATCACGGCATGGTCAACCGAAGCGTTGGTCATGCGATTGCGCCGTCGCCCCGTAATGGCTTACCTTCGCGACAACAGCGCCCTCCTCACCGCGTTTTTATTAGCCGTCGCGATCCCACCGATGGCACCTTGGTGGGTGATCGTCATTGGTACCGCGTTTTCTATTATTGTTGCCAAGCATATCTATGGCGGGTTGGGACAGAACCTCTTCAACCCTGCCATGGTTGGCTATGTCGTACTCCTCATCGCTTTTCCGGTGCAAATGACCACTTGGTTGCCGCCGGAGAGCCTCGCCACCCATAGTTTGACCATTACCGATACCCTCGCGGCGATTTTTGGCGGCTATACCTTAGATGGTTTTAGCGTCAACCAGTTACGTATGACTGTGGATGGCGCCACCATGGCAACGCCTCTGGATACCATTAAAACCGCGCTCGCGGGCGGCCAAACCGTCAGTGAAGCCTTGCAGCAGCCCATTTTCTCAGCACTCGGTGGTAAAGGTTGGGCGTGGGTGAACACCCTTTACCTACTCGGTGGYTTGGTGCTTATCCAACGWGGCATTATCAATTGGCATATTCCKGTCGCGGTACTCGCTGCCTTGCTCTCATGTTCACTGCTCGGCCACTTGATCGCGCCTGATCAACTCGCCTCGCCCCTGATTCACTTGTTGTCTGGCGCGACCATGCTCGGGGCGTTTTTTATCGCCACCGACCCGGTGTCAGCCTCCACCACCGACCGTGGCCGCTTATGGTTCGGGGGCCTGATTGGGGTGTTGGTGTATTTAATTCGTACTTGGGGCGGCTACCCAGATGGTGTTGCATTCGCGGTGATCATTGCCAACTTGTGCGTCCCTTTGATTGATTATTACACCAAGCCAAGAACGTATGGGCACGCTAACCGCCGTGCGGAGAAGAAGTCACAGTCATGATTGATACCATAAAAAAACATGGGGGCATTCTCGCTGTTGCTGCCCTCTTGTCGACAGCACTGGTTGCGGTCACTCACGCGCTAACTGAAGATACCATTAAAGAGCAGCAGCAAATCCAATTATCAAAAGCGCTCAACCAGGTGATCCCTGAAAGCAAGCACGATAATGCGCTTCATCAAAGCTGCCGCCTTATCGAAAATAAGGAAGCACTGGGCACCGATGACGCCCAGCCTTTTTATGTTGCCACCTTAAGCGGTGAGGTCAGCGCCGTTGCCATTCAAGCCATCGCGCCTAATGGCTACAATGGTGCCATCAAGGTATTGATTGGCATGGATGCCACCAGCCATCAGGTGCTGGGTGTGCGGGTGCTCGAGCATAACGAAACCCCAGGGCTGGGAGATAAAGTAAGCTTGCGGGTGTCAGATTGGATCCGAAGCTTTAGCGGCAAAACGGTCACCAGCGAGGAGGATACACGTTGGGCGGTCAAAAAAGACGGCGGGCAATTTGATCAATTCACTGGCGCCACCATTACCCCGCGCGCGGTTGTCGGCGCTGTCAAAAAAGCAGCTTGGTTTGTGAGTCAACACCAAGAAGCTCTGATCAACCAACCGGTTAATTGCGGAGGAGCGTCATGAATAGCGCCCACAAAGAGCTAATGAAAAATGGCTTGTGGAGTAATAACCCAGCGTTTGTGCAGCTACTGGGGTTGTGCCCACTGTTGGCGGTATCCGCTACCGTCACCAATGCACTTGGCCTAGGGATCGCGACCTTGGCGGTACTGGTCGGCTCTAATTTAATTGTGTCACTGATTAGGGACTGGGTGCCCAAAGAGGTGCGCATTCCTATTTTCGTGATGGTGATTGCTTCATTGGTTACCTGTGTTCAACTAGTCATGAATGCGTATGCTTACGGCCTTTATCAATCACTGGGGATTTTTATCCCATTGATTGTGACCAACTGTATTATCATCGGCCGTGCCGAAGCCTTTGCCTCCAAAAACCCTGTTGGCTTGTCGGTGAGTGATGGTTTTTGGATGGGCACCGGCATGACCGTCGCCTTGGTGGTGCTCGGCGCTATTCGCGAAATCATCGGCAATGGCACCTTGTTTGACGGCGCCGATCTCTTGCTCGGAGATTGGGCTGCGGCATTGCGGATTGAAATTTTTCAATTCGACACCAAGTTTCTACTAGCGATATTGCCACCCGGCGCGTTCCTCGCGGTCGGCTTTCTGATCGCRTTGAAGAACATCATTGATACRCACCTTGCCAGTAAAACAGAAAAAGACGACAAGCCAGTGATTGAGCGCGCGCGTGTGACGGGTAGTCAATGATCCACAGGATAAGTTAAATGAATAAAGAAAAACGACGACACATTCTGGAGCGCCTGCGCGATAACAACCCAAATCCGCAAACGGAACTCAACTGGTCAACCCCTTTCGAGTTGCTAATCGCGGTGTTACTGTCTGCGCAAGCGACTGATGTGAGTGTCAATAAAGCCACCGATAAACTCTATCCGGTGGCCAACACACCAGAAGGGTTATTGGCACTCGGTGTTGATGGGGTGAAGTCTTATATCAAAAACATCGGTCTGTTTAATTCCAAAGCCGAGAACGTGATTAAAACCTGCCGCGCCTTGATTGAGCAACACAATGGTGAAGTGCCAGAGAGTAGAGAAGCGTTGGAAGCTCTGCCTGGGGTGGGAAGAAAAACCGCTAATGTCGTGCTTAACACGGCGTTTGGCTGGCCAACCATCGCTGTCGATACCCATATTTTTCGCGTGTCTAATCGCACCAAATTTGCGATGGGTAAAAACGTCAATGACGTGGAAGAGAAACTGATCAAGGTGGTGCCTAAGGAATTTAAAGTCGATGTGCACCACTGGCTAATTCTGCATGGACGCTACACCTGCCTAGCACGAAAACCTCGCTGTGGCAGTTGCATCATTGAAGATTTATGTGAGTACAAAGAAAAAGTTTATCCAGATAGCTAACGCCATCGAAGGCGAGCACTGGCAAGCAAAAAAGGAGCAACGTCATGTCAAACGGCAGAATTCTACACACCATGATCCGCGTCGGTGATCTAGACCGTGCTATCAAGTTTTACACCGAAGTAATGGGAATGCGTTTGTTACGCACCAATGAAAACGAGCAGTATAAATATAGCCTCGCGTTTGTCGGCTATACCGATGAATCAGAAGGTGCAGTGATTGAGCTGACCTACAACTGGGGCGAAAGCGAGTACGATCATGGTAACGCCTTTGGCCATATCGCGATCGGTGTGGATGATGTTTACGCGACCTGCGATCAAATTCGTCAAGCGGGCGGCAATATCACCCGCGAGCCAGGCCCCGTCAAAGGCGGTAGCACTGAAATCGCCTTCGTGACTGACCCTGATGGCTACAAATTGGAGCTTATCCAAAACAAAAGTGCCTCTGCGGGTCTGAACGGCTAATACAGCAAGACAGGTCACAAAGAAAAGCCCGGCATCGATCGTATGCCGGGCTTTTTCGTGCTGTCTTGGTTTTATCACCGCATGTGCTTTCTGCGATAACGTCTACGGCTATCGCCTACAACAAGGTTCTTCCCAACGAAATCACTACACGGCGGTTTTTACTGCGTCCAATCGGGTCATCGTTGTCGGCAATCGGGCGACGTTCGCCATAGGCCTCAACGGTAATTCTATCTTCAGGCAACCCCAGCGAGGTGAAGTAGTCGCGCAATTTCTTCGCTCGTCGCTCTGACATTTGCTGATTGGCTTCACGGGTGCCACGCGCATCAGAGTAGGTCGCCACTAGCACCAAATCGATATCATCGCTGTAACGAACAAACTCGGCTATCTGCGTCAATCGTTGGCGGCTTGCTTTGGTCAACTCATCGCTGTTTTCTTGATAACGCAAGACGGTAAAGGAAATGTCCTCAAACGCATACGGCAATAACTTATTCAGACACCGGCTAAATTCATTATATGGCGAGCCAAATGCCACCGCCGATAACGCCACATCCACCTGTCGCTGCTGACGCTGCCAGTCTTTAAAGCTAAACGTGGGGAATCGTCCCGCCTCAAGCTCGCTCAGCATCGCCCAAGCCGTTTGACCGCCCACATAGCCATCAAATTGTTTGAAGAACTGGAGTTGGTCCATATAGCGTGCCGGCTCTCCGGGCATCCAGTCAGCGGGCATGGAAAGCAGTGACACCTGCACGGTCTCACCCATAGGCCGCTGCATATCGAGTGAGAAATCGAGATTCATGTCCTTACTGGCTCGTGATGTGAACGATGCTTGCCCGTACCCTGGCACGTCATGCTCTAGACGGCACTCAATGGGCGTATCAATTGTCACGGTCCAGCTCGACTCCCCCAACGATGCCACGTATTGCTTGTTAGCAGACGCCTGGTTGGGCAAAAGAAGAGCAACACATGACACCACCACTGGGATAAAGCGCCATTTCATTAAATCAACAGGACAAAACGCCATTACAGACTCCGTACGTCGCGTGATTCTGTTTCACGCACAGTTTACTGCTTGAAAGGTTGCGCGAGTCACCGCTGCTACAGTGACCAAAACATGGCTTAGACAAAAACAAATGGTTATAAAGTTATCGACACGTTACACGCCGACTTTAGCTTAACGCCACTATTTGCGATAATCACCCTTTTCTTATTATTCGTAAAGTGACATCAGCATGAGCCAAGCAAGTGATCCAAATAGTCTCAAAGCCCGATTCCGTGGTTATTTCCCTGTCGTTGTCGACGTTGAGACAGCCGGCTTCAATGCCCAAACCGATGCACTGCTAGAGATTTGTGCTGTCACCTTAAAAATGGACGAGCAAGGCTGGTTATCGCCAGACAAAAAGCTGCACTTTCATGTCACCCCGTTTGAGGGCGCTAACCTTGAACCCGCCGCCCTAGAGTTCACCGGCATCCGTGACCCTTATAGCCCACTACGCGGCGCGGTTGATGAAGGCGAGGCCTTGCGGGAAATCTTTAAGCTTATCCGTAAAGAGCAAAAAGCAGCGGAATGCCAACGCACCATTATGGTTGCCCACAACGCTAATTTCGATCACAGCTTTGTGATGGCCGCCGCCGAGCGGGCGCAGTTAAAGCGTAACCCGTTCCATCCTTTCGCCACCTTTGATACCGCCGCCCTGAGCGGATTGGCGCTCGGGCAAACAGTGTTGGCGAAAGCTTGCCAAACGGCGCAAATCCCGTTCGATAATAAAGAGGCGCACAGTGCGCTGTATGATACCGAGCGTACCGCGGAGCTATTCTGTGAAATCGTCAATCGTTGGAAACGCTTGGGCGGTTGGCCCCTGCCTTCCACCTCGGAGAGCACAGCGTCCCCCTCTACCTAATCACGCTGGTGTAAAGACCGTATACGCACAGTCAGGTCGGCAACAACGCAACCTTTGCGTTGCTACCGACCCTGCAACTTGACGCCAAACGTGTTCACAAACCACAAAAAGTTCAGCTTATAGTTGTTAACAATTTGTTTGCGGTCACATTTTTATGATCTTATTTTGGTCTTTATTTCGTTATCAGACTAACCACTATTAAACAGGCACATAAGGAGTGAGCGACAAAATACGAGTGTAAAAATCACGTTAAATAGGGGCTGAGCATAGGTATAACTCAAATAGAGTTTTTACTTAAAACAACTGATAGAAACATTGTCAGCCCAACCAGGTGAAATATTGTGTTACCCGTTTTGAAACCAACCTTTAACAAACGTGAAATTGGTGCCACTATTGAACCTGTAGAACATCCGACCACTTCTCACGCCCACGTAAGATGGGCACTGAAGCGGCGGCCCCAAAGAACAAGAAGCTAATTAACAAAGGAGTGAGGCGCGTTATGTCATCACTATTTAAGAAATCGCTAGTGGCAACCAGTTTATCTTTGTTAGCCGTGCAAGCACACAGTGCCGGCTTCCAAGTATCAGAAACCTCGGTATCCGGTTTGGGGCGTGCTTTTGCCGGTGAAGCCGCTATCGCAGATAATGCCGCAGTGGGCGCACGTAACGCCGCTGCCCTAACCCGTTTTAACACCACCGCTTTCTCGGGCGGCTTGACGATTATAGACCCCGATGTGCATGCGGACGTGGAAAGTGCGAGTACAAGTAGCGGTACATTATCTAAAAGTGTTCTAGAGGCGCAAGGCTTATCTACAGAAGAAAAAGATCTAGCACCGACAGAGTACGTCCCTAACTTTCACTTAATCCAACCTTTAGGTGACAAATTAGCATTCGGTTTTTCCGCGTTTTCTAACTTTGGCTTATCTACAGAGTATTCAGGTGATTTCGCGGCAGGGCCTGGCGCCGGTGAAACAGCTCTGATCACTATGAATTTTAACCCCAACATAGCCTACAAGCTTAATGAACAGTGGAGTATCGGTGCCGGTATCAGTGCTATCTACGCTGATGCAGAATTAACCAGAACCGCAGGCGCTTTAAAGCTAGCCCCTACTATCAATGGTCAACCGAACCCATTATTTAACGAACCAGCAAGTACAGAAGTTGCAAATCTAAAAGGCGACGGATGGGGCTTTGGCTGGAACTTAGGCGTTCTATGGGAAATAGACGAATCTAATCGTCTAGGCGTATCCTATCGCTCTCAGTCTGACATCACTTTGGAAGGCGACTATAAAGGCACCGCTACTACCGCTGTAGGTAAAACGGGGCAAACCGTTCCTGGTGAGCTCGAACTAAACCTTCCTGAGATTATTGAGTTCTCAGGCTTCCATCAACTTAATCAACAAATTGCAGTCCACTATAGTGCAATGCACGTTGGATGGGACACTTTTGAAGAGTTAAAAGCAACGAGTGCAGCGACTAACTGTAATGATGGTACAGCTGGCCAGTGTCTCCAAAAAGATGAAAACTGGAATGACAGCTGGCGTTACGCATTAGGTGCGACCTATACCATGGACGATCATTGGGCATTCCGTGCAGGTTATGCATACGATGAGAGCCCGGTAGATGCTGAAGATCGTACGCTAAGTATTCCTGATTCTGACCGTCATTGGTGGAGCTTGGGTACGACCTATACCGCGAACGAAAACCTCTCTGTTGACGCGGGTTTCGCTTACCTAGATGGCGACCAAGTTGACGGCACTGAAGACGGGTTTGCGTTCTCAGCCGGTGGCGATGCGTACATCTACGGTTTGCAGCTGAACTACTTGTTCTAATCCCTGCAACTTAGCCATCACCCAATAAGTCGGCCTACATAGGCCGGCTTTTTTCGATCTATGTTCTGCCCTGAATGACATTAGAAGCGATGGCTGGCCGCTATGATGGAATAACGCGACCAAGCCCCGCACACAGACATGCCGTGAACCCATCCCTGGGGGCGTCGCCGCGCCCTTTTTGCCTACTTTACTGGTCGCGACTTTCAGCAACGCTGACAAGCATGAAAGAAAGTAACCAAAAAAACCCGATTACCCCTCGACACGGACAAAATTTTGCGCAAACTGGGTAGCTTAATTACAAAACCATAGATAATCCCTGCAGTGAAGCTGCAGTCACCACACCCATAACAGGAATGTTTAATGAACCCGGTAGTCATTTCAGTCTGCGTCATGCTGGCATTGGCGCTTATGCGTGTAAATGTCGTTGTCGCGCTCACGTTCAGCGCCGTCCTTGGCGGCTTGGTCGGTGGTCTTAGTATTTCCGACACCATTAGTGCCTTTGAGGGCGGACTGGGTGGCGGTGCCACCATTGCCCTGAGCTATGCGATGCTCGGCACCTTTGCCGTCGCTATCAGCCGTTCTGGGATCACGGATGTGCTTGCGCACTCGGTGATCCGCAAGTTAAACGCGCGTCCAACCGATGCCAACACCGCCACCTTTAAATATGTTGTTTTAGTCCTTTTAGGCCTTTTAGCAATTTCGTCGCAAAATGCGATTCCGGTCCACATTGCCTTTATCCCTATTGTGATCCCTCCACTATTGCATGTGTTCCAACGCTTAAAGCTCGACCGTCGATTGGTCGCTTGTGTGCTTACTTTTGGCTTGATCATGCCCTATATGGTGTTACCGGTCGGTTTTGGCGGCATCTTTTTGAACAACATTTTGCTCAAAAATCTCAATGACAATGGCTTAGATGTGGTCGCGAGCCAGGTTCCTACCGCGATGCTGTTGCCTGCTGCGGGTATGGTCGTTGGCCTGTTAATCGCCACCTTTATCAGCTACCGTCAGCCACGCCAATACAGTGAAAAAGACGTCTTAAGCGCTGAGCCGGAAAACCAAGGCATTCAATCGCGCAACTTGTGGGTCGCCGCCATTGCGATTGTTGCCGCATTAAGCGTACAGCTAATGGCCGGCTCAATGATTGTGGGCTCGTTGGCTGGTTTTATGGTGTTTACCTTTGGTGGCGTGATCCGCTGGAAAGACACCCAGGATGTGTTTACCAAAGGCGTGCACATGATGGCGATGATTGGCTTTATCATGATCACCGCCGCGGGCTTTGCCGCCGTCATGAAAGCCACGGGTGGCGTGGAATCCTTGGTCGCGTCCCTATCTGGCTCAATTGGTGAGAATAAGCCACTGGCGGCCTTTTTAATGCTGGTGGTAGGACTTCTGGTCACCATGGGGATTGGCTCGTCATTCTCGACCATTCCCATTATCGCTACGATTTATGTGCCACTCTCACTGGCATTCGGTTTTTCACCGATGGCAACAATTGCGTTGGTTGGCACCGCAGCAGCGCTAGGTGATGCAGGCTCGCCTGCGTCTGACTCCACCTTAGGCCCCACATCGGGGCTGAATGCCGACGGTCAGCACGAGCATATTTGGGATACAGTCGTCCCCACCTTTATTCATTACAACTTGCCCTTGATTGTCTTTGGTTGGCTTGCCGCCATGGTGCTCTAAGCGGATGATCTAAATCCATAAAGTGTGTTTTAACGCATTGATGAAGACGAAAAAGCCACGTCCATGACGTGGCTTTTCAATGTCTGTCACATCAGTAACAGCGTTATTCGTTTTCGCTCGCATCACGGCGCTCGGCCGCTTCTTTGACCAATGGCTGTAGCTCACCTTTTTGGAACATTTCCAGAATGATGTCACAACCACCGACCAATTCACCTTCAATCCAAAGTTGTGGGAAGGTTGGCCACTGCGCGTATACAGGCAGCTCTGCGCGGATATCTGGGTTTTGTAACACATCCACATAAGCAAATTTTTCGCCACACGACATAAGCGCTTGAGAGGCTTGTGACGAAAAACCACAGCTTGGCAGTTTTGGCGACCCTTTCATGTAAAGCAGAATCGCATTTTCTTCGATTTGCTGCTTGATTTTGTCCGTTGTTTCCATTGCTTCCTCGAACACTGTCTGTGAATCTTGCCTTGATTCTACTGGTTAACAAGCCGGAAAAAAATGCCTAAATCTTTTGTGGGATTAGGCATAAAAATTTTACTGCGATCCTTTTAATAAAGTAAAAACTTGCTAAACTACACTCAGCAAAACGAAAATAGTAGCCACACCCGATGCTTAGGTGCTGAGTTGTTCGCGTGAGCATTCATGGCCAACAACACACATGAGCGCCGGTGATGGACTACAGGAAGCACTCTCACGATAAAAACGGAGATATAAGCRATGTCATTCCAACTACCAGAACTCCCTTTCGCAAAAGATGCACTAGAACCACATATCTCAAAAGAAACCTTGGACTATCACTACGACAAGCACCACAACACCTATGTAGTGAAGCTTAATGGTCTGATTGAAGGGACTGATTTTGAAGGTAAGTCACTGGAAGAGATCATCAAAACCTCTTCAGGCGGCGTATTCAACAATGCCGCGCAAGTGTGGAACCACACCTTCTACTGGCACTGCCTAAGCCCTAACGGTGGCGGTGAGCCAACCGGTGACGTTGCGGACGCAATCACTAAAGCGTTTGGCTCTTTCGACGAGTTTAAAACTCAATTCACCAACGCAGCAGTTACCAACTTTGGCTCTGGCTGGACCTGGCTAGTGAAAAAAGCAGATGGTTCAGTGGCGATCGTCAACACATCGAATGCCGAAACCCCACTGACTCACGACGGTGAAACGCCACTACTGACTGTGGACGTTTGGGAGCACGCTTACTACATCGATTATCGTAACGTACGTCCAGACTATCTGGCTGCCTTCTGGAAGCTGGTTAACTGGGACTTCGTCGCGAAAAACTTCGCAGGCTAAGTCAACTGACGACAACAAGCTCGAAGCTAGGAGGCGTTTATCGCCTCCTTTTTTATGCGCGCTTAATAGACTGAAACTAAGCGACAAAGAAAATCGGACACAAAAAAGCCGCCAACTCTGTTGACGGCTTGCTACGGTTATCGCTCGGTGATTAGTCTTGCGCTTTTTCCGACAAGATAATACGCAACGTACGACGCAGAGGCTCTGCCGCGCCCCACAACAGCTGGTCACCCACGGTAAAGGCATTAAGGAAATCGTCACCCATTGCCAGTTTACGTAAGCGACCCACCGGCACAGACATGGTGCCTGTTACTTTGGCCGGACTCAGATCCGTCATGGTGACATCGCGCTCATTGGGAACCACACTGACCCAGTCGTTATGTGACGCAATCATGTCTTCAATTTCATCCATTGGCACCGCTTTTTTCAGCTTAATGGTCAGTGCCTGGCTGTGACAACGCATCGCCCCCACACGGACGCATGTGCCGTCGATAGGGATCGGATTGTTGTCTAGCCCTAAGATCTTGTTGGTTTCAACCGAGGCTTTCCACTCTTCTTTGCTTTGACCATTGTCACGCTTCACGTCAATCCAAGGGATCAGTGAGCCGGCAAGCGGCACGCCAAAGTTGTCACTTGGGAAGTCGCTCGAGCGCATGGTTTGCGCGACTTTGCGGTCAATGTCCAAGATAGAAGTGGCAGGGCTGGCCAAATCAGTATTAACGGCATCGTTGATCACGCCCATTTGGCTGATCAGCTCGCGCATATGCTTAGCGCCTGAGCCTGACGCGGCTTGATAAGTCTGGGCGGTCATCCACTCGACCAACCCGTTCTGGTACAAACCGCCCAGGCCCATTAGCATCAAACTAACAGTGCAGTTACCACCAACAAAGGTGCGCGTGCCTTTATGAATACCCGCTTGGATTTGTTTGAAGTTAATCGGATCCAAAGTGATGATACTATCATCTGCCATTCGTAGTGATGACGCCGCATCAATCCAATAGCCTTTCCAACCTGATTCACGCAGCTTCGCGTAAACATCGTTGGTGTAGTCTCCGCCTTGGCAGGTGATAATAGCATCGAGGGTTTTTAGCATCTCAATGTCATAAGCATCTTTGAGGGTACCTGCATCCTTACCGTAGTTCGGTGCGTCAATCCCAACCTGAGACGTACTAAAAAACACAGGTTCGATATGGTCGAAATCTTTTTCTTCCACCATACGCTGCATCAGCACAGATCCCACCATGCCACGCCAGCCAACTAAACCTACTCGCATCATAATTTTCACACTCCATGTTGTGTGACCGCCGTTTAAAGTTCGACAATCAGTGAAAAAACGTTTTTGATACTAACACGTCTTTTCACAGTCGTCAGGTTAGCCCCTTTTTCTGCTCAATTATCCACCATTTTTTAACCGTTCCATCACTGGTACCCACCTTGATTTAACGTACATACGTCGAAAAACACCGCCTCTAGACACATAAAAATCATCAATATAAAACAGATAATTAACCGTAAAACCACAATGAAACAACATATAGCAATGGCAATTAACCTCGCTCGCGTTCGACTCACATAAGCGACAAAAATGTTTCCCATCTCATTGTTCTGTTAGCTAGAGTATGACGCCTCACAAATGGAACAAAGGATACTGACACACGGACAGTGATGTGAGTTTGGTTGTTGCTAGTTGCATCGCTAAATCGCGCAGGGAGTAGTCGCGCAATCACAGACGATCCACCTTCCGATAATGATATTGATACGTTCGCCCTATCGGTTGTCACCGAGTGCGACGTGAAGAAGGTTCAGTTATGACAACACATCAAATTCGATTACCATCCATCGTTCAGGTCATTCTGGCGCTTGGTGCATTTTTGGCGCTCGCGTTTTCGTTTACCGCAAAACTCGATTTACCCATCCAACTGGCATTATTTATTGGCTGGTTTGTGATCATGGGCTTGGGGCTCAAATTAGGCCACCAATACAAAGACCTTGAATCGGCAGCAACCAAAGGTATTTCCAATGGTCTTGGGGCGGTGTTAATCCTCCTGTCCGTGGGCGCTCTCGTGGGTACCTGGATTGCAGGCGGCATTGTCCCCACCATCATTTATTATGGTCTGAAAGCTATCCACCCTTCTATCTTCCTTTTAGCGACCATGTTGATTTGCTCATTAACCGCTTTGGCGACAGGAACCTCTTGGGGCGCAGCCGGTACCGCGGGGATTGCAATGATGGGCATTGGTCAAGGCCTAGGCATTCCAGCGCCAATGACTGCGGGTGCGGTGCTGTCAGGGTGTTATTTCGGCGACAAAATGTCTCCGCTGTCTGATTCGGTGATCCTGGCATCATCGATGTCAGGGGTGGAAATTGTCGAGCATATTAAAGGCATGCTTCCGATTGCGCTTATCAGCTACATCATTACCGGCATTCTGTTTACCCTTGTTGGCTGGCACTATGCCGGCAATGTCGATATGAGCCAGGTAGATATGGTGAAACAAGCGATGCAAGATCAGTTTGTCATCACCCCGATGTCATTTATTCCTGTCCTCATTGTCCTTGCCCTGCTCGCCATGCGCCTTCCATCCTTCCCGGTGATTAGCTTTGGCTCGTTACTGGGCGTAGTGTGGGCAGTCATGCTGCAAGACATGGCCCCTGTTGCGGCGATTAATACCGCCTGGGCCCCCTTCTCTGTCGCGTCAGGGGTGGATTTCATTGATGCCATTCTCAATCGCGGCGGTATGTCATCCATGCTTGGTTCTGTGGCCGTGATTGTGTTTGGTCTCGGTTTCGGTGGCTTGTTGGAAAAAGTGGGCGTACTCCATACCATCGCTAATCTCTTTGAGCGCCGCGTCAATAGTGCTGGAAGCTTGGCCACCTCAACCATTGGTACGGCCTTTATGGGGAACATTTTTGGCTCAGCGATGTATGTATCACTGATCTTAACCCCCAAAATCTGTGCGAAAAACTACGACCGCTTGGGTTATCAGCGCAAGAACTTATCCCGTAACGCCGAGTTCGGTGGCACACTGACATCTGGGATGGTGCCTTGGAGTGACAATGGTATCTACATGGCAAGCATCTTGGGTGTCGCGACCTTGTCGTATGCGCCGTTTATGTGGCTAAGCTTTGTTTGTATCGCTGTAACTATCGTAACTAGCTACATGGGTTGGTTTGTCGACAAAGTCGAGCCAGCACAGAACGCGCACGCTGACGACGCAGCGACCCTAGACGCCGCGCCCGAGCGCGCATAAAAACGCAGATCACATATTGTGGTCAATGCGTCGCTAAGCGAAGTAAAGAAAAAGCGGGACACCATCAGGTGTCCCGCTTTTTATCATATAGATCACACTGACCCAGCCATGGTCAATGCTCTAGACGCTAGTCATCATCTCGGCTCGATAAACGACGCTGAAGCTGGTCACGCAAGTTTGGCGGCGTGCCTTTAATGGTCAGCGTATCTGTCTCTGGATCATAAAACACACGCTCTCCTAACAGCATGGCATCAAAGTTGACCGACAGACCGCCACCGGCTCCGACAAACTTAGTGAGCTTTCGCATCGTGGTTCTATCAGCCGGGAACTGCGCTTCAAGTTCATACCCTTGCTGGTTAGCGTACTGATAAAAGTCAGTGCCGTCAGGCGTCGCTGGCAGTTCACCGGCCAGCTCTTTCACCACCACTTCATCACCGGCTTTGAGCTGATCATTGCAATAATCAAACACTTGCTTACGGGTATTATGCTTTTCTTCCTTGTCGAGGCGGACATCGTCGCAGTAGTCTTCTACCGCTTGCATCAGCACCTGATTTTGCTGCTTACTATCCATTCCCACTTCCGCTTGCAGAAAGTCGAGGAAGAAATCAGCGACTTTGCGACCCACGCGGCCTTTGATAAAGGAAAGATAGCGATTTGATTCGGCATCTGTCTCCCACGTCGATAAGTCAATGCGCGCAGCGATATCCATCTTGCTGACATCGAGATACTCGGTGGCATTCACCTCCAACTCGTCGGTGACGCGTAAACTGTGCTTGGACTCGAGGACACCAATAAACAGATAATCTGTCGCTAGCGCCCGGTAGTGCGCCATCACCAGGGTGCCATTATCGGCAAAAGGATACTTTGAGAGTTCAGCACGCAAGCGCTCCACCGCCTTTTCCGACAGCGCTTGAAAGTCGAGCTCACCAGTACGATAGGCCTTTAACCACTGCTGGAAGTCACTCTCGGTGTCAAACAAAGCAAACCCTTTGCCTGCTTTTGCATGATAAACCCGGTGAATGTCTCCCATCAGGTTTTCGGTCTGCTCAGTCAGCGGCAACGGGCCGTCTCGAAGGTGAACGTTAAGCGAATCATCATCTTGCTTAACGATTTGATGCAATATTACGTTAGAAAGCGTGAGGGTCATGATTGAAAAGATTTTCAGTAAGACTAAAGTGTGAGTTATTATACGCTGCTTTGGTTTTAAGAAGAAAAGACGAATTTATGCCTGTAACTTCAAAATATGACGACGAGCAAGTGGAACGTATTATCAACGATGTTGTCAACGTGTTAGAACAACACGATGCCTCTACGGATTTATCGCTGATGGTGATCGGGAATGTCGCCACTAACATCCTTAATCACAATATTCCTGCCGCCCAACGCCAGGCATTTGCCGACAAGTTTGCCCAGGCATTAATGGCATCCATCGATAAGCAATAATGCAAAAAGCAGCAGTCGCTAATAAGAGAAGAATAAATTTGTATGGTTGATAGCGGAACATCGTATCGTGACAAAGTATCCCAGCTAATCAGTTGGGGGCATTGGTTTAGCTTTTTTAACATCATTGCCGCTATGTTGCTGGGAACGCGCTACATCAGCCAATCGGGATGGCCTGAAACCCTACTAGGGCAAAGCTACTTGGTGTTCAACTGGGTTGGACACTTTGGCTTTCTGGTGTTTGCGCTGTATATTCTGATTATTTTCCCAGCCAGTTTTCTTATCCCCTCCCAGCGGTTAATGCGGCTGTTTGCCGTACTGGTTGCCACCGTTGGGATGATGGTGCTGCTGCTTGATATTTACGCTTACCAAACCCTGCACCTTCACCTTAACCCATTGGTGTGGGAGCTGCTGTTAAGTGGCGAAAAAACCGATATGAATGCGCATTGGCAGTACTTGTTTATTGCCGTGCCCGCCATTTTTATCTTAGAGCTGATTATTGCCGAATGGGTGTGGCGCAAACTGCGCAAACTGACGCGCAAGCGTATTGGTATCCCCGTGGCTGCCGTCTTCGCGCTTTGCTTTATCTCTAGCCATCTTATCCATATTTGGGCTGACGCCTTCATTTATAGCCCGGTCACCGCACAACGCTCCACCTTCCCGGTCTCCTATCCGATGACCGCGAAAACCTTTATGGAAAAGTACGGCTTGCTCGACAGGCAAGAGTACCAACGTTTGCGTGAACAACGTGGACAAGAAACCAGCGAAGTGATCCGGTATCCCCTTCAGCCGCTTGCCTTTGCACCGGATGCCAACAAATACCAGAAAAACTTACTGATGGTGATGGTAGAGGGACTGCGTGCGGACATGGTAAACCCAGTCACCATGCCTCACCTCAACCAGTTTGCTAATCAAAACCTGTGGTTTAAAAATCACTTTAGCAGCAGCAATGACGACATGGCGGGGTTGTTTGGCTTTTTCTACGGCTTGCCTGGCAGTTATGCGCAAAGCGCCCGTACCGAGGGACTGCGTCCGGTACTGATAGAAACACTCAAACAGCGTGATTATCAACTGGGGTTGTTTAGTGGCGATCATTTTGCCAATCCCATTTATTATCAAAGTATTTTCAGCCAAGCGCTTGAACGCGATAGCCAATCGGACAAACCCGCTTGGCAAGCCGATGCCGAGGCCGTCAGCACGATGCAAAACTGGCTGGGAAGTCGCGAAACCGACAAGCCATGGTTTGGTTACCTGGAATTGGCAACGGTGAATGAATACGAGCAAGGTGGGGACTACCCACAGCCTTTTCAGCCGGCGCTTGACAGTGCCATGGCAGGGGTCGATACCCAGACAAGCTTGGTACTAAAAAACAGTTATAATAACGCTGCACATTACGTTGACGAGCAGCTTGGCCGCTTGCTTGAGCTCCTAGACCAGTCAGGGCAGCTGGACAACACCGTGGTGATGATCACCGCTAATCACGGAATGGAGTTTAACGAAACCGGACTCAACAGCTGGGGCTCAAACTCAAACTACAGCCGATATCAGTTACAAGTCCCTATGATTATGCATTGGCCCAACCAAGATGCTGAGCAAATTGCGCATTACAGCAGCCACCTAGACGTGGCCCCTACATTGATGGAGTCAATGCTATCGGTCAGCTCTCCGGCGGAGACGTATAGCAGTGGAACCAACTTGTTCGAGCTTAAAAACCGTCCACGCAAGTGGGTGCTTGCCGGCGATAGCCGAGATATCGTGGTGGTACAACCGCAAAAAACCACTGTGGTGGATAAGTTTGGCAACTATAAGGTGTTTGATAAGCACTACACCCCGCTGCCAGAGGGGAAACCGCAGTTGTCACTGCTGATGCAAGTGATGCATGAACTGAAACGCTTTTATTATCCCGAAGAACCGTCGTCGTGATTAGCAAGGCGCAGAGGAAAACGTCACTTCGCCATGTTATGTTGACGCTTTAATAGCCAAACGGTTGAAAAACCGAAAAACAATCCCCCTTGGCAATTGACACCCACTAGGCCGATTCGTAATATAGCGCTTAGTCGGTCTGTAGCGCAGCCTGGTAGCGCACTGTCATGGGGTGTCAGGGGTCGCTGGTTCAAATCCAGTCAGACCGACCAATATTTAAGCCCACCGTTCATCGAACGGTGGGCTTTTTCGTACACGGCTTTTTCTGTACACGTATGTATACTGTGCAGGCTATTTATCGGCCTGTCGCCCGATAAATGCCGCAACCACGGTATCTTCGCCTAGTTGACGAGAGAACACATAGGCACCCGCTTGGGGGATGGCTTGATGCTTGCCTGCACCAATAGCCGGATGATCTTGCCTAAACTGGCCCACTTTACGCCAATGGTTCAGCAAGTCAGCTTGCATCGCGTTGCGCTGCCATATCATGTCTGAACGAGTGCCTTGATGGAAATCGTCCCCGTAAGGGCCCAAGTCACGCCCGACTTCATCACCATAGAACACTTGTACCGCACCGGGCGCTAGCAACAGTGCGTTGGCGGCACCACGCTGCATGCTGGCGTCTTTAAAGCGACTGAAAAAGAGCTCAGTATCATGGGAAGACATATAGCTTACCGGAATGAAATCCGCCTCTTTTGCCATGGTGTCTGCATACGCTTGATAAGTGTCTTGCATTTCACTCAAACAGTACGCTCCCTTATCCATTTGCTTTTGCAAATCAAAATTAATCAACGCATCAAAGCCTTGGTCAAAGTAAGGGCTGCGATAAGCACGGTGGCCCCATACTTCTCCCATCATCCAGAACGGCTCTCCCGTTTTGTCATGCTGACGCCGCCAAGTCTCTAGCGCCGCCGAAGCTTGCGATTTCAATGCTCGCCAAACCTCGCCATCGACATGCTTGACCGTATCCACCCGAAAACCATCAATACCGAAACGCTCTACCCATTGGGTTTGCCATTCAAGTAAGTAATCACTCACGGTATAGTTATCACGCGCTTCAACGCGGGTACCTGGATTGTTTAGCAGCCATTGCGGTGGCGTCACTGGCTGATCGGATTCCGTTTTAAAATCCGGTAGCCCTGCCAGTGTCAGGGTTTTATCACTGCTACCGGGCTGATCATAACCCGGTAACCCAGCACGCACCCAGTCTTTGCCCCACCATTGGTGCCAGTGGGTGCTCTTGTAGTCAATGGCATCATGAAAGTCATGCCAACTTTGCCCCTCATCGGGCTGCCAATCTTGCCATTTTTCTGGCAACTCAGCGTCATTGACGACGTTAATTCCATCTTGCTGTAAGTCCGCGAGCGTGGCATAACCTGGATGGTTGACCACAGCGTCTAGGAACACTTTTAGGCCGCGCTGATGCGCTTCATCCACGAGGGTTTTGAGCACGGCATCATCACCAAAGTTGTTGTCCACTTGAGTAAAATCACGTGACCAGTAACCGTGGTAAGCATAAAAAGGAAAACTGCCTTGGCTACCACCGCCGACAAAGCCATGCACTTGCTCGACAATCGGGGATAGCCAGATCACATCTGTGCCGAGCGACTGGATATAATCCAGTTTATCAATCACGCCTTGCAAATCCCCACCATGAAAAGTGCCGATGTTCTGTGCATCATCTTGATGACGCCCATAACTGTGATCGTTGCTCGGATCGCCATTGTTAAACCTGTCTACCATCACAAAATAGATATTGGCATTCCGATAACTAAACGCAGAAGAAGGCACGTCAACGGGGGCCAGCAGCACCAAGCCACCGCTGTTCGCTGCCGGTGTCAGCGTGACACTGTGATCCTTTACACGCACCACTTGGCCACTGAGTGCTTCTTTTAGCTGAGTACCTTCAGCAAAGCTATCGCCAAGCTGCAAAGTGACAGGCCCGCCTTGATACTGCTGGCATTGCACATCCGGCAAAGGCCGTTTAAAGGTGGAGGCCGTTTTTTTCGGCTCTCGTTTTACCCGTAATGTGCGCGTATCCGCTTGATAATAAAACCCATAGTCACCGGCAAAACGAATGGTGAGATCAAAGGTGCTGGCCGTGCCGCACCCCAGCGGTATCGGCGTATTAAACTTGGCGCTCGAGGGTGTATTCGCTTGGCACTCGCCATCCACACCGTCCACCGTGATTTGGTAAGTGTTTTTTCCCAATGCAAAGACCGCCGGTGCGTCTGCGTTGAGTGGCTTATCGGCTTGTGTGGTTGAGGTGGTCACCGTGATATGGGGAGAGGCTGCGGCTGTCATTGACAGCGAAGCGGCTATCGCGATAGCGAGCCGCTGCCAAGTAAAAACAGGGGTCATGATCGTGCTCCTTGCGATTTTCTTTTAGGGTAAAAAAACCACAAGCGATTGACATCATTCCTGCTTCTGCGCCCTAAAACTGTGAGCAATGACCATCAAAGGATGAGCTAAGCCAGTTATCCCTTGCGCGCGTAATCGGCAACCGCATAGTGAGACATTAATCATTGTCCACCCCCAAAAGCTCGCCAATATCGGCAGCAGGGGCTGGACGACGATATAAATAACCTTGCCCAAAGGTGCAGCCTAGCTCATGCAATATGGCTTGTTGATGTAGCGTTTCTATTCCTTCTGCCACCACGCCGATCCCGAGACTATCCGCCATCGCTATCATCGCTGACACAATCGCGACTTCTTCTTCGTCGGGAGACTGGCTTTGAATATCTTTGATAAAGTGACGGTCAATTTTTAGTTTCGAGATCGGATAACGTTTTAGATACGCCATGGACGAGTAGCCCGTCCCAAAATCATCGATCGCTATCCCGACACCTTTCTCACGCAATTGTTCGAGAACACGCAGCGCATTGGCTTGGTTTTCGATCAAGGTGTTTTCCGTGATTTCCAGCTCTAAAAAGCGTGGATCGGCGCCGGTGCATGCGATGGCTTCGGCCACCACCTGGATGAAAGTAACATCCGCGAGGTTACGCGGTGAAATATTCACGGCCATGGAGATCGGCGCCCCCGCATCATGCCAAGCCTTTAGTTGGCGACAGCCGGTTTCCACCACCCATCGCGTGATATCATGAATGATTGAACGCTCTTCGGCGACCTCGATAAAATGAATGGGAGACAGCAAGCCGCGCTCAGGATGATGCCAGCGCAATAATGCCTCGACACCCACAATCTGCCCCGTCACCAGATCCACTTGCGGCTGGTAAAAGAGCTCCAGTTCTTCATTTTGCACACATTGGCGTAACTCCACCGCCAAACGTAGCTTGTGGTTGGCATCAATGGTCAACGCATCATCATAGAACGCATAGGTGTTGCGGCCCGATTTTTTGGCGTGATACATGGCCGAATCGGCGAATGTGAGGAGCTCTTCCGTACTCGACGTATCGTCTGGGTATCGCGCAATACCAATGCTTACCCCGATTTGCGCATCAATGCCGCCATCGAGGACAAACAAACGGTTCATGGCATGGATCACGTTTTCAGACAAGCGAATACACGCGGTGTCATCAGTGTGAATCAAACGAAGAATGACAAACTCATCGCCCCCCAAACGAGCCAAGGTGTCACCTTCATCAAGCAAACCATGCAGGCGCTCACTGACCAACTTCAATAGTGCGTCGCCCACCGCATGGCCATGGCTGTCATTAACGAATTTAAACTGGTCGAGATCCAGAAACATCAAGGCTATCTGATTGCGCTGAACGGACTGCATGTTCATCGCTTGACGAACACGGGATGTTAGCAACAGACGATTCGGTAACCCAGTCAGCGCGTCATAATGGGCCAAATCAATCAACTTTTTCTCCGAGTCCTTAAGTTTAGTGATGTCAGAGAAGACACCAATATAGTTAACGACCTCCCCGCTATCGTCTTTCACTACGCTAATAGAAAGCAATTGGGGATATACCACGCCATCTTTACGTCGATTCCATATTTCGCCTTTCCAACGCCCTTCGTCGGCGATTTGTTGCCACATCTCACTGAAAAACGCGTGATCATGACGCCCTGAGTTCAAAATGGCTGGCGTGGCACCCAGCACTTCTTCCTCTTTATACCCAGTAATCGCGCTAAATCCGCCATTTACCGTGACAATCCTTCCCGCCGCATCGGTAATCAGCACCCCTTCACTGGACTGCTCAAATATTTTTGCATTCAGCATGAGCTTTCTCTCTACTTCAAGACGTTCTGACACATCATGAATGACAGAAAAAAGCAGCTTGGCATGGCCAATGGTGATCGGTGAAGAATGGACTTCCACTTGCCGCACCTCACCACTTTTAAGCCGATGCGAGAAGATAAAACAATTTTTCGCACGCTGTTGCGCCTGAGAAAGGCTTTCTTTAAGGGTACTATCGGTTTGAGTATTGATATCACTGATCCGCATCGACGTCAGAGCAGCATGGTCATAGCCATAAAACTGCTGCGCGCTGTCATTAGCATCAAGAATGTCGCCCGTTTTCGCATCGAGGAGCATCATCACCGCGTCGTGACGTTTAAAAATGCTTCTGAAGCGGTAGCTATCATCCACCACACGCCCTATTGATTGGGCAAAACTACGCCCCGCGTTGTAGCGGCCATACAGGCCACCCAGCCAAAAAAGCAAAATAATCGTACCGACAACCCATACCGTGGGGTGAGGATGCAGCCCTTTCCATCCCGATTGCGGTACCCCCAGTAAACGCCAATCCCCCGAAGGCAAATTGACCGTGACCGTCTCAGGCGACTGGCTTAGTACCGACGTGTCACCATAAACCGTGGTAAATACCTGGTCAGATTCGCGTTTTTCCTGTAATACCGCGCGGACAGGATAGTTTTCTCCTTGCTTAAAACTAGCGGAGAACAAACCATCGATATCTAATACCGTGGATAACACCCCCCAAGGCAGACCGGTGTTTTGGTTGACTATTGACTGCCTGGCAATCAACGCCGTCCCACCTTGTATGAGCTCAACAGGGCCCGAAATGACAGGCTGTCTCGACCCATAAGCCGCACGAACACTCTCTAATTGCTCGGGAATATCATGATAATGAGTGCCCAATAAGGAGGACTCTAACGTGTTAGGGTAGACGTGGCTGATCACCCAGTTTCGCGCCGCGCCAAAATTAAGAATATAGGGGGTTTTGTCTTTGAGCTGGCCCGCAAATCGGGAAAAATCCTTTTGGTCCAAATCAGGGTTAAGGCTGATGTAAGTAGCGAGTCCGTGACTTAAATCCAAATTCTGTGTCACTTTCAGCTCAATACGCGAGCGATAAGCCAGCAGCGCCCGTTGCACCTCTTTCACTTCTTGGTCATGCGCTTGTTGGTAGAGCCAAAACTCCACTGAGGCCACTGAGAAAGCAAAGACCAAAATGGAAATAAGCACATTATAAACAAACCCCACTCGCGCGGAGCGGCGTGCAACTTTATCAAGCGCTGAGGGAACAGCTTGCTGCATGACGTGATATAACCTTATTTCGCGCGGCTAGCGGAGCGAAAAGTAACCAAATTTCAGATGTAGCACGTGATTATAAAGGGCGTGAATAGTTTCGCCAGTATTACTATTAGGTTTCACAACATTGCGCATAAACAGTATGCTTGATGGGGCTTTTCTATCAATCGGTTACGCCTCTCACTTAACGTAACCACACCAACGCCGATGGCAAACAAGGAGTGTGCATGGCAATCACCATCGAGTACGGCGTACTACTGGTCAGCTTAGGGCTGATCGCAGGGATTATTAATACGCTGGCGGGCGGCGGCTCGAACTTAACCTTACCCGCGTTGATGGTGATGGGCATGCCGGCTGATGTCGCTAACGCCACCAATCGTGTAGCGGTTTGGTTACAGTGTGTATCTGGCATGTCAGGCTTTCGCCAACACAATAAGCTAGAGACACAAGACATTATCCCCGTTTTGATCCCCAATTTACTCGGTGGCCTTTGCGGTGCATTAGCCGCCGCTTGGCTCCCGACCAGCTGGGTGAAACCCTTGTTGCTTGGTACCTTACTGACCATGACGCTGGTGATGCTGATTAAACCTGCGACCTTTGGCCCCCCAGAGGGAACACCGACAAAACGCGTGAAAGATACGCCCATGGCTTGGTTGGGTCTCTTACTGGCTGGCTTCTATGGCGGCTTCGTGCAAGCCGGGGTAGGATTTGTACTACTGGCAGCGCTGTGCGGCACACTGCACTACGACTTAGTGCGTGGCAATGCGCTCAAGCTGGCCTGTACGCTCGCTTTTACGACGTTATCCTTAGTGGTGTTTATTGCCGATGACCTGGTGCGCTGGGTTCCCGGATTAATATTGGCATTGGGCGCCATGCTAGGGGCACGGGTTGCGGTACGCTTTGCCATTTCCGCCAACCCCAAGGTGCTAAAAGTCTTCTTATTTGTGATGACCTTGATCGGCTGCATCGCCGCCTATGCGTTCTAACGCCCGGCCTGTGTGTCAGGTGGCCGCATGACCAGGCGCGACACTTGCTCACCGGCTACGCAATATACCGCTGCATGAGGCTATCTCGTGGCTTTGCGTGTGCGTTTTGTGGCACGCGTTGATGTCGCCGTTGACTTTTGATTAGCAGCCGGCTTTGCTTTCGTTGTTCGCTTTCGGTAGCCGGACGTACGCCGCCCTTTACGCGTGAAAGATTTAGAGGGGGCGGCAGGCAAGTCGCTTAACGAGGCCGGCGGTGGCGATGTTTTCACGGTTTCAATTAAGCCTGTCACTTGTGCCGTTAATCCTTGCATAAAAGGATGATATCCACACTGACGATCCGCCATATCTTGCAGTTGCCGCTCCCAATCCGCCGTCATATCCGGATATGTGGCACTGTCTGGCAGTGCGGCGATAAGCCCTTTACCACTGGCGCTGGCGTGTAACGTTTTTCCTTGCCGCGTTAATAACCCACGTTTCACCAATAACTCAATGATACCCGCACGGGTTGCTTCGGTGCCTAAGCCGTCAGTCTCACGCAATATCTCTTTCAGGGCTTTGTTTTGTACATAGCGACCAATGCCTGTCATCGCTTGCAGCAGGGTCGATTCCGTAAACGCCGCAGGCGGCTCTGTCATGCAATCTTTAATCTCACCGCGTTCACAGCGTTCTTGATCGCCTTTATTCATCAGCGGCAAGGGGGCGGCGTCACTGTCAGCCGTTTGTCGAGTCGGCAACAAAGCACGCCAGCCTGCTAACGTCAGCACCTTCCCTTTGGCGATAAAACAGCCGCCTGCGATATCAAATATGAGCTTGCCTTCCGCGTATTCGGCAGCAGGGTAAAACTGCATCACGTATTGGCGTGCGATGAGCTGATAAATCTTTGCTTCATCGGCTGACAAGCTTGTCGGCGCGACTTTCGCCGTGGGGATAATCGCATGATGAGCGCCTACTTTACTGTCGTTCCATGCCTTACCTTTACGCTGAGGATCAGCCTCATCACATGCCTGGCTAAGCGCCTCACAGCCTTGCTTAATGGCACCGAGTATCTTATTTGCCTCGGCGAAATGGCCTTTGGGCAAATAACGACAGTCTGAGCGCGGATAAGTGATCAATTTGTGGCGTTCGTAAAGCTGTTGGCACACATCCAGTGCTTTTTGCGCACTAAAACCAAACCGCTTTGAAGCGTCAATTTGTAATGCCGACAAATTGTACGGCAACGGCGCGGCCTGTTTGCGTTGTTGACGCTCCGCTTCAGTGACGGTCGCGATTTGTCCTGCGATGCGTTGTGCGACATTTTCTGCCAAGGGACGAGACAGGACGCGTCCCTGTTCATCTTGCCACTTTGCACATGCCTCACTGGGCTGCCAACGTGCCCGTATCTCTCCCTCTGGATGAGCAATGATCGCATCCAGTTGAAAAAATGGGTGTGGCACAAAGCTGTCTATCGCCTGATCACGGCGCACCACCAGCCCTAACACTGGCGTTTGCACACGTCCGACTGATAACACGCCTTGGTAGCCGGCCTGTTTCCCTAACAAGGTATACGCGCGAGACAAATTCATCCCATACAACCAGTCGGCGCGTGAGCGCGCTAAGGCAGATACGGACAGAGGCATATAGGCTTTGTTGTCTTGCAGTTGCGCGAGGGCCTTTTTCACCGCAGAAAGGTTTAAATCACTGATTAGAAGGCGTTTTATGTTGGATTTTTTGTTAGCACTGACCTTGGCGTAATCAATCACTTCATCAACCAACAGCTGCCCTTCTCGATCGGGATCGCCCGCGTGCACCAATTGGTCAAACTGCTTGATCAGCTTTTTAACAATAGCCAGTTGCGCCGCGGCGGCTTGACGAGGACGGAGCTGCCATTTTTCAGGCACAATAGGCAGATCAGCCAGATCCCACTTTTTATAGCGGCTGTCATACGCATCCGGCTCAACCTGCTCCAGTAAATGGCCGATACACCAGGTCACCACGTCGCCTTGAGCGGTCTCGATGTAACCTTTGTGATTTTTGTGCGGTTTGGGTAATCCAGCCGCAATTGCGCGTCCGAGACTGGGTTTTTCCGCTATAAACAATCGTGCCATGACAAAGCCTTTTTAACCGTCGCTGAGCGCATGGTATGCAAAGGCCGATCAGGGCGCAATAAAAAACCTGTACATATGCACAGGTTTTTCGAGGTGAGCGCGATGGGTATTCACTCAGAGATAAGTGACATACTTGCTGGCATCGCGCTTTGGGGCATTGGCTGGGGCGCAATCAGGCGTCCCTAAGTATAAAAAGCCCACAATCTGATCGTCACCTTCTACCGACAGCGCGTCGCGCACAGCAGGATGATAAGCAAAGGCGCCAGTGCGCCAAAACCCTTGAAAGCCCTGCGCGACAGCGGCCATTTGCATCGCTTGCGTGGCACATCCCGCCGAGATATGTTGCTCAATGGTAGGAACTTTATCGTGCGGACGCGTACGGGCAATCACTGCGACCACCATAGGCGCTCGAAACGGGGCGTTACGCGCTTTCTCAATCGCCGCCTCATCCGCGCCATTGGTTTGTGCGGCGTCGGCAAGAATGGTGGAAAGCCGGGTGAGCCCCTCACCTTCACAGATCACAAATTGCCATGGCGTCAACGCGCCATGATCAGGGGCGCGCAGCCCTGCTTGAATAATGTTTTCAAGCACGTCACCGCTCGGTGCGGGCGCGGCGAGACGCGGTATCGAGCGGCGCTGTAAGAGCAATTCAAGTGCGTCCATGATTCATCCTTTTTACCGTTAAACGGCCATGTATAACTCGGTGATCACAGGTTAACACAGCCAGGAACGGATAAAATCGTGCAAAGTGTATGGATTTAGAGCGCCAACGCCGTTTCAATCCCTTGGCGAATCGCACGTTTCGCGTCCAATTCGCCCGCATGCTCTGCGCCGCCAATCAAATGGTAAGACACCTTCGCCTCATCCAACTGCTCAGCGAGCTGGTTAACGGACTCTTGCCCTGCACACAAGATGATCTCAGTGGCAGGAATCAAGTGCGCCTCGTCTTTGATACTGACGTGCAGCCCCTCATCATCAATTTTGTGATAGGTCACCCCTCCTACAAGATTCACACCCCGTTTTTGCAAGGTTTTACGATGGATCCAGCCAGTGGTTTTGCCCGGCCCTTTGCCAACACGTCCCTCGCGGCGCTGTAGCACCCACACCTGCTTATCGCTATGGGTATCATGGCCAGGATACAAGCCGCCTTCGTGGCTTATGGTTTTATCAATGCCCCACTCTTTAAGCCAATCATCCAAGCTTTGATCGCTGGGCTCGGTGATCATGGTGGCAACATCGACCCCAATGCCTCCCGCACCAATGATGGCAACATGGCTGCCAAGGGCTGGCTTCTCGCGAATAAACGTTTGGTAATCAATCACTTTTGGATGGTCGATACCTTCAATCGCGGGGCGACGCGGTTTGACGCCTGTTGCGATAACAATGTCGTCGAATTCGCGCAAGGCGTCCACATCCACAGACTGATTGAGTGTCACCGTCACCCCCGCTTTTTCTAGCCTTCGAAGGTAATAGCGAATGGTTTCTTTAAACTCTTCTTTTCCTGGAATGGCCATCGCCAAATTAAATTGCCCGCCTAGACGATCCGACTTTTCGAATAGGGTCACGTCATGACCCCGCTCAGCCGCTTCGGTGGCACAGCTAATCCCTGCCATGCCTCCCCCAATCACCGCTACTCGTTTCACTTGCCGAACAGGCGTCGCCACTAGTTCCGTTTCGTAACAGGCTTTCGGGTTCACCAGGCAGCTTGCCCGTTTTCCTTTGAACACGTGATCTAAGCAGGCTTGGTTACAAGCAATACACGTATTGATGTCATCCGGCTGTCCCGCCTTAGCTTTGGCAACAAACTCCGCATCGGCCAAAAAGGGTCGTGCCATCGATACCATATCCGCCTGCCCGCTCGCCAAAATCGATTCGGCGACCTCCGGTGTATTAATGCGGTTACAAGTGACTAGGGGCACCGACACTTCACCTTTAAGTTTTTCGGTCACCCAGCTAAACGCACCACGTGGTACCTGGGTGGCAATGGTGGGCACGCGCGCTTCATGCCAACCGATCCCCGTATTGATAATGGTCACGCCCGCTTGTTCAAGGCCTTTGGCTAAGGCAACCACATCCTCGAAGGTATTGCCTTGCTCGACCAAGTCCAGCATCGATAGGCGGAATATCACGATAAAGTCGTCGCCAGCAGCCTGACGGACCGCACGCATCACTTCAACGGCAAAGCGCATTCGATTGTCAACCGCCCCGCCCCACTGGTCATACCGACGATTAGCGCGGTGACAGAAAAATTGGTTAATGAGGTATCCTTCCGATCCCATGATCTCGACGCCATCATAGCCCGCTTCTCGGGCGAGCGCGGCACTGCGACCAAAGGCTTTAATCGTGCGCCAAATCGCCCGCTCACTCATTTCAAACGGGGTGAATTTACTGATAGGTGCGCGAATGGCTGACGCACTTTGCGCGAAAGGATGAAAGGCATAACGCCCCGCATGCAGAAGCTGAAGCGCAATTTTCCCGCCATTGGCATGGACCGCTTCAGTGATGGCACGATGTGCACGTGCCGCGCGTCCGGAGCTAAATTGCGCGCTAAATGGGGTCAAGCGACCGCGAAAATTGGGCGAGAAGCCACCTGTGACAATCAACCCTACATCGCCTTTCGCACGCTCGGCGTAGAAGGCCGCTAGCTTTTTAAAACCATCGTTTGCTTCTTCAAGCCCAGTATGCATAGAGCCCATTAGAACCCGATTTTTTAGGGTGGTAAACCCAAGGTCGAGTGGGGCTAGCATGTGGGGATAAGGGTGCTGTTCCATTGCTTGCTCACTTATTGTTTGTGGTCTGACCAGACTATAGCGCTGACAGATACGTGATTTCAAACATTCGTTTACAAGTTAGCAACATGGTGTCGCGATTTATGATCTAGGTAGGACTTTCACCCAGTATTAGCGTATATCGACAATCGCTAGCACCTATCGCTCTTGGCTCTGATCAGCTAGGATATCAGCGACATGCACCGATGGACTCAAGTATGAAAAAACTGTTCCGCTTTATTGCATCCCTTTTTAAATGGCTGTGGCGTGCGCTCAGTTTCGCGCGGCAGCTTTTGTTAAACGTCCTTTTCATAGGCGTGATTGTTGCCATCTACTTTGCGCTCACCTCAGAAACACCCCTAACGCCCAAAAAAGAGGCAGAGTCCGTGAAGGTGGCACAGTCTGATCCCGAGCCACGCGCGCTTTTGCTGAATATTGATGGCCCGATTGTTGAACAGCGTCAACGGCTTAGCCCAATTGATACGCTGTCGCGCAACGCGCTCGGCCAGCCGGTTGAAAGTGAAAATGTGTTGTTTGACATTGTCGACACCATACGCCATGCCGCCACCGACGAGCAGATCAATGGGATTGTACTCAGCCTAGGCGACATGCCGTCCACCAGCTTGACCAAGCTGAGGTATATCGCCAAAGCCATCAATACGTTTAAAGAGAGTGGCAAACCCGTGATTGCCATCGGCGGCACCTATAGCCAAAGCCAGTACTATTTGGCCAGCTATGCCGATGAAGTGTTGATGTCACCTGATGGCATGGTGATGCTGCAAGGCTATGGCAGCTACAACCTTTACTGGAAGGACTTACTCGATAAATTGGATGTCTCTACCCATGTGTTTCGTGTGGGGACGTATAAATCGTTTGTTGAGCCTTACACGCGCAACAACATGTCTGATCCCGCCCRCGAGGCGAATCAAGCCTGGCTATCTCAGCTGTGGGATGCTTATGTGCGCGATGTCGCTGAGAACCGCGGTATCCAAGCCGATATGCTGTCTCCCAGCGCTGAGCAACTCCTCACTCGATTACGCCGTTTCGAAGGTGACTTCGCCGCATTATCTAAAGACGTGGGAATCGTTGATAAGTTAATGACACGCCAGCAAATCCGTCGCTATCTCGCCGAGACGTTCGGGAGCGATGGCAAAGACAGCTTTGAATACACAGGTTATTACGATTACCTGCCGAAGATACAAAATGGGTTTAGCTTGCCAGGCAACAATAACATTGCCGTCGTCGTCGCCAGCGGCCCCATCATGGACGGGCAACAACGCCCGGGTACGGTGGGGGGGGATACCACCGCAGCCTTGCTTCGCGATGCGCGCCTAGACAACAGTGTTAAAGCCGTGGTGCTACGTGTTGATAGCCCGGGAGGCAGCGCTTTCGCCTCTGAAGTCATTCGTAATGAGGTGGATGCATTGCGTGAGGCAGGCAAACCCGTGGTGGTTTCCATGTCAAGCGTCGCCGCCTCCGGTGGATATTGGCTATCGGCCAGTGCCGACCAAATCATAGCTCAACCGACGACGATCACTGGTTCAATTGGTATTTTTAGCCTATTCACTACCTTTGAGAACACGCTAGATGATTTGGGTATCCAGTCGGATGGTGTGGGCACCACCCCGTTTGCCGGAGTGGGGCTGACTCGCGCTCTCCCTGATGAGGTAGGAGAAATCATGCAACTCGGCATCGAGCACGGCTATCACCGCTTCCTCTCCGTTGTCAGTAACCACCGTAACATGTCGATGGAACAAGCCGATCAGGTCGCGCAAGGCCGCGTCTGGACGGGACAAGACGCATTGAATCTCGGCCTAGTGGATAAGTTAGGTGACTTTGACGATGCGGTATCAACCGCTGCCGAACTCGCTGGCATTGAGAACTACCAGCTCGATTGGATGCAACAGCCACTCACACCCTTCGAGCAGTTTATTAATGACATGCTCGGACAAAGTGCGAGTGTACTTGGCAAGACGGTCCAGGCGAACATGCCATCGATAGCGCAACAACTGGCGTCGTCACCACAGTGGCAGTCATTGACCTTGTTGGAAAAATTTAACGACCCGCAAGGGCGTTACTTATTCTGCTTGAACTGTCAGTACCAATAAAATCGACTAGCCCTGACCAGACAGTCAGGGCTTTTTCCTGTTTTTCTTCTATTCTGTGTGCCGCTCGGTGTTATCGATGTAATCGTTACATGTATACTGTGCCCACGCTCATTTAATGCAGATTTGACATGATGGAACGTAAACACATTTATATCGCTTACACAGGTGGCACGATCGGTATGCAAAAATCCGATCATGGGTATGTCCCTGTGTCAGGTTTTCTTCAACAACAATTGGAGAAAATGCCCGAATTCCATCGTCCAGAAATGCCGCTTTTTACTATTCATGAGTACGAACCACTCATTGATTCATCGGATATGACGCCAACGGATTGGCAACGGATTGCGGACGATATTGGCGAGAATTATCATCAGTACGATGGCTTTGTGATCTTACATGGTACCGACACCATGGCTTACACCGCGTCAGCCCTGTCGTTCATGCTTGAAAACCTAGAAAAGCCAGTGATCGTGACCGGCTCGCAAATTCCGATCGCAGAGTTACGCTCAGATGGGCAAGCCAATCTATTAAATGCACTTCATATTGCGGCCAATTATCCGGTCAATGAAGTGACCTTGTTTTTCAATAACCAGTTATTACGTGGCAATCGCAGTACCAAGTCCCATGCCGATGGCTTTAATGCCTTTACCTCGCCCAACCTACCCGCGCTGCTTGAAGCCGGCATTCATATCGAGGTAAAAGCAGATAAGCTTAACCAGCCATCCGTCGGCCCGTTTAAAGTGCATACCATCAATGATCAACCGGTTGCGGTGATCATGATGTACCCCGGTATCTCTCCCGATGTGGTGAAAAACGCACTCAAGCAGCCGGTCAATGCCATGATTTTGTTAACCTTTGGAGTGGGCAATGCGCCCCAGCAGCCCGAACTACTGGACTTGCTCAAACAAGCCACCGATCGTGGCGTCTTGGTGCTTAACTTGACCCAGTGCTTGGCGGGACGCGTGAATATGGGCGGTTATGCCACAGGCTGTGCATTGGCTGACGCTGGCGTATTGAGCGGCTACGACATGACGCCAGAAGCGGCGTTGGCTAAGCTTCATTTCCTGCTTAGTCAGTCCTTGCCGTTTGAGACCCTACGTACCTTGGTACAAAAAGATCTCCGCGGTGAACTCAGCTATTACTGATGCGTTGCTATCCAAGCAAATCACTCAGTGTGTGACGCCGGCAAGGTTGCCGGCGTTTTTATTTGCTAACGTATAGACAGAGCCAATCATTTTATATTGGTTGCTACTCAAAGGAGCGCAAAATGAGGGTATTACATGGTGACTCATTGTCGCCGCATACAAGGAAGATCGCACTCGCATTGAGATTGAAACATCTCACCTATCAACTCGCGCCTACCTCGCCCTTTGAGGCGCATGAACGTGTCATTCATCACCCACCGATGCAAACGGTGGTCGCGCTCGCCGAAGCATCACATACCATTTACCAAGACACAGTGATTACGGCCTACCTAGATGATGCCTATCCTGATCCGCTGCTTTATCCCGGTAACCCCACCCATCGCGCCGAGATTCGCTGGATTGAATGGTTTTGTCGCTATCAGCTTGATCCCTTAATCACAGATACCTTGTTTTATCAGCGGGTAGTACGCGGGCATATTTTAGACAAAACGGTGGATCACCAAGCGGTGAACCAAGCCCTGCAAACATTACCCGCATGCTGCCAATATTTAGGTGAGCAGGTAAAGGCAATGCCCACCCAGACAGTGACGATGGCGAGTATCAGTGTGTGGAGTCTGTTTCGTTGCGCAAAAATGGCAGGATTGGTGCTGGACGACCGATTCGCCGCACTGAGTGATTACCTCTCAGCCCTCGACCAACACCCTTTGTTCGATGCCTATGCGCAGGAAGAAAATCATCAATTAACGCCGTTTTTCGCCAGCCCGATTAGCCTAGCGACAATCTAGGTATCAGCATGCTAATGGCCGATTCAATGATAGATGCGGCCATCGCCGTGATCGCTGATCGCTAGTGCTTTGTGTGACTGTCCTGAGTCGTAACCTCAATTCGAGCTTCGTCTGGACGAGCGAATTCACGCTTCAGTTCCGCTTTCGATTTCCACGTCACATTGCCCCCTTTCGCGACGGTCATGTGTTGGGGCTGGCTGTTGTGACGTGATTGATACAACATAACGGCTTGCAAGGCCTGGTCACGTTGCGCTTGGTTTAAGCTGGTACCGTCTGGCCATTTGCCCGTCTCCACGGCATAGCACAACCGATCATATACTTCAGGCGTCATTGCCTTTAACACTTGTTCAATATCCATGATTACCTCTTGGCGATCCTCATTAGACTATTATGCCTGAACTTGGTGGGTGGACGGCATGCTTGGTTCAGTGCGCTTTATCACGCTTTAGACCATCAACTACACTCAAAGATCACGTATACTCATCGCAACTGACTCAGGATACGATAAACCATGGATTTACGATTACTCACGCGTTGTTTTTACCCATTGGGTCTGATTGCGAGTTTACTGCTACTCGCCGGCTGTGAAGGTGAACCGACCACGAATCAAGTCTGCGAAACCCACCCAGAGCTATGTGCAGGACTGAACACCGGTGATGGGCAATGCCGATTTGAGCGCTCTGATTTGATTTTCGATCGCTTATCTGTCTATCAAAACCCCACCGATATGAACAAGCTGGCCGAGCTTAAACAAACCAAAGTCTACCTGCGCTGCATGGAACTGGTGGCAGAAATTGAGCCCACCACCTTAAAAGAACGCAAAACTAAGCGTACCGAGGCGGTATATCATGCTTACGACGCCATTGAGCGACTAGAGAACGAACTGAAAGAATCTTACCAACCGCCCGTGATTTACTATCGCTGGTCTCAAGGCGATAACAGTGCGTTACCACAGTTTTTAAAGCTAGAGGGAACACGCCACCTCGAAACGCCACAATTGCAGCTCGGACTTGCCACCTATTATGTGTCACGCAACAAAGCGAAAACGGTAGAGATCCTACTCCATGCATTGTCGCTTTATGACGGTGACAATGACACGGTTCGCAAAGAGGTGATCCCAGAAGCAATTAAGTCACTGGCGACCACTAATCATGCGCTAAAACGCTTTGAACATGCTTACTTGTGGGCAAAAGTGGGGGAAAGTTACAATCTTCCGATTGCGCGCGGTGATCGCCTCGCTCGGCTCTATCCATTGACAGAGCAGCAGCAAAAATCGCTACAACGTCTGGCGTTCGAGATCGCCGCCGCCATCGAAGACGGTGAGTTCGAAGCAACCTTGCTACAAGCAATCGACAAAGAGACTCAAGCATCCTCGTAGACAGCTAGCCTCACCACTTCCGTGCAGCCCTTGTACCCGCATGCTGCACGGATGAGGCCGCCTTTGTTCCCGACTATCGCTTGTCATACCAGTTTAACTTTCACGATCGCGGTTCTACTTCTACGCTAACAATTACCAGCAGTCGCTCCGTGTCTGCAGCCGATGCGTTAATCGCTCGCGATTAAAGCGCATACAGACATGGCCGCAAGGGCGTCAAATGTTTAGGCGATGTAAAAAAAATCCGTACTTTTTTTTGACTTTAAACAATTTTGGCTGCGATTACCCTTGCATGGCGGGGTCCTATTCTGTAATTTTACTACCAGTTTCATCTCACTAGAAATTAAGTTGTGGAGCAACATAATGACTATCAAAGTAGGTATTAACGGTTTTGGCCGTATCGGCCGTTTCGTATTCCGTGCATCTGTCGAGCGTAACGACATCGACGTAGTAGCAATCAACGATCTTATCGACGTTGAGTACATGGCTTACATGCTGAAGTACGATTCAACCCACGGTCGCTTCAACGGCACAGTTGAAGTAGAAGGTGGTAACCTTATCGTTAACGGTAAAACCGTACGCGTCACTGCAGAGCGCAACCCAGCAGACCTTAAGTGGGATGAAGTGGGTGTTGACGTTGTTGCTGAAGCAACCGGTATCTTCCTAACTGACGAAACCGCGCGTCAACACATCCAAGCGGGTGCGAAGAAAGTGGTTCTAACCGGCCCATCTAAAGATGCGACGCCAATGTTCGTTATGGGTGTTAACCACAACGACTACGCGGGTCAAGACATCGTTTCTAACGCTTCTTGCACCACCAACTGCCTAGCACCTGTCGCGAAAGTACTGAACGACAAGTTCGGTATCGTATCTGGCCTGATGACCACCGTTCACGCCACTACTGCGACGCAAAAAACCGTTGATGGTCCGTCTGCGAAAGACTGGCGCGGCGGCCGTGGTGCTTCTCAGAACATCATCCCATCTTCAACCGGTGCTGCAAAAGCGGTTGGTAAAGTATTGCCAGTACTAGACGGCAAACTGACTGGTATGGCGTTCCGCGTACCAACTGCCAACGTGTCTGTTGTTGACCTGACTGTAAACCTTGACAAAGCAGCGTCTTACGACCAAATCTGTGCGGCGATGAAAGAAGCGTCTGAAGGTGAGCTGAAAGGTGTTCTAGGTTACACCGAAGATGCCGTAGTTTCTCAAGACTTCATCGGCGAAGTACAAACATCAGTATTTGATGCCAAAGCAGGTATCGCACTGACTGACAACTTCGTGAAAGTGGTTTCTTGGTACGACAACGAAATCGGCTACTCAAACAAAGTATTGGATCTGGTTGCACACATCGCTAAGTAATGCGCATGTAACCCTATCCAACGTAAAGGCGGCCATTGGCCGCCTTTTGTTTATCAGGCCCCATGACTCGGGACCGCGCTTTCTGTGAACGTGTCTTCGATAACTGATTAAGGAACACTTACCCAAGAGGATCAGGCTATGACTTCTCCCACTCTGCTTGTTGAGCGTCAACTTTCTGCATCTGTCGATCTGTGCTATCGCCAGTCCGTTCCGATTCTTCGTGTTACTCACCCTGCGTGTTCAGCCACTATTAGCCTATTCGGCGGACACCTCATCACGTTTGCTCCTGCAGGTGAAAAGTCACTGACTTGGATGAGTGATAACGCTATCTATGATGCCAACACCCCCTTACGAGGTGGTGTACCCATTTGCTGGCCATGGTTTGGTCACACCGGGCAACCTTCTCATGGCTTTGCTCGTCGTCAAATGTGGCAGTTAGCGAACATTGAAGAAACAGCGAAAGGCGTCACCATTCAACTGCAGTTATCCGACTCAGACGCTTCGCGAGCACTATGGCCACATTGTTTTCAGGCGACAGTGACCTTTACGCTCACTCATCACGCCGACATCGCCCTAACCGTGACCAATACAGACCAACACCCTTGGACCATGGGTGGCGCCTTGCACAGCTACCTTGCGGTAGAAGACAGCGAGCAAGCCAACGTGGAAGGGCTCGGTTGTCAGTATCTTGACAACTTTGCGGCAGGCAACGCCGTGCCAGCGACGGGGAAAGTGACCTTCGAGGAGCCAGTTGATAGGATTTATACGGGGGCTAACGACACCCTCACCTTAACCGATCCAGTGGGAAACCGCCGTCTCAAGGTCAACAACCAAGGGGCAACCAGCGCCGTCGTCTGGAATCCAGGCCAAGCGGCGTCCATTCAGATGGCGGATATGGACGATAACGGATACCTCAAATTTGTCTGTGTTGAAGCGGCGATTGAACAGCCCACACAAGTTGTCCATCCAGGACAAAGCTACACGTTAGCAACCAGGTTAATGGATGAGCGCCACTCAAGCTAAGCGCGCGTCACAGGCCGCTATACACCCAAGCGGCCTGTTTTAATGGGTAAAACTACATAAAAATATAGTTTACCCCCAAGTAACCCGACGCGGCGGTAGATTGATCCACCATTGGGCTATCGGCAATATCATCATCCAAATTGGTGTAGCGCACACCACCCATTAGCTGAATACGCTCGGTCAGCATAAAATAACCACTGGCACCAATAAAATAATGGCCAGCCGAACCCGGCTCATAAGCAGATAACCCCGACCGTGCCGCTTCGTCTTCGCTGATCCCATACAAGTGCTGATTGAGCTCATGGCTGTTATAGGAGTAACCCACTTCCGGTGATACGCCCCAACGAGCGTGGTTAAAGCCATATTTCCAGCTTACTTCGCCATACACCCCGTCTCTGTCATGCGTGACGCCTTCCCCAGCCAGCACCTGGAAACGACCTATCGGCGAGTGGTACTGATAAGCTAACGCCGCCACAATCGACGTATCACGTTTGTCGAGCTGGCTCAGTTGCGGATCATCGGTATCGGCGGGGTCAAAACGGCGTGGATCATAGGTCGCTGATAAAACAAGATTGTGTGTTGAATCTTTCGGGGCTAGCCTTGCACCTGCCGTCAGCCCGCGAAAATAAAAATGGTCGGTATCAACATTGACCGTGGGGACCACAAGCGGGTCGGTATCCGTGTCTTTATAGACCTGAGGTGAAAATGCGCCTATCACACCAGCAGAAACACGCGTCTCCGCGTAAGCACTGCCGGTGGCTAGCATAAAGGCGCAAGCGACCCAAGCCGTTTCTCTCGCTATGTTCATCATCTATTCCCTTCTTGTTTGACGGCTGGCAACCGTCAGCCTAATCGCCCTAACGGGTAAAACTATCACCGTTAGCATACCTCACTCGCTTGAACGCCAGCTGTCAATATCTTGACAAGACAAGTGTACGGATACGGCAACAAAAATTATCGAAAAAACAAACAATTCTTTCACGCAAAATCGGCAAATCAGGTCTAACCTTATTAAAAGGAAAGGGACCATTCAGCCAATTTTGCACCTTTTCTTTTTGAGTTATTAGACGATTTAGGGGGCAGGACCATGACTATTTTCGATCACTATCGTCAGCGTTACGAAGAAGCGAAAGACGAGGAAATGAGCCTTCAGGAATTCTTGGATCTTTGCCGAGAGGATCGCGGCGCGTATGCCAACGCGGCAGAGCGTTTGCTGATGGCAATTGGCGAACCTGAAAAGATTGATACCTCGCTTGATCCTCGACTCAGCCGTATTTTTTCCAACCGAGTGATTTCCCGCTATAAAACCTTTGAAGACTTTTATGGCATGGAAGACTCGATTGAGCAAATCGTCTCTTACCTCAAGCACGCCGCCCAAGGGTTGGAAGAGCGTAAACAAATTCTCTATTTGCTGGGCCCGGTCGGGGGCGGTAAGTCGTCCTTGGCTGAAAAACTGAAAAGCTTGATGCAGCAAATGCCTATCTACGTGCTGACGGCGAACGGCGAACGTAGTCCAGTGAACGATCACCCATTTTGTCTGTTTGATGCCGAGGAAGACGGCCATCTACTCGAGAAAGAGTACGATATTCCCCATCGTTATATTCGCCATATTATGTCACCTTGGGCGGCGAAGCGGTTGAAAGAGTTTGGTGGGGACATTAGCCAGTTTAAAGTGGTGAAACTGCGCCCATCGATTCTCAACCAAGTCGGGGTGGCCAAAACAGAACCTGGGGATGAAAACAACCAAGATATTTCTTCACTGGTGGGTAAAGTTGATATCCGTCAGCTTGAACACTATTCACAAGACGATCCTGATGCCTACTCCTACTCTGGTGCGCTGTGTCGCGCCAACCAAGGGATGATGGAGTTCGTCGAAATGTTCAAGGCGCCTATAAAGGTGCTCCACCCGTTATTGACCGCCACCCAAGAAGGCAACTATAACGGGACAGAAGGCCTATCGGCTCTGCCATTTGATGGCATCATTCTCGCACACTCAAACGAGTCCGAGTGGCAATCGTTCCGCAACAACAAAAACAACGAAGCCTTCCTCGACCGTGTCTATATCGTCAAAGTGCCCTATTGCTTGCGCGTGTCAGACGAAATTCGAATCTACAATAAGCTGCTGTCTTCCAGTGAGCTACGCCATGCGCCTTGCTCACCCAGCACACTGGATATATTGGCGCGCTTCTCTGTGCTTTCACGGCTAAAAGATCCTGAAAACTCTAGCATTTATTCAAAAATGCGCGTGTATGATGGCGAAACCTTGAAAGATACGGATCCCAAAGCCAAGTCCTATCAGGAGTATCGCGATTTTGCTGGGGTCGATGAAGGGATGGACGGGCTCTCGACACGCTTTGCGTTCAAGATCTTGTCGCGAGTCTTTAACTTTGACCACGCAGAAGTCGCCGCAAACCCCGTGCATCTTTTTTATGTGCTGGAACAGCAAATTGAACGTGAGCAGTTTCCGCAAGAGATCGCTGAACGCTATCTTGAGCACCTCAAAGGCTACTTGATCCCCAAATATATCGAGTTTATCGGCAAAGAAATTCAAACCGCGTATCTCGAGTCCTACTCAGAGTACGGGCAAAATATTTTTGACCGCTATGTCACCTATGCTGATTTCTGGATTCAAGACCAAGAGTTTCGCGATCCAGACACAGGTCAATTGTTTGATCGCTCAGCGCTCAATGCGGAACTGGAAAAAATCGAGAAGCCCGCTGGTATCAGTAATCCAAAAGATTTCCGCAACGAAATCRTCAACTTTGTCCTCCGCGCGCGCGCCAATAACGAAGGCAAAAACCCAGCTTGGACCAGCTATGAGAAGTTGAAAACCGTCATTGAGAAGAAGATGTTCTCCAATACCGAAGATTTGCTTCCAGTGATTTCCTTCAATACCAAAACGTCGAGCGAAGAGCAGAAGAAACACGACGACTTTGTCGCTCGTATGATGGAAAAAGGCTATACCCGCAAGCAAGTTCGCTTGCTCGCAGAGTGGTATTTGCGCGTGCGTAAATCATCGTAGCCCTCGGGCTGACGCAGATGACGGGAGAGAGATATGGCGCATTTTATTGATCGTCGTCTCAATGGCAAAAATAAAAGCACTGTCAATCGACAACGCTTTTTACGCCGACACAAGCGGCAAATTAAAGAGTCCATTGCTGACGCCGTCAACAACCGCTCGATCACGGATGTTGAAAGTGGAGAGGATATTTCTATCCCTTCTCGTGACATTCGTGAACCGACTTTCCACCAAGGCAAAGGGGGACAGCGTGATGCTGTCCACCCTGGTAATGATCAGTTTAGCCCAGGGGATCGTATCGCTCGTCCCCCTGGTGGCGAAGGGGGCGGTGCCGGAGAAGGACAAGCCAGTCCTGATGGCGAAGGTCAAGATGAGTTCGTCTTTCAAATATCAAAAGACGAATATTTGGATCTCTTGTTCGAGGATCTTGAGCTTCCGAACCTGAAGAAAAACCAAATGAATAAAATGGTGGAGTACAAAACGCATCGCGCGGGGTACACCTCAAATGGGGTGCCCTCGAATATTGCCATTGTACGTTCACTACAAAACTCACTGGCACGACGCACGGCGATGTCAGCCGGCAAACGCCGAGAGCTGGCAGAGCTTGAAGAGGCGCTTGAGCGCGTGCGCGAGGCCGAGCCTGCACAACCACTTGAAGTGAAACGACTCGAAGAAGAAATCACGGCATTGAAGCGCAAAATCGCCGCGGTTCCGTTCATCGATACCTTTGACTTACGGTATAAAAACTACGAAAAGCGGCCACAGCCGAGTAGCCAAGCCGTGATGTTTTGCTTAATGGATGTGTCCGGCTCGATGGATCAAGCGACCAAAGATATCGCGAAACGGTTTTATATCCTGCTTTATCTTTTCCTTACACGCACCTATAAAAACGTGGAGGTGGTCTTTATTCGCCACCACACGCAGGCGAAAGAAGTCGATGAGCACGAGTTTTTTTACTCACAGGAGACCGGCGGCACAATTGTATCCAGTGCCCTACGTCTGATGGATGAAATCATCAAAGATAGGTATGACCCGACAGAATGGAACGTCTATGCGGCACAAGCCTCGGATGGCGATAATTGGGCCGATGACTCACCCGGTTGCCGAGAACTACTGCAAAACACTCTGTTGCCGGTCAGCCGTTATTACGCCTATATCGAAATCACCCGCCGCGCGCATCAAACACTGTGGCGTGAATATGAGGCGTTGGCGCAAAGCCATGACAACTTTGCAATGCAAAACATTCGCTCAGCGGAGGAAATTTTCCCCGTGTTCCGCGAATTGTTTAAGCGTCAGGTCGAAGCCTGACGCCATACCGGCATAGACGTATTTTATCAGGGAGACATGGTATGGCTGTCACCAAAGGTAAACGTAACACTCCACTTCATGATGGACCCGATTGGACCTTTGACCTGCTCGAGCAGTATCACAAGGAAATCAAACGCGTCGCTGAACACTACAAGCTGGATACTTATCCAAACCAAATCGAAATCATTGCCGCTGAGCAAATGATGGATGCTTACTCAAGCGTCGGGATGCCCATCAATTACAATCATTGGTCGTTTGGTAAAAAATTTATCGAGACCGAACGCAACTACAAACACGGGTACATGGGGCTCGCGTACGAGATAGTGATTAACTCCAATCCGTGTATTTCTTATTTGATGGAAGAAAACACCATCACCATGCAAGCGCTGGTGATGGCACACGCCTGTTATGGCCATAATTCCTTTTTCAAAGGCAATTACCTGTTTCAAACTTGGACAGACGCAGGCTCCATTATTGATTACCTGCTGTTTGCAAAAAATTACATCAGTGAATGTGAAGAAAAGTACGGCCTGGCAGAAGTAGAAAACCTGATCGATTCCTGCCATGCCCTGATGAACTATGGGGTCGATCGCTATAAGCGGCCACAAAAGATCTCTCTTGCCGAAGAAAAAGCACGCCAAAAAGCCCGAGAAGACTACCTGCAAACGCAAGTCAATGAACTCTGGCGTACCATCCCGAGTGGCCAAAAAGAGCAAGAAGAAGAAAAACGCCGTTTCCCTGCCGAGCCACAAGAGAACCTGTTGTATTTTTTTGAAAAGCACTCTCCACTGCTTGAGCCATGGCAGCGAGAAATCGTGCGGATAGTGCGCAAGGTCAGCCAGTATTTTTACCCGCAAAAGCAAACTCAGGTGATGAACGAAGGCTGGGCGACATTTTGGCACTACACCATCCTGAATCACCTTTATGATGAGGGGTTGGTGACTGATAGCTTTATTATGGAGTTTTTACATAGCCACACCAATGTGGTGGCACAACCGCCTTACAACAGTCAGTTCTATTCCGGCATTAACCCCTACGCACTCGGGTTTGCCATGTTCCAAGATATTCGTCGCATTTGCGAAAATCCCACTGAGGAGGATAAGTACTGGTTTCCTGATATCGCCGGGAAAGACTGGCTCGACACCGTTCATTTTGCGATGGCCAACTTTAAAGATGAAAGTTTCATCAGTCAGTTTCTCTCGCCTAAAGTAATGCGGGATATGAAGTTTTTTGCCGTCAATGACGATGACCGGCAAAGCTACATTGAAGTGACCAGTATTCATAATGAACAAGGTTATCGCCAATTACGTGAAGATCTCTCCGCGCAGTACAATCTCAGTAATCGCGAACCGAATATTCAAGTCTTCGATGTCGATTTACGTGGCAACCGTTCACTCACGCTTCGCTATGTCCCTCATAACCGGATCCCACTCGCGAAGTCTTATGAAGAGGTGCTCAAGCACGTCCATCGTCTGTGGGGGTTTGAAGTGATCCTCGAAGAGGAAACCAGTGAAGGACGCGGAAAAATACTGAGTAGCTGCCCCAAGCGGCCGCAGTTTGATCCTGACATCTTGATGGGCAGCCACTAACCTTGTCGAGCCATCCATAAAAAAGCCGCCATGGTCATCAGCATGGCGGCTTTTCTTATACACATGGTTTCACTCATTGGATCGCGTTAGGCTTCTTCTTCAGCCATATGTGCCGCAATTGTTTCACGGTTACTAAACCACAAGCCACCGCACTCACGTCCGTATTGTTTGACTCGATCACCAATCATTGGGTGCTGATTATTGGCTATCATATCACGTAAGTCATTGTAAAAGCTCAATGCATTTTCACAGGCGCGGCGATCCATAAAGTAATATCCGCCCACACGCGAATAAATCTGACGCATGCCATTAATGGTTAACACATACACCTTGTTGCCAGAAAAATGCGCCATCCCTTGGAACAAACGATAGTCAAAGTGATTAAACGCGCGCCCCATACAAATACGCTCGCACAAGGCGGGATCTTGCTTACCGTATTTGTCCTGGATCTTTTTAACGTCTTTTAAGACTTCACCTTGTTCATCGATAAGTCCCAAGAACTGCTCAAAGCTTTCGCACTCAAGCACTTGCTCACAACGTTTAATCACATGGTCAATAAGGTTTATGCAGTCATCAGCACGGTTTTTCGCTGCATAACGCATGTACACGCCACTGATGTCGGTGCGCGCCGCGAGTAAGTCCTCAAGCACACCATGCACATCTTGCCCCTCTAGGGTGACCAGCGTATCAAGAATGCTCAGTCCTGATGTACGCATATAATCATTTACGCGTGTTGGTTTGCCATGTTGAATGGTTAACCAGCCATCACGCGCCAGGCGCTGCAACACTTCACGTAAGGTGGTGCGAGTGACCCCAATCAGTTCAGACAGTTCACGCTCTGCAGGTAAAATGGACCCTTTAGGAAAGTGATTATTCCAAATACTTTCAATTATATATTTTTCAGCAAATGTTGCTGGGCTATCCGCCTTTATAACCATTGAATCTAAATTCCAATTTGCTTCTTGCTTTGATTAATAACTCATCATACCACTAGACGCCACCGGCAGAAACCGCTGAGTGAGATCACGGGATATCACGTGACATCTGCTATCTTTTTGTACCAGATCAATGAAAAACTGGGCATAAATCGCAAAACTGATCCATACAAGATGTAACAAAATATGTCTGAGGCAAACTAGCGCACACTTATGCGTGACGAAGCTATCCATCTACGTATTGTGGTTAAACCACGCGTCCCGATAACCCTTCGTCACTGATATCTGTCACCCTCTTACTGTGCCCATGCATCCATTCGCCGATTGGGCGTTTGTGTCGGTGCACGTTACTCGCCCATCCGCGCGCTAGGTAGGCATAGATAACAATGAGACTTTCACTATGGCGAAGACCATGACACTCAGAACTGCGTTTCTTAAGAATTTTCTCGGCAAAGCACCTGATTGGTACAAACTAGCCATTGTTGGCTTTTTGATCCTTAACCCAATTGTTTTCGCGATCGACCCTTTTATCGCTGGCTGGCTACTGGTGGTCGAGTTTATTTTCACCCTCGCGATGGCTCTGAAATGCTACCCGCTGCAACCCGGTGGCTTATTAGCGATTGAAGCGGTCGCCATCGGCATGACCAGTCCCGCACAAGTCAAACATGAATTAGTGGCCAACGTTGAGGTTCTGCTACTCCTCGTCTTTATGGTGGCCGGGATCTATTTTATGAAACAGCTACTGCTGTTTATTTTCACCAAAATCCTGTTGGGCATCCGATCGAAAATCGCCTTATCATTGGCCTTTTGTGGCGCGGCGGCGGCGCTCTCTGCCTTTTTGGATGCCTTAACCGTGATTGCCGTGGTGATCAGTGTCGCCGTGGGCTTTTACTCCATTTACCACCGCGTCGCGTCCGGAAAAGAGTTCGGCGCTAACCATGATCATACCTCGGATGAAAGCTTAAGCGACGAGCTTAGTCGCAACGATTTGGAAAACTATCGAGCGTTTTTGCGCAGCCTACTAATGCATGCCGGCGTGGGTACCGCACTAGGCGGGGTGATGACCATGGTCGGCGAGCCGCAAAACCTGATCATAGCTGACCAAGCCGGCTGGCATTTTGGCGAGTTTATTTTACGCATGTCTCCGGTCACGCTACCGGTTTTCTTTGCCGGCTTGCTGACCTGTGCGCTGGTCGAAAAGTTTGGCTGGTTTGGCTATGGCGCACACCTACCGCAAAACGTATTAAAAATTTTGGTGGGATACGATAACGCACAGCGGGCCAAACGCACACCACAGGATGTCGCCAAGTTGGTGGTACAAGCACTCATTGCTGTTTGGCTGATCACTGCATTGGCTTTACATTTGGCCGCCGTCGGTTTAATTGGCTTAAGTATCATTATCCTTGCCACCGCGTTTACGGGCGTCGTCGATGAGCACCATATCGGTAAAGCCTTTGAAGAAGCGCTGCCATTCACCGCGCTATTGGCGGTCTTTTTCTCTGTGGTCGCAGTAATCATTGACCAGCACTTATTTACACCGGTGATTGATCTCGTGTTGTCACTGGACGGGCATTTGCAATTGACCATGTTTTATATCGCCAATGGCCTGCTTTCTATGGTGTCAGATAACGTGTTTGTCGGCACCGTGTATATCAACGAGGTGAAAACCGCCCTGCTCAATGGCGTGATTGGCCGCGAGCAGTTCGATATGTTAGCCGTTGCGATTAACACAGGTACCAACTTACCCTCGGTCGCCACGCCCAATGGCCAAGCGGCTTTCTTATTCTTACTCACCTCAACCCTCGCGCCGCTGCTGCGTCTTTCTTACGGGCGCATGGTATATATGGCTTTGCCTTATACCATTGTCATGGGCGTATTGGGCGTGATTGGCATTGAGTTTTTCTTGGTGCCCGCTACCGAGTGGATGCTACACCAAGGTTGGATTTCCGAAACCATCCACATGGGCCAGCAAGCCATACCGAGCGCTCACTAACGCACTTCTATCATTGACCTTCGTCTCAACAAACGATTGAATAGCAAGGCTCTCAATATAGGGCCTTGTTTTTTATCAGGAGTGAGTTATGTGGCGCGCCTTAAACCAGTTTTCTCGCAGCCGAGCGTCCTGGCTGTTGTTGCTTCTATGCGTTGTGGGGCTGGAAGCCACCGCGCTTTACTTTCAACATTATCAAGGGCTGGCACCTTGTGTGATGTGTATTTATGAACGCGTTGCCCTATTTGGAATTGGCGTGGCTGCCTTGCTGGGTTTAATCGCGCCCAACGATCCTTTTTGGCGTACTCTCGGCTTGCTTGGCTATGGCGTCACAGCTGGGTGGGCGCTCAAGCTCTCATTAGAGCACGTCAGTTATCAATTTCCTGATCCGAACCAACTGTTCGGTGCCACCTGCGATGTGGCGGTGAACTTCCCTACTTGGGCGCCACTCAACCAATGGCTGCCATCCGTCTTTGAAGCATACGGTGATTGCAGCAAAGTGGTGTGGCAGTGGCTAGGCTGGTCGATGCCCCAATGGCTAGTGGGGATCTTTTCCGCGATGTTAGTTGTCTGGGCGTTAGTGGTAATTGCCCAGTTTATTGGCCGTCCTCCACGCCGCATTTTTTCATAATGGCGGGTGACGGATCGTGCAAGATAGCGTCGGCTTCATCGGCGCTTTCGCTCCTTGCGACGCGGTTGAACCGCTCACAAAGCAACTTGATTAAGGGGCGATCTGCGCCACTAAAAACCCCAGCATCAAGGCGATGAGGCTCACACCAATAGATGGCCTGATGTTGGTGTAGCACAGGCGGTCCATCAAGGATGTCACACCAAAAACTGCACAATAAGATCACCTTGTCGCCGTAATCGAATTCGGTTTCCACAATCGGTGCCCCGACATGGATCTCTACCCCAAATTCTTCACGCCACTCGCGTTTGAGAGCCTGCTGGTCAGTCTCGTCTTGCTCGACTTTGCCGCCGGGAAATTCCCACCAACTAATAAACTGCGCATCTGGCTGCCGTTGGGCCACCAGCACTTGCTTGTCGCGCATGGCAACGCCGGCCACAACACGTATTGGCGAGGATTGTTTTAACGATTTCATGTCATTAACGCCCACAGCACTTTTTGAACTTGGCACCACTGCCACATGGGCAAGGATCGTTGCGACCTATCGACTTAAATGGGTTAACCTGGTGCGCACCATGCGTGCCTTGTTGCGCTTCATCCGCCGCTTTCGCCACGTCTTGGATCATTAAATCCAGTTGATCCATATATTGGCCCGGCTCAACATCAATGCCAACCTCTTTCATCTGCGCTAACGTACCTGCTTCATCGTGTAGCAGCAGCATGCTAGTGACTAAGGCGGATAACATCCGGCGACTGCCATCATTCATGCTCACATCGTGCCAGTGTGGCTCAACATAGGGCCACACCGCTAAAAAACCCTCGGCGAAAGCTTGGGCGTGCTCACCGCGCATCGACAACATTAAGCTATCCGGCAATACATAATCATTACGCATCAAGGCGTGATATTGCTGCTCAAGGTGTGCCAGCACCACCTGCTTATCGTCTTGATCGAGGCTAACTACCTCCCCATCTTCTTCAACCCCTGCAGTCACTAGCACCGACAGCCAGGTATCAGGATCTAAAGGAGCCGGACATATATTCGCGGCCAGGAGGGCACCTTCAATAAAACTGGCAGGCATACCGTCCCAGTGCTCAGAGAGCGTCATTAGTGTTGACATAAACTTTCCTGTGTCATCAATTCTGTTTGTTCACGTGCTTTATCGAGTGCACGCACTATCTCATCGGCGCGATTAAGAACACGAATCACCTTAAAGCAGGCATCCGCCTGGGGATAATATTGTCGCAAATACTTGAACCATTGCTTGATGCGGTTGGGGAAATACTGCGCCTTATCACCTTGGCGTTCTTGCTCGGTATAGCGAACCAGCAATGCTAGCACCGCAGGCCAAGGCATCGGTGCAACGCCATCACGGATGTGCTGGCCCAAATTGGGCATGTTTAACGCACCACGGCACACCATTAAGGTATCGCAGCCTGTCATTGCTTGGCAGCGCAGTGCATCCTCACGGTGCCAAATATCGCCATTGGCCGTGACTGGGATGGGCACGTGTTGATTAATGTCAGCAATTAAATCCCAACGAATGGTACCCGCTTTATAACCATCGCGCTTGGTACGTCCGTGAACCACTAACTCATCAGCGCCTGCCTTTGCCACGGCCTCGGCAATGAACAAGTAATCATCAAGATCATTAAAGCCAAGACGTATTTTGGCGCTCACCGTATAGACAGGATCCACCGTATCGCGCACCGCTTTAACCACATCAAACATGTGCTCCGGAGTTTTGAGCAACGCCGCGCCCCCACGGTTGCCATTCACCGTTTTCGACGGACAACCAAAATTGATATCAATGCCTTGCGAGCCCAGTTGGATCGCGCGGACGGCATTGCTCGCCATCGCCGTTGGATCTTGGCCCAATAGCTGTACACGAACCGGGGTCCCCGCCGCAGTGGTACCCCCATGCGCTAACTCAGGGCAAAAACGATGAAAGACTTTTTCCGGCAAGCGTTGGTCAACCACGCGCACAAACTCAGTGACACAGAGGCTGTAGTGATTAATCTCCGTGAGCAGCTTGCGCATCAAGGGGTCCAGGACACCTTCCATCGGGCCTAATACAATGCGTGGGGATTGATAATTCGTGTGACTCATGCCGTACCTTTACCGTTAAGGCGCGCTATTTTGCCAGCTTTTACACCAAAGCGCAGCTAACAAAAAAAGCCAGTCGCAATAGGACTGGCTTTCAACGCGTTAGCGACGCCAATAAGGGCTTAGCCTTCGGCTCTCGCCGATTCAACCATGGCTTCGAGCTGTGGATAAGGCAAATAGCCGGGCGCGACCTGATCGCCAATGATCATCGCGGGCGTACCTCTTAGCCCTAGCTCAACAAACGCGCGATAGTTCTCTGCGACCGCTTTTCCGGTCATTTCTTTGCCGGCAAGCAATGCTTCGGTACCGGTTTTCTGCGCGATTCTCTCTAACGAGCGCGCATCATGCATACCGCGCTTTTTCATCAATAATTCATGGACCTGCGCAAATGTCTGTGGCTGTTCTAGCCACACGTTCATCGCATACACCGCGGAATTAGTGCCGAGCGATTCGATACTCTGCTGTTTGAGTGGTACAGCAATATTAATCACCTTGATATCGTCATGCGCGGCCACCAGTTTCTGCAATTCTTCTTCCAGTTTTTTACAGTAAGGGCAGTTGTAATCCATAAAGTTCACCACGGTGACCTCAGGGTTTTCAGCGCCAATCCAGCTGTGGGTGTCCGATTCAAACCAGTCACGACGTGCGGCAAGGTTTTCCTTTAACGTTTTTTGCTGTTCAACAAACTTTTGCAAACTCTGGTTGAGGTTGGCGATCAGTTTGGGGTTCTCTTCTAACAAGCTGACAATCTCATCCAGTTGTGCTTGCTCCGTATCCGACAACGCGTGGGCACTGACCGGCAGCGCTAAAAGCAGTAGAGCCCACATTGGGGCGATATAGCGAGATAAGGACATTGGGTTTCCTTTTGATAAATGTAAATTCATAACACCAGCCTTAACCATAGGCCAAACGGTGTTGTGAAGCCTGTTGTTATTGATGTGATTTCTCCTTGCTCGACCACCATCACGGTAGGCGTCACTTTCACCGCAAATGCGTTAGAAAGCGCCCCGCTTTGATCGTTCACTACAGGAAAATCATAACCATGATGCGCAAGGTATCCGGCAATGTGTTTGTTTGAGCCTGAGCGTAACGCGATCGAGACCACCTGCGCATGACCACTTAACCAATCTACCGAGGGGGTCACAAAACGGCATACACCGCACCAGGTTGCCCATACATAGACAAGCACGGGTTCGTGTTGCGACATCGCCACCAAATCCTGTTGGCGGCCATCCAGCAGACGCATTGACGCGACGGGGACCTCACTGGTATCGATATCGCGGCTTCGCCACCAATCCACTGTGGTGCTAGATATCAGTACAAACACGGTGAGCCAGCACAGGTCACGCGCACCGCGTTTGACCCGCATACGCCAAGACCGTTTTGTTTGCTTGGCCGTCATGGCGTTTTCGCCTGCTCAATGGCCGCCATCACCGCCTTGTCAGTCAAAATGACGGGTAAGGGGATCCCTTCTGGTGCACCGGGGCCGTAGACAATGTTAAACGGCACACCATAACGCTGGTGCTTTTGCAAATACTGAGTCACGCTATCACTCGGACGGGTCCAATCTCCTTGCATCGTCACCACATTCGGCGCGGTGATGGCGTCATACACGGGGGATTGTAGAATCACTCCCACTTTGTTGGCATGACAGGTAATGCACCAATCCGCCGTCACATCAACAAATACCACTTTGCCCTGATCCACCGCTTGATCGATCGCGGCTTCATCCAGACTCACCCAATCCGGGTCAGGATTGAGCGGCGTTGCCCACCGCTGTGCTGTCAATGATGCGCCGATAAGCCCCAGCACGATGACCAGCAGCAGTCCTGCCGCGCCTTTAATTGCAGCCATCTTGCCGAGGGCACGATACGTCAGCCAGATACTGGCAGCCAGCAACAGCGTCCCCATTAAGATTGCGCCTAACACACCGAGGTACGGCATCCACAGCCAGAATAGCCACACCGTGGTGCCGGCCAGCAACAGCGCAAAGACCCGTTTGACATGATTCATCCACGGGCCAGGCTTGGGTAATGCGCGCGTCAGCCCTGGAAAAGCGGCGACCAGCAGCCACGGTAGCGCCATACCAACCGCGAGCGCGGTAAAGATCAGCCAAAGCGCCGTCAACGACCCACCCAGCGCGTACGCCACGGCCGTGCCGAGGAAAGGGGCCGAACACGGTGTGGCCAGTAATGTGGCAAACACGCCTTGAACAAAATGCCCGCTACGGGTGTGACCACCACGTGTCGCTAGCCACGTCTGCCAACTGGGCGGTAAATCAATACGCAGCACATCAAATAAGCTCAGGGCGAACAGCCAAATCACCAGCGTCATCACCCCAATAAATATCGGGCTTTGGAACTGGATCCCCCAACCCACGGCTTGTCCCGTCAGTTTTAAGATCATTAACAGCCCAGCAATCGCCCAAAAGGACACCAGAATCCCAGCGGCTGACGCCAAAAACTGACCACGAATGGTGCCACGTGTCGCATCTGGGTTGGCAACGATACTGTTGAGCTTAAGGCCCAGCACCGGGAGCACACAGGGCATCACGTTAAGGATCAATCCACCCAAAAGTGCGATACCGCCAATCATCCAGATCGAGAATCCGGTTTGCGAAACCACACTCCCCGCCCGCACGGTAATGCTGTGCTCAGCCAGCAGCTGCTTATCCATGACAGTCACATGAATGGGTTTATCGGTAAGGTTGGGGGGCTCAATCCAATTGGTGACATCAAAGGTCGCGGTCAAGGTATCGCCATCACGGTGGATACTGGGCACGCCAAAGGTATCATCGATAACGGCATCACCATCCACCAGCATATCGGGTTGCTGCCAAGCTTGGCTCCCAGTCACAGTGACCGCGAGCTGTTGCTGGTTGGCATCCCACACCGCGGATTCAATTTGCACACTGGGAAGTGGCTTAGGCACCTGACTCATCGCTTGGTTGAACTGATACATCCGCTCGCCATCCGCCTCAAGCGTGCTCGGGGTAAAGTCGAGCGAGATAGGATAATCAGTGATCACACACACACTGGTGCACGAGGACAAGCGCAAGGTGGCATCGAGCGAAACCGGCTGTTGCCAGGTTTCAACCTCAAAGGTCAGCGGGAAAGTCACCTGCCCTTTGTAGCCCAGCATGGTCAGGCCAAGTAGCTCATGGCGACTAGGCGCCGGCCAGTGCCAGGTAATATCACCCAGGTTTTGGCTGTCGTTGATGATAAGTTCCGGTGCGACTCCGCCCTCACCTGGCGAGCGCCAATAGGTTTTCCAGTCGCCTTGTAAACGGATAGAGAGCAACCCATCGAGGTGCTGAGTCTGTGGATGACCTTGTCCGGTTAAGGCGAGGCGCGCCTTAACGGGTGGATGGTCGGGGTTACTGAGCCAACCTGTATCAGGCGCAGTGGCCCGTACCGCCGGGCTGAGTAGCAGTAAGCACAAAAACAAAAGCGGCAGTAAAGCAACGCCTTGCCAAACATGACCGTGTTTAAAAGCGTGCCAATAGTCATTGAGTCGATTCATAAGTCTGTTCCTTGTTAAGAATAAATACGCTATTTAGGAAGCAGGCGCTTTATTCTCGGAACACACAAAAGCAAAGATGCCGTCGTCGATAGGTAGGCGGGTCATGGGTGGGTAACACCACCAAGAGGCGGAACGTTGCCATCACCGCAAGTAACACAATCAGCCACCAAAGCGGTGACGGTAGCCAGTCTAACGCCAACGCAGAAGGGTGCATTAATTGCTCGGAAAGCGCACATTTTTTATCCAGTGCGCTTTTTGCTCCCTCTACGTCACTAATATTGACTGCTTGGCAAGTCGCTTGTACCCCTGATTGCCAACTCAGTTGGTTTTGCAAAGCACACACCGCCAGTACCCAAAGCGCAATGGCGAGGGCCCAGCCAGCTTTTGAACGACGCGTGTACCTTTGCATGTCACCTCCTGTCGAGTTGGCCATCATTATGCCCAACAACAGAAATTAAACAATGGGGGAGTCTGCGCCATAGGGTGACAATGTGCTGGGGTTATCGTGCTGGGGTTATCGCAGTTGCTGAGTCAGCTGGATATGATCTTCCCAATCAATCACATCGATTTCATACACCACGCTGTCTTTTACCGAGATCCCCGCTTTATGCATCGCCGCCTTTGATCCTGTGATCAGCGGATGCCACTCGGGTAAGGGTTTATGTTCAGCCAGCAAGCGATAGGCACAGGTTTCCGGCAACCAATAAAACTCATCAATCTTATCGCGGGTAAGCTTCAAACATGACTCTTCATACGAAAAGCGGTTCGGATAATCTTTGCACGAGCAGGTTTTATCATCGAGCAAACTACAGGCGACATTGGTGTAGTAAAGCTCGTCTGTCTCTTCATCAATCAATTTGTGTAGGCAGCAGCGGCCACAGCCGTCACAGAGTGACTCCCACTCCTCATCACTCATTTGTGCCAGGGTTTTTTGTTGCCAAAAAGGCGTGCTCATGGTGTTTAATCTCTTTTTTTATTGCCGCCTTTTCACGGCAACGACATTGCGCGCTTGTTATAACCATCATAGCCGTAAAGTGCAAGCAAGCCTTTGCGTGGGTTGGATAGTCCAAAAGTGAGTGGTAGAGTGCCCGACTTTGCACGTTGACGGAGGCTATGATGATGCCAACTTCATCGCCATTTTCGTGCCGTCTTGGCTGCGGCGCTTGCTGTATCGCGCCTAGCATTTCGTCACCGATCCCCGGTATGCCAAACGGTAAACCTGCTAATACCCGTTGTGTACAGCTGGATGAACGCAACCTCTGTCAGCTGTTTGGATCCGACGACCGCCCCGAGGTGTGTGCCGCATTCGATGCAGATCCCGAGGTATGTGGTGATACGTACCAGCAAGCGCTCGATAACCTTATTTATCTGGAAGCGGCGACATAAAAAACGCTGGCTTATCTTAGCCAGCGCTTTATCTATCAGCGTGTTTTCACCGCGAGCTTGTTAGCTTTGAATCCCCACAATCAACCAAGGCGCATTGGGCTGGCTTAAGTCACGTTCTAAGTGCCAAATATCCGTAATGTCTTCTTCGACCCCCTCCACGCGGTCACAATAACGACCGGTGAATTTTAAGCTCAATTGTGCCCTGCGGCTGTCATAATCGGCGCGAACAATCTCGGCATCCACATACATGACTTCAGTGTGTTGTTCACTGCCCAATCGTGCACGCTCGGCCGCGAGATCGTTATAAAGCTCAGGCGTCACATACTCTTGAATTTTCTCAAGCTCGTTATGGTTCCATGCTCCTTGCAAAATCCGATAATGCTCACGGGCTCCGCTCAAGAAACTTTGCATGTCGAACTGAGGCGGAAAGTTAAATGGCACATCGTTTTGCATGCCCCCAAACCCACCTGACGTCGCGCCTGTGCCTGCCGCGTTTTGTCGAAATGCATGAGGCTTTTCATGGTAATAACCTTTGTGTTGCCCCGCGTAGGCCGGCCCTTGCGCCTGAGCCCCTGCTTTGGCTTGGGTGAGCCCGCGGAGAAACTTCATGGCAAAGTAGGCGATCAGGCCCAGAATCAAGATATCCATAAATTGGATACCCTCAAACGCCCCGCCGAAGAATGCGGCCAACAAACCACCGGCGAGCAAACCGCCGAGTAAACCACCGGCGAGCCCTTTTTTACTTGTTTTCGAGGTATTCTGTTTGAGGGTGTTGGTATTAGTGGTGGTATTTTTTGGCGCAGGCGCGGTTTTAAAGCTTTTACCAAAAGACTTGCCGCCGCCGAAGCGTTTCGCTTCTGCGTAAGGCGCTGTCACAACAAAGACAACCATCAAGGCTGCAACAGAGAGTAATTTTTTCATCATCGCATCATCTGTGGTTTAAGACCGTTATCATGCTAGAGTCTCTGGTGGTGAAGTCAATTGGCAGAGCGGGAATAATTGTTACCAAACGTCATCCAAACACCACTGTTTTGGCGTCAGTAGGAACCATTTGCCACGCAGGCACTCCAAGCCATTAGTATTCTTTTCACTGCAATAGGACCAAGCCATGAATGATACCCACAGTAAATTTGTTGGTTACTTACTCTGGATCTTTGGTTTTCTCGGATCCCACCGGTTTTACTATGGAAAACCAGTAACTGGCACCCTCTGGTTTTTCACCCTAGGCCTGTTCTTCGTTGGCTGGATTGTGGATTTGTTCTTGATTCCTTCCATGGATAAAGAAGCCGATCTCCGTTTTCGCAGTGGCCCCACGGATTTTACCATTGCCTGGCTATTACTGACCTTTCTGGGTGTGTTTGGCATTCACCGTATGTACATGGGTAAATGGATCACCGGCTTTATTTACCTATTTACCGGTGGCTTTTTCTTAATTGGTGTGCTGTATGATTTTTGGACACTCAATGAGCAAGTGTCGATTAAAAACATGCAAAAATTCTCTTAGTCCTCCTTGTTTAACAACTAACTGAATGATGCGCAACGTATTCAAGGTTGCGCATACCTCGCTCGCTGCTAGTATAAGTCGCTTATTGCAACGCGAAATGGATCTGCCTAAATGAGCCAACAGTTTCAGCTTTTACGCGAGCGACGTTTTTTGCCTTATTTCATTACCCAGGCATTGGGCGCGTTTAACGATAACGTCTATAAGAATGTGTTGGTGATCATGGTCGCGTTCGCCTCGGCCGATCAACTGCCGATGGATGCCACGCTGTTTATCAACGCCGCTGCTGGGCTGTTTATTCTGCCTTTTTTCTTGTTTTCTGCCTTTGCTGGCGAGCTTGCAGACAAATACGACAAAGCCCTTATTATGCGACGGGTGAAATGGTTAGAAGTGGTGATCATGTCGAGTGCCGCTGTCGCGCTGTATTTTCACGCTTGGAATGTGTTACTCGGCTTACTTTTTTTGATGGGCACCCAATCGGCTTTTTTTGGCCCGGTGAAATACGCATTACTACCACAAACGCTCAATGACAAAGAGCTTGTTTCAGGCAATGCCTTGGTGGAAACCGGCACCTTTTTATCGATTCTGCTCGGTACCTTGCTGGCGGGCTTTATTGCCCATCACCCTGACTCTAACCTGATATCTGGGATAGCCGTATTTAGTTTTGCGTTGCTCGGCGTCATGTCTGCCCATGCCATCCCTCCCGCCCCCGCGGGTAACCCTGGACTCAATTTACGTTACCGACCCGTTGCTTTAATGCGACAAACGCTGCGTTTCGCGCGTAAAGACAAGGTCACCTTACAAGCGATTCTCGGGATCAGCTGGTTTTGGTTTCTAGGTGCCAGCTATTTAACCCAGTTTCCCAAATTCACCGCCTCGATCGGTGGCGGTGAAATTGGCGTATCATTTCTGCTCACCTTGTTTTCTGTTGGCATCGCTGTGGGAGCATTGCTGTGTGATAAGCTTTCTGGTCATCGTATCGAGCCCGGCATTGTCCCCTTGGGCAGTTTAGGATTAACCGGCTTTGGCTTACATTTGTTTTTTGCCACGCCGGCGGCCCCGACCCTTCATAGCAACCTGCTTGCTTTTATCACTGATCCAGCCCTGACCTGGGTGTTTATCGACCTATTGATGATTGGCGTGTGTGGCGGGATTTTTATTGTGCCACTGTACAGCCTGATGCAACAACGCGCCGATAAAGCCGCGCGTGCGCGTGTGATTGCCGCCAACAATATTTTCAATGCCTTGTTTATGGTGGTCAGTGCGATACTCGGTATCACTCTCTTGGTCGTGGTTGAGTTATCTATCGCGGAATTCTTCTTAGTATTGGCGGTGCTCAACTTCTTGGTGGCTATCTATGTCAGCAAGCTGGTACCGATTTTCGCCTTGCGCTTTTTTACCTGGATGGTCACCCATACCCTGTATCGAGTAAAACACCAAGACTTACACCATATTCCTGAAAAAGGCGGTGCCTTGCTGATTTGTAACCATGTCAGCTATATGGACGCGCTCTTGTTAGCTGGCGCGTGTCATCGCCCTATCCGCTTTGTAATGTTTGAAGATTTATATCAATTACCCGTGCTACATTGGTTCTTCCGTACCTCAAAAGTGATCCCCATTAGCCATCGGGGCCGCACGATCCGGGCCGCCATGAACGAGATTCAAAAGGCGCTTGATAATGGCGAAGTGGTACTGATTTTCCCAGAAGGGCATCTTAGTTATGACGGCGAAATCGACCAATTCCGCCGCGGGATGGATATGATTTTGCAACGCTCTCCGGTGCCTGTGGTACCGATGGCGTTACAGGGCCTTTGGGGCAGCTATTTTAGCCGTCATGGCGGGAAAGCCATGTTAAAACTGCCCAAGCGGTTTTGGTCTAAAGTCACCGTCGTCGCCGGTCCAGCCGTTGAGCCTGAGCAAGCGACCTCAGAGCATATGCGCAATGAAGTCATTCGCCTGCGCGCCGACCGACCTTAGTCAATCGCTTGGCGTTGAGCCCATTGGGTTAATTGCGCTCGAGACGGTTTAATCCCCGCCTCGGGTGATAAAGATGGCCAAGGTAAAAACGCGACCGGGCGTTGATAAGCGGGCAAGCGCCGACAATAGTCAGCCAGCTGCTGGGCGTTGAGAAGGCACCGACTCTGGATAATCGCCAACGGACGCGCCCCGAATTCGCGATCGTCAACCGGAACGACCATGGCCTGACGGATCTCGGCACACTGTTGCAAGTGTGCCTCAATCACCTCGGGCTGAACGTTCTCCCCACCGCAGATAAATTGATTATCCTTACGCCCGATGATACGTAGCGTCGGCGGGTGAACGTCTGTACACCAACTCGCTAAATCGCGCGAGGCCAGTCCTTTGGACGCATCAAGCGGTTGCAATGCGCCCGCTTGCCAAACCCCTAAGGCTAACGTCTCCCCGCGGTGGATTACCTCACCGTCATCCGCCACCATCACATCGCGATAGGGCAAGATGGTGCCCACATCATCCTGTACATCGGCTCGCTTTAAGGTGACCGTCGATGCCGTTTCCGTCATCCCATACCCACACCAACAGCTTATCCCTTGTTGTTCTGCCTGCTCCGTCAGTGCACTTGAAATCGCAGCGCCACCGAGCAACACGTGAGATAAGGTGGAAGTATCTGGGCATTTTCTCAGTGCAGGCAACACGCGATAGAGCTGCGTGGGCACTAACGAGGCGTGGCTAACATGTGTGAGCGCCGATGCCATGCTTTCCCCACGACATGGATAGATAGCCAGCTGTGCGCCTTTATACAACCAACGCCATACAATGGCTAAGCCGGATATATGAAACAGTGGCAACGATAAGAGCCAACGATCGACGCGGTTTTCTAGAGAGGTCGTCTTATCCGCCAAGCCCAAAAAAGGCAGCATTTGGGTTAAACCGGCAGCACTGGCGAGATGCTGATGAGCCGCGTGAGCAATCACCTTAGGCGTACCGGTTGACCCGGAAGTTAAGGTTAACGTCAGAGGCTTATCGGGTTGCCAATGGGTGGCAATGGGCAGCACATTGACACGCGGTTGGCGCGAGCGGTCAGGCAAAAATTGATAGACGCCAAGTTGACTCAGCACGGAGGCTTGCACCTCGTCACTTAAAGCTTGATTCAATACCAGCGTTTTTTTCCCCGCCTGCCAAGCCGCGAGCATCCCCACAATCAGTTCCCTTAGTGACAATGCGCTGTCGAGCACCACAATGGGCGCCTCACCCAGTCGAGCTTGCTGGCCATCCACGAGCGTACTGAGTGCACCCCATGTGAGCGGCATCTCGCTATCAATCGCTTTCGCGTTCGGTGCTACAGCCGCCCAATGGCGCCATGGCCACGTATCAAACCCAAACATGCGTTGACTCACAAGGTGTTTATCCACACGAGTGGCTGGTCGTGGAGCGGGATCAAGGGCTGCGACGCCCCTGGCCAAGTGCGATCGAGTTGATGCTGATAAATCCCCAATGTATCAAGTCCTGGCACGACACCTGGGGTCAACCAATCGGCCAATCGTGATAATTGCGTTAAGCCCAAACTGGTTTCTAATGCCGAGCTAATCACTGCCGTTTTGCCCAACGCATGCGCCCGGCTCACCCATTGCTCAATGGTGGCCAGATCGCCGAGTAAACTGGGCTTAATCACCCAGGTCGAGACCCGATCGTTTTCAAGCAACGCCATATCTTGGCTATCGATTAAGCTCTCGTCCCACGCCAGGGGGTAGCCTAATGCCTGTGCCTGTACGAGCGATTGGTTAGGATCGCGACAAGGCTCTTCAATCCAGTGAATTCGCGCTTGGTGGGCTTCACTGAGCCCATTCCAAAAGCTGGCAAGTTGCTCAGGTTGCCAACGACGGTTCGCGTCAAGGCGCAGCCTCAAATCCGGCAACGCCTCTAACATGGTCGCTATCATTAACCGATCGCGGGCGACCTCATACTCCCCCACTTTAATTTTTGCCTCATAAGGCTGGCCCGCCGGTTGTTGCCCCAGCGTCACCAACAAGGCATCAGGATCCCCCGTACACACGGGCACATGACGAAAGCCTGACTGAGTGGGCAAATGCTTGTCTAACTCGGCTTGCGCGATACTTAGCCCCCATGCCACAGAAGGAGGCAGTTGTGGCATGGCAATATTACGATGATCACACCAAACCGCGGTGGCAGCAATTAACGCATGACGTGCCTCAGCAAAGGTTTCTTGGCTAAAACCGGGGAGCGGCGCTACTTCGCCCCAACCACGTTGTGCTCCCTCGCTTAATTCAACCACCAAGCCCTCTCTCTCCGTTAACGGCTGATCACGGACAAATAAACCAGCATTGACTGGCAAGGTGTAGTGATAAATCCGTGCCTGTCTCATAGTGACCTCTATGGATTACGTGGGAAACGATCAAATTCAGGGCGGCGTTTTTCATTAAAGGCATTGCGCCCTTCTTGCCCCTCATCGGTCATGTAAAACATCATGGTGGCGTTACCGGCCAGTTCTTGTAGACCTGCCTGCCCATCGCAGTCTGCATTCAACGCCGCTTTTAAGCAGCGCAACGCCATGGGGCTGTGTTGGAGCACTTCCCGGCACCAACGCACTGTCTCTCGCTCAAGCTCATCCAGTGGCACAACGGTGTTCACCAATCCCATGTCTACGGCTTCTTGCGCATTGTAGAAACGGCACAAGAACCAGATTTCACGGGCTTTTTTCTGACCCACAATCCGTGCCATATAAGACGCCCCCCAGCCACCGTCAAAGCTGCCGACCTTGGGACCCGTTTGCCCAAACTGGGCGTTGTCGGCGGCGATGGTTAAATCACACATCATATGCAATACGTGGCCACCACCGACGGCATAGCCTGCAACAGCGGCAATGACGGGTTTGGGGCAGGTGCGGATCTGACGCTGAAAGTCCAGCACGTTCAAATGGTGCGTGCCTTCATCATCTTGATACCCGCCGTAGTCACCCCGCACGGACTGATCGCCGCCGGAACAAAACGCCTTCTCTCCCAGTCCAGTGAGGATAATCACGCCCACTCGGCTGTCATAGCGCGCATCAGCCAACGCTTGCATCATTTCTTTTACCGTTTGAGGCCGGAATGCATTGCGTACCTGAGGGCGGTTAATGGTGATCCGAGCGATACCGTCGGTGGATTTATGGTATAGGATATCGCTAAACGCATGCTCAGTCGGTTCCCACTCAATCGGCGCGTAAAGCTCTTTTTCTGTCATTCCCGGCGTGACAGCCATAGTGTCTCCCCTTCCTCGGTTGCTTGGGACAAAGCCCGTCATAAAGATCAAAAGTCAAGCGAGTGCGTGACTTTGCGTGAGTACCTGCACAAACCTATCTGGATTTTCAACATGGCTGTTGTGCCCTGCCCCTTCTATCGGCGTGGCGGGGATCCCGGTGTGTTGCCATAGTGAATGTGCAAGTGAGGTAAATTTGTTGTCGTGCTCTCCACAAAGGTAGTCAATCGTGACGCCTTGTCGAAAGGCTTCACCCAGCCCCGCGCGTAAATTCGCCTGTCGGCCCAAAGAGGTCGCCAACAGCATTTTCGCCACGGCGGGGCCGTGATTATTTCCCCGCTCAAGCACTAAAGCGGTACGCTGGTCAGACGTGAGTGACTGGAAGACGGTTTGCTGGTACCAATCGTTTAACACCTCTGACAGGGTTTGATGCGCAAAGCGCGCCGCCCACTGGCTATCTTGTGCCAGCCGCTTGCGTCGTTGATGGCTATCCGCCAAACCTGGGTGACCCGCTTCCAAGAAGACCGCGCGCCAAAGACTGGGGTGAGTGCAGACAAGATGCATGGCAAGGCGCGCGCCGAGCGAGTATCCGACTAAACATGCCTTTTGATGCCCCCACACCTGGTAACACGTTTGTCGTATTGCTGCGACTGTCGTGGCAAAGTCAACGGCTTGATAGCTCACACTGCTACCATGACCAGGCAAATCAATGCACAGCCAATGACAATGGTGCATTTTATCGGTCACCGTACGCCAATCTTCTCCGCTACCTAAAAAACCATGGAGAAACACCACTTTCTTTCCATGCCGATCGCCGCCTTGTTGGTAACTAAGCATGTGTCCCCCTGGCTGCCATGGCAGCTAAGCACTCGCTGAGTACCTGTCCCGCTTCTCCGGCCGGTGTCACCACTTCAATCACATCAGCCCCAGGGGTGGTGAGTGCCTGATTCACGCTTCGCACGAGATCATCTGGGGTCGCGGGTTGATGGAAACCCAAAGAGAATTGCGCCGCGATGTGTTCAAAACCAAGATTATGCGGCATTCGGTAGTAGGTATCACAAAGGGTTTGATCAACCGGCAGCGCATCAAAAATGCCACCGCCATTGTTATTCAAGATAAGGATGGCGGCCGGCGCACACGTCTCCCGCCATAATGCAAGGCTATTAAGATCGTAAAGTGCACTGGTATCACCCAACACCACTAACATAGGCTGAGCGCGGTATCGCTGCACCCCAGCGGCACAGGCGAGTAAACCATCAATGCCCGAGGCGCCACGGTTGGCAAATACCCGATGGTGAGCAAGGTGAGACCAAATATCCGCTAAGCGGATCGCCAAGCTATTACCGATAAAAACATCCGCGTGGTGAGGCAACATCGCCGGCAGAGTTTGAAAGACATTGTGTTCCGACAAAGGGGAAGTCGGTATGGCGGCGGCCGCCAGTTGCATTTGATACTTGGCACCGTTGACCAGGGCGCATTGCCACGCGCTCACATGCGTCGAATCAGCTATCGCGTCAGAATGTGCACTGTCGACAGCATCAGTCAATGCGTTTAACCATAACCGCCACTGGGACGGCGGCACGACAAACTGTTCGACAGACAAATGATGAGGGGCAAGTGACTGTGTGTGTTCGCTGATCAGCCAGTAGTGAGCTTGCGTTTGCGCCAGCCATTGGCCAAGGCGTTTAGACACCAACCGCCCACCGAGCTGAATTACCCATTGGGCTTGATTCAATTGCTGGAAAAGATCGGGATGGTTAAGCCACAGATCGTAGCCAGGTGCACTGCTCGCCACCCCTGCCTGCGGATCGGCCAAGATAATGGCATGAAGCGCACTCGCTAACCGCTCCACGGCCTCGGACAGCCCCTCTGGCACGGCACCAAGTACAATTACCGTTCGTGGTCCTCCATCAGTCGGCGTCCACCAAGGCGGCCATTCAGGCATCGCAGAACAGCGAGCTTGATGGTGGCGGGTATAACGCTGGCCGCTTTGCCACCAGTGGGCAACAGACTCGCGAAGCTTTTCCTCCTCTGTCTCATCGCGATTGCCATAAAAAGGCTCACGAAACGGACAGTTAATGTGGACGCTCCCCCCTTGCTCAGCCTGACGTGCAAGTAGCTGATCCACTTTGGTGAGTAACGCCGGCAAAGGGATCTCAGCGGTCGGCGCCGGAAGCGCCAATTCAGCGGTCACATGAGAAGAAAACAGGCCTGATTGGGTAATCGCTTGGTTCGCGCCACAATCCATTAATTCAAACGGGCGGTCAGCAGAAAGAATCACTAACGGTTCACCGGTTAAGCCACTCTCTACCACGGCAGGCAGCAAATTTGCCACCGCAGTGCCTGAGGTCACAATCACCGCGACAGGCTCACAGATACTCTTGGCCAAACCAAGGGCAAGGTAACCCAGCCCGCGCTCATCAAAGTGACGGTGGATTGTCACCGGACGCTGGGGATGCTGACTTTGTTTCACCGCGGCCAGCGTCAAGGGTGTGGAGCGTGAACCGGGCGCGACACAAATATGCCTGATGCCTAGGCGCGATAGCTCTTCTATCACAACCTCTGCCCAGGTGTGTGTGAGAGAAAGCGACATTAGCAGGCTCCGAGTCTGATGGCGTCTTTTTCAGGCACCGTGCAAGCAGGCAAACACTGACGGAGAGTCGTGAGCTTATTGTCCAGCTCTTGCCACTCAGCATCCGGATCCGAGCCAGGGACAATACCGGCGCCGGCATATAAGTCCACGGTATTCTCTGTCACTTGTGCACTGCGTATCGCCACACAAAACTGGCTTTCACGCTGAGACAGATAACCGACCGCACCGCTATAACGGCCACGTGCAATGCCTTGCTCGGCTAAAAAGGTACGCGCATTTTCACGGGGCAACCCGGCCACCGCGGCGGTGGGCTGTAAGGCACTGAGCAGCACAGTATCATCAACACCAGGCCCGATGATGGCGCTGATTCGACGACGTAAATGCTGAAGATGGCGAAGCACAATCAGATGCGGTTCAGGGTCAACCGTAATGGTTAACGCATGACGGCGAAGTCCGGCGAAAATATCGTCCACCACCAGCTGATTCTCGTGCACGTTTTTCGTGTCACTTAATAGCCACTCGCCAAGATGGTGATCTTCACTAAAGCTTGCGCCACGACGAACTGTCCCTGCCACCGCTTCTGTGGTCACACGACAATCGCGGCGGCGGTATAGCCGCTCTGGGGTTGAGCCAACAAAAGCGTCATCAGGGCCGGTGGCAAAAAGGAAGTGAAAACTCTCGACATTGTGCTGTTGGCTATGCTGTAACAGCTGGCCGGCACTGATCGGCGCATTGAGCGACAGACGCGTTTGACGTGCCAGCACCACTTTTTGTAGTGCGGTCTGCTCCATGTGTGTCAACGCACAACGGACAGATTGACACCATTGAGCGTGGTTGGGGGTATGTGTCTCTTCACGGACAACCGCTTGCCCTGCCGCCAAAGGACGGCCTTGCCAAATCACCTGATTAAGTACCGCTTGGCTGTCACACGCCGTGGTGAGATTAATACTCAGCTGCCATTGCTGGTCACGCCTGACGAGCTCAACCACTGGCAAGAAAAAATCACCACAGCCGGGTGCATCATCAAAGGCCACACAGCCCCAAATGCGCTGGTCAGGCAACAGACTGGCTTGGGCCGCTTGTAGCTGAGAAAACTGATGGCTAGCGCCCAGTGCCAATACCTCTTCACGACCATCGCGTGATTGCCAGTAGGTTTTCGGGTAAATAGGCTGTGCATCCAACCAAGCAACGGGCGACAAATCACCTGGCCAAGTAAACGCCATGGTCAATTGTGCAGGCGCTTGACTGATCGCTACTTGGCTTTGTAAATGATTAGCCGCTTGAATCAAGGTAGTCACGACATCCTCCAACCGCCTAGGCGGCAGTGCTCTTTGCAAGTCAATCCGTACTCTTTTATGTAGCACGTTATTCTTGCTTATCAGTCTACCTGTGAGCGTCTTTTACAAATATGCGCTAGATCAGTTATCTGTCAAACTTGGTCGATTTTTTTGCGCCATTCCTGGCAGTGAAACTTTATCTGCCCAAGTCTTTCGAATTGGCAAACAAATAGTGTAAGTTACCAAAAAAGCCTAATAACAATTTTCACCTTTTTATTTACAGGAACGTTAATGCAACCTATTGGAATGTCCGCCAAGCTGGATGATGTCTGCTACGACATTCGCGGTCCAGTGATGAAAGAAGCGAAACGCCTCGAAGAAGAGGGCCACCGCATTCTTAAGCTGAATATTGGTAACCCCGCCCCGTTCGGCTTTGATGCCCCCGATGAAATCTTGGTGGATGTGATCCGCAACCTCCCCACCTCGCAAGGATATTGCGATTCAAAAGGGCTCTACTCCGCCCGTAAAGCCGTGGTGCAACACTACCAAAAGCGCGGCTTGATGGACTTAGACGTTGAAGACGTCTATTTGGGCAACGGTGCCTCCGAGCTTATCGTGATGGCCATGCAAGCCCTGCTTAATAATGGTGACGAGTTACTGGTGCCCTCACCTGACTATCCACTTTGGACGGCGGCGGCATCTTTATCAGGGGGCAAGCCTGTCCATTACCTTTGCGATGAAGAGTCGGACTGGTATCCAGACTTAGACGATATCAAACGTAAAATCACGCCCAGCACCCGGGGGATTGTCCTGATTAACCCCAATAACCCAACGGGGGCTGTCTATAGTCGCGACTTTTTGTTGCAAGTGGTGGAGATCGCGCGCCAGCATAATCTGATCATTTTTGCGGACGAAATCTACGATAAAATTCTCTACGACGGGGCGCAGCACTACTCTATCGCCACCTTAGCACCGGATGTACTGTGCTTGACCTTTAATGGCTTATCCAAGGCCTACCGAGTCTGTGGCTTTCGCGCCGGCTGGATGCTGGTCACAGGGCCGAAACAACATGCACGCGGTTACATAGAAGGCCTTGAGATGCTGGCATCGATGCGGCTTTGTGCCAATGTCCCGATGCAGCATGCGATTCAAACGGCGTTGGGGGGATACCAGAGCATCAACGAGCTTATCTTACCCGGCGGTCGGTTGCTGGAGCAGCGCGACAAAGCCTATGAGCTTATCAACCAAATTCCAGGGGTGAGCTGTAAAAAGCCGAAAGGCGCGCTCTATCTCTTCCCGAAAATCGACACCAAGCGGTATAACATTCATAACGATGAAAAGTTAATGCTCGACTTTTTATTGCAAGAGAAAGTGCTCATGGTGCATGGAACGGGCTTTAATTGGCATCAACCCGACCATTTCCGGCTTGTCACCTTGCCGCGCGTCGATGACTTGGAGATGGCTATCAGTCGCTTTGAACGCTTTCTCAGCGGGTACAGCCAAGAGAGCTAGTGGGTGTTACCTGTCGATAACGCAAGCACGTGCGACACGGCTTGCGTTATGTTATTGATCACCGTATTCCGTTTATAACGCCCTTATTCGTATGTCTCGATACTGCTCTCGCTGCCATAAAGCCCACGCCATCTGCATTTGCGATGCCATCACCAAGATTGATAATCCCAATCCCGTGATCCTGCTTCAGCACCCTGATGAAGTCTCGCACCCAAAGAACAGTGCCTGCCTGCTGAGCCTTTCGCTACAACATAGCGTGACCTTCGTCGGAGAAGATTTTAGCCAGCATTCCCCACTGAATGCGTTATTGGCGGACCCGGACATTACTTATGCCGTGCTCTACCCCGGTGAAAACGCGATGGCACTCAGTGAGATGACGGCCCAAGGTGCGAGTGCCAAACAAGGGGTTATTTTGCTGGATGGGACCTGGAAAAAAGCCTACAAAATGTATCAGTTGTCGACCAATTTACAGGCACTTCCGAGTATCCGTATTGACGCCTGTGCGCCAAGCCAGTATCAGATTCGTAAAAGTCGGAAGCCGGGTGCCCTGTCCACCCTCGAGGCCGGCTATATGGCACTGAGTCAACTCAGTGGCGACCCCACACTCTATCAGCCGTTGCTCGACAGTTTTGACCTTCTCGTTCAGCGCCAGCTCGCCTTTATACCCAATGCGAGCAAGCGCCACGACTGAGAGAGCGACTGGCTTAGTGTCCCGCACACTGAGGGCGTCATCACCCACGCTCGTCCCCGATCGCTAGCGAATCGCGTACAGCGGACCATTACTGGCAGCGGTAAACATGGTGCTGTGGAGCTTTTGCGCAAAGCTGTCAGTCATCGACGACAGGTAATCGGCAATCACTCGCATCCCTGATTGGCCGTTCGCTCGAGCGGCCAGCCAGTCGCGTCGATAATCCGTCGGCAACAAACGCTCGGGATCAGACGCAAAGGCATCAAACAACTCCATGACCAACTGTTGGCCCTTGTACTCCACCACCTGAAGCTCTGGCTGTTTAACCACAAATTCACTGACAAAGCGCTTTAGCACCTCCAAAACACCGGCCATGACCTCAGTCAAATAGGCATTCCACGCCAATAGCGGAGAGGTAAAACTGTGGGTGCCATCTTGATTGGTCGGCGCGATCTCCACTGAGGTCAATAACGTATTGACCAGGGCGCCAATCGCGTCCTTACGCTCGTACGGAGGACCAAACATTTGCTCACTTAGCTCACCAATGTTGGCCTCGAGCCATGGGTCACCACACTCTGCCAAATGGCTTGCTACTGACTCTTGCCATTGCTCCCTCGTCACTAGGCCCATCACGATGGCATCTTCCAAGTCATGGACGCCATAAGCGATATCATCGGCCAGCTCCATGATGGAGCAATCGAGTGATTTATAGCGTGTTTTGCGGTGTTGATCCGTGGCCGTGTGATCGCGAAACGCTAAAAATAACGCGCGATCCGCCTCATTTAATGGCGCGAGCACCCAATCTCGCCGCGCTTTATCATCATCATAAATGCCCTTGGCGGGTTGCCACTCCCGCGCTTTGAGATGGCGAAAGTCGTTAACGGGCGCAGGCTGATTGCCATTGTGAGCGGCACTGATCAATGCGGGGTACTTCATCACACCAAGCAAGGTGCGACGTGCCAAGTTCATCCCATGATCTTGTGTATAAGGCTCAAGCAGCGTGACAATGCGAAAGGTTTGCGCATTACCCTCAAACCCTCCGTCATTGCGCATCATGTAATTCAGTGCGATTTCGCCGCCATGACCGTAAGGAGGATGACCGATATCGTGAGCCAAACAGAGGCTTTCCATCAAACCGGTCGACGGAAGCAGTGGGCGAAATGCTGGTTGTTTCTCTTTGAGCTGCGCGACGATGCCGGTACCAATTTGCGAGACCTCAAGTGAATGGGTTAACCGAGTCCGATAAAAGTCGCTGTGCTCGGCACCGAGCACCTGGGTTTTTGCTTGCAAGCGTCGAAAGGCAGCTGAGTGCAGAATCCGCGCACGATCGCGTTGGTACGCCGTGCGTTTATCATGACGACGCTTTTTCTGCTCATTTGTCATCTGGCGAATTTGCCAGGCGTCAGATAGATCAAAATCCATCATCACTGATCTCATCCAACGACAGTGTAAAACTATCCACAAAAGTGGCCATAAAGTAATCGCTCGCCGGAGAGCGCCTTTTCTCTAACGAGGCTTCCAGCCGCTTCTTCGCTTGCTCAAACTCATGGTTCCCTGCTGCAATCTCTTCCAGGCATTTTAAATAAGCACATAAGGTGTCGGCCTGTTTCACCAGTTGGTAATCATCCGGCGCGATGTGGTCTGAGTCTATTAGCCCGCTATATTCCTCTTGTAACTCAGGCGGCAGCATCGCGATAAGCTTTTTCTCGGCCATTTTCTCTATTTTTTTATACTCCCCCGCAATGGATGGATTGAAGTACTTTACTGGGGTAGGCAAGTCACCCGTGATCACTTCGCTGCAATCATGGAACATCGCTAATACTGCGATACGCTCGGGTTGATAGTGACCATTGAAGCGTTTGTTATTGATTAACGCTAACGCATGCGCCACAAAGGCAACCTGTAAACTATGTTCAGAGATATTTTCGGCGGAAACATTGCGCATCAGTGGCCAACGATAAATCAGCTTCATTCGCGCAAGGTGGGCAAAAAAGTGGCTTTGTTTTTGAGTCATCGCATCCTGCTACCATGCTACACATCGCTGTCATTGTGTGCATTCAAGCCAGCAGACACAAGTATTATTCGCGCAAAGCGCCAAACACCACTTTGCGCGAGCGTGGTTACACCTTTATGAGGTCTCGGTTTTTATCCAATGTTGAGGGACCAATGCCTTTGACCTCCATCAGTGCGTCTGGCGAGCTAAATTCACCGTGAGCTTGGCGATACTCAATAATGGCCTTGGCCTTCGCCGGACCAATCCCCTTGAGTTGCTCTGATAACTGCTGCTCACTCGCGGTATTGATGTTAACGGAAAGACGTTCAACTTGCTCAGTCGCTTGAACGGCGTTTTCATCAGCACTCCAACTCACCGGCGCCGTCACCAACGCAAGGGCAAAGAACAGACAGGATAAAAGGTGTTTCATGATTTCACTCCTTGTAGAAATGTCAGCCTCACCCTAAGTCCGCGCTCGCCTATTTGCATGTGAGCGATAAAAGAAAAACGACGCAGGACAAAGTCCTAGCGCCGTTTTTCTTACTCAAGCAAAGAGGGTGCGAGAGAGATCGAACTCCTGCTGCCCACTCGCTTACTGGGTATCTGACTCCGCGTAAGTCACATCCACCTCTTCGCGCAACGCTTGTAAGGTCGCAGACAGTGACATGTTACTCATCGCGCGTTGAACACGCGCCGCCATTTGGCTTTGCGGGCTGATATCTGGCACCTCAGGCACCATCACCTTATCCAGTGCGACAACCACCACATCACCTTGACGGTTTTGCGTCACGCCATAGCTGGCGTTGTCAGATGCTGGCTGTGGCAGAGAAAACGCCAGCTCAGCGATGGCTTGTTGCTGAGAAACACGGTTGAGTGTGATGGGGGCACTGAAGGTGTAATCGCTCCCCGTTACCTCACCGCTTTCTTCGAGTTGGGCAATCAAGTCACCGGCGGTTTCTTTTGCTTGCTCTTGGCCTTTCTCGGCGGCGAGCGTTTCGCGAACTTGGTCTTTCACTTCCGCAAAACTAAGCTGTTTTTCCGGCTTCACATCATCAAGGCGCACAACAATCGCATGCTCACCAGACAACTCAATCAACTCTGAGTTAAGCCCGTTTTCACGTACGTCATAGCTGTCAAGTGCTTGCTGGATCTGAGGACGAGCCATCAAGCCAGTCGCCGCGTCTAACGCAAAATAATCGGTATACTGCACCTTGCTGTTCACCGCATCAGCCGCAGGCTCCAAACCATTCGCCTCTTCAAAAGCGACTTCAGCCAGTGTGGTAGACTGCGCGTAGAAACGATCCGCCGCGCGCGCTTGTTGCAATTCGGTACGGATATCGTCTTTTACCTCTGCAAGCGGTGTCACATCCGCCGGATCAATATCGTCTAAACGGATAATATGATAGCCAAAGTCAGATTGAACGAGCCCAGAGACATCGCCTTTCTCTGACAGCGCATACGCCGCTTTCTCGAACGCCGGATCCATCACATCAGGTTCAATCCAGTCCAGCGACCCACCCTGCTCAGCACTGAAGGTGTCATCAGACATTTCCTTCGCTAAAGCAGCAAATGCGGCGCCTTGATTCAGGCGCTCTAGCGCTTGCTGGGCTTTGGCTTTAGCCTCATCACCTGTCCCTTCAATCAGGATGTGGCTCACTTTACGACGTTCTTGTGAGCCATACTGAGACTGATTATCTTGGTAATAAGTCGCGATGGCTTCATCCGAGATCTGAACCTCATTAGCCAGTCCCTCTCCCGTGAGCTCTACATAAGCGACTTTGACCATGCGAGGCTGGATATAATCGTCTCGGTTAGCTTGATAGTATGCTTCCAGCTCGTCGTCCGTTAGCGATACCTGCTCTGCAAAATCAGCCACTGGGAGCGTGATGGTGCGCACTTGGCGGCTTTGCGCCTCTAAGCGATACAGATTCTCTAACTCACTGGGCAAGACAAAGCCTGAGCCTTGTAGGCCATTAACCAGCTGCTGACGCATTAAGTCTGTGCGCATATAGTTGGCAAATTCATCGGCACTCATGCCCGTTTGGCGCAGAGCGGCTTGATAACGATCGTTATTAAACTGCCCGCCTTGACGGAACTGTGGCATCGCTCTAATCGCTGCTTTGACTTGCGCATCACTCACACGCAAACCGAGTTCGCTAGCCGCCTGCTCTAACAGCAAGTCATTGATCATTCGATCTAAGATGTTTTGACGAAAACGCTTCACATACTCTGGGTTGCCCAGCAGTTGGTTAAACTGCTCTCCGGCTTGTTGCTGCATACGAGCACGTTCGTTTTGATAAGCTCGATCGAGCTCTGCACGGCTGATTTCTTTATCACCGACGGTTGCAGCGGGCGGGTTGGAACCGCCTGCCAGATAGCTGCCGACACCGGCAAAAGCAAAGGAAAAGATGATAAGGCTTAAAATGATCTTCACCGCAAGACTATTGGTGCCTTCGCGTATACGTTCCATCATAACTGGCCGGTACTCCAACTGGTTTGGGCTGGTTGTCTTTCAACTAAAAAGGCGCATCATGTGATGCGCCTTTACGCTCTTGTGCGCCGAATTATACGCGGTTGTTAGTGGCTTTGCAGCTCTAGCGCCCCGTCAAACGCGAATAATTCGGCAGCGAGTCACGAGGATTACTCGTTAACGGCGTCTTTTAACGCTTTACCCGCTTTAAAGCCTGGTACTTTGGCCGCCGCGATATCAATTTCAGCGCCCGTTTGTGGGTTACGGCCCTTGCGTGCAGCGCGTTCGCGTACAGAGAAGGTGCCAAAGCCCACTAGCGCGACCTGGTCGCCTGACTTCAATGTGTCAGACACCGCCTCTACGAAGGCATCCAATGCACGGTTTGCTGAGGCCTTAGAAATATCCGCACCTTCTGCAATATGATCAATCAGTTCCGACTTATTCACTTTTTCATCCCCTTAGATTACATCTCCGCAAACCTATCAATGTTGCGGTATTCAATAACAGACGCTTTGTCGACGAAAGACGTTGAAAGCGCGCTTGCCCGCCCCATGCAGGCAATGCGTCAAAGCAACGTTAGCGAGCAAAAAAAACACTGACAAGCCTTTTACTGCCTGTCAGCGTTTTACGTTGCTTAATTTTGCTGCATGTCACTCTTTTCGGCGTTAACCAGCTCAATTCCGAGCGGATTATTCTCTAGCGCAATGGTCAAAACATCATCAATCCAACGCACAGGGTGAATAGATAAGTCCTCTTTGACGTTGGCAGGAATATCCTCTAAATCGCGCTCGTTTTCTTTTGGGATAACCACCGTTTTTATGCCGCCGCGACGTGCCGCGAGTAGCTTTTCTTTCAAGCCACCAATCGGGAGCACTTCACCGCGTAAGGTGATTTCTCCCGTCATCGCGACATCGGACCGCACTGAGTTACCGGTTAAGCTTGAAACCAAGGCAGTACACATCGCGATGCCCGCACTTGGGCCATCTTTGGGCGTTGCGCCTTCTGGGACGTGGACATGAATATCACGCTTCTCGTAAAAGTCGCTGTTGATACCCAGCTTCTCAGCACGGCTGCGCACCACGGTCATCGCAGCCTGCACTGATTCTTGCATCACATCGCCCAGCGAGCCTGTGTGCGTCAGTTTGCCTTTACCTGGCATCGCTTCCGTCTCGATAGTGAGCAAGTCACCACCCACTTCGGTCCAAGCAAGCCCAGTCACTTGGCCAACCCGGTTTTGCTCATCCGCTTTACCATAATCAAAGCGGCGGACGCCTAAGTAATCTTGCAAGTTCTCATCCGTCACCGTCACTTGCTTGAGCTCGCTATTAAGCAGAATTTCTTTGACCGTCTTGCGACAAAGTTTAGAAATCTCGCGCTCAAGGTTACGCACGCCCGCTTCGCGTGTGTAGTAACGAATAATGCCTACAATGGCCGAGTCTTCAATCGTGATCTCATGCGGTTTCAAGCCATTACGAGCCACTTGCTTGTCAATCAAATGCTGCTTAGCAATGTTGAGCTTCTCATCCTCGGTGTAACCAGACAGGCGGATCACTTCCATCCGATCCAGCAGTGGGCCGGGGATATTCATCGAGTTAGACGTGGCCACGAACATCACATCCGAGAGATCGTAGTCAACCTCTAGATAATGATCGTTAAACGCATTGTTCTGCTCAGGATCAAGCACCTCAAGCAGCGCGGATGAGGGATCGCCACGCATGTCAGACGACACCTTATCGATTTCATCGAGCAGGAACAGCGGGTTACGGACGCCCACTTTCGACATCTTCTGGATAAGCTTGCCAGGCAATGAGCCGATATAGGTGCGACGATGGCCACGGATTTCCGCTTCATCACGTACGCCACCTAATGCCATACGGGTATATTTACGCCCAGTGGCGCGAGCAATAGACTGCCCTAGCGAGGTTTTCCCCACCCCTGGCGGTCCCACTAAGCAAAGAATCGGGCCTTTCAGCTTCTTCATCCGATTTTGTACCGCGAGGTATTCCAAAATACGGTCTTTGACGCGCTCAAGGCCATAGTGGTCGGCATTGAGCACTTCTTCCGCGCGGGCTAAATTCTTTTTCACTTTTGAGCGTTTTGCCCATGGCACACTAATCATCCAATCGATATAGCTGCGTACCACGGTGGCTTCCGCCGACATCGGAGACATCATTTTCAGCTTTTGCAGTTCTTGCTCGGTTTTTTCCCGCGCCTCCTGCGGCATTTTTGATTCTTCGATTTTCTGCTTCAGCGCTTCAAACTCGTCCGGCGCATCATCCAGCTCACCCAGCTCTTTCTGAATGGCTTTCATTTGCTCATTGAGGTAGTACTCGCGCTGGCTCTTTTCCATTTGCTTTTTAACGCGTCCACGAATGCGCTTCTCAACCTGAAGCAAGTCAATCTCAGACTCCATCATGGTCATCAGGTATTCGAGACGCTCGGAAATATCAACGATTTCCAACACGTTTTGCTTGTCTTCAAGCTTAAGCGGCATGTGGGCAGCAATGGTATCAGCAAGACGCGCCGCCTCTTCAATACCATTTAAGGATGTCAGTACTTCTGGCGGGATCTTTTTGTTGAGCTTGATAAAGCCTTCAAACTGGCTGATCGCCGTGCGAACCAACACTTCCTGCTCACGCTCATCCAAGCTTGGCGTGGTCAAATACTCGGCCTGCGCAGTGAAGAAATCATCTTCACTAAACTGATCGATGCGCGCACGCTGCATCCCTTCAACCAGCACTTTCACCGTGCCATCTGGAAGTTTAAGAAGCTGGAGAATGGTTGCCACCGTCCCAACGGTGTATAAATCTGAGATACTTGGATCATCAGTGGCGGCATCTTTTTGCGCAACCAGTAGAATCTGTTTGTCGTTGTCCATCGCCGCTTCAAGGCAGCGTATCGACTTTTCCCTTCCCACAAAAAGCGGGATCACCATGTGAGGATAAACCACCACATCCCGAAGTGGCAGCACCGGAATGTCAATGCGCTCGGAACGCTCCAAGTTCATATGCTTCTCTCTTCCGTTCAATCTGATTATGAGTATATGGGGTCTGTTGGACAGGTTTCAACGGCTCAACCGTCAGAAAATAAAAAAGGGAGTTGTCACTCCCTTTTTCTATATCACTGATAACCTTGTGTAACGATATTACTCGCCACCCGCCGCTTGGTTATCCGTGTGTTCATACATCAGTAGAGGTGCAGATTCGCCTCGGATCACTGAATCGTCAATCACCACTTTGCTCACGTCTTTCATTGACGGTAAGTCGTACATGGTATCCAACAAGACAGCTTCGACAATCGAGCGTAGGCCACGTGCACCCGTTTTACGCTCCATCGCTTTTTTGGCGATAGCACGCAGTGCGTCGTCTCGAAACTCCAGCTCCACCCCGTCGAGTTCAAGCAACGCGCCATACTGCTTGGTCAACGCGTTTTTCGGCTCGCGCAGAATTTGCACCAAGGCATCTTCGTCAAGCTCTCTCAACACCGCGGTGACGGGTAGACGGCCAATAAATTCAGGGATCAGGCCATACTTCACCATGTCCTCGGGCTCAACTTTGCCAAAGAACTCATCGGCTGAACGGTCCGTGGCGCCTTTGACCTGCGCACCAAAGCCAATGCCAGAGCCTGTATCGACACGCTGCTCAACCACTTTATCGAGCCCCGCAAACGCACCGCCACAGATAAACAGGATTTTCGACGTGTCCACTTGCAAAAATTCCTGCTGTGGATGCTTACGTCCTCCCTGAGGAGGAATCGACGCGACTGTCCCTTCTACCAATTTAAGCAGTGCTTGTTGCACCCCTTCCCCAGAAACGTCTCGGGTAATAGATGGGTTGTCGGATTTACGAGAGACCTTGTCAATCTCATCGATATAGACGATACCACGCTCCGCTTTGGCGACATCATAATCGCACTTTTGCAACAGCTTCTGGATAATGTTTTCCACGTCTTCACCGACATAACCAGCCTCGGTCAATGTGGTGGCGTCTGCCATGGTAAATGGCACATCCAAAAAGCGCGCAAGCGTTTCGGCCAGTAATGTTTTACCACTACCGGTAGGGCCGATCAGCAAGATGTTACTCTTGCCCAGCTCCACGCCATCTGCGCTTTTGTCACCGTTTCGCAAGCGTTTGTAGTGGTTGTAGACTGCAACCGAGAGCACTTTTTTCGCTTGCTCTTGGCCAATGACATAATCGTCAAGGTGTGCACGAATTTCACTCGGCGCGGGTAAGCTATCTCCCTCGCGCTTTGGCATCACTTCTTTAATTTCTTCACGGATAATGTCATTACACAGGTCAACACACTCATCACAAATGTAGACCGATGGCCCGGCAATTAACTTACGAACTTCGTGTTGGCTCTTACCACAGAATGAGCAGTAAAGCAGCTTTCCGCTTCCACCGTCTTTTCGCTTGTCTGTCATTCGCTAACCTCTTTGGGGCATTTGCCCGTCGTTGCCTTATGTTGAGTTTACAACAAATCGGCCACTTTTTCCGACCCAACCACTGACAAGCTTTGCGCTTGTTCACGCAGCTTGCTTGATTTCAACGCCCTAAGGCATGTTGGGTTTAGTCTCGTTGACTTAATACGGCGTCAACCAAGCCATAGTCCACCGCTTCCTGTGCCGCCATGAAGTTATCACGGTCGGTGTCACGTTCAATCACTTCCATCGGCTGGCCTGTGTGCTCAGCCAACAGGGTGTTGAGGCGGTGCTTGGTTTTGATCATTTCTTGGGCATGAATTTCAATATCAGACGCTTGGCCTTGGAAGCCCCCCAGCGGCTGGTGAATCATGACCCGTGAATTCGGTAGGCAATAACGTTTGCCTTTGGCACCACCCGCCAACAGGAACGATCCCATTGAGCACGCTTGGCCAGTACACAGGGTGCTGACATCAGGCTTGATAAACTGCATGGTGTCATAAATCGCCATGCCTGCCGTGACCACGCCACCTGGCGAGTTGATGTACAAATAAATGTCTTTTTCTGGGTTTTCTGACTCTAAGAACAGCATCTGCGCCACAATCAAATTTGCCATTTGATCTTCCACTTGCCCAGTGAGGAAGATGATGCGTTCTTTTAGCAGGCGAGAGTATATATCGTAAGAGCGCTCGCCGCGCGAGGTTTGTTCCACCACCATAGGAACAAGGGCGTCCATAATTGGCGGCATGGCATTATTGTGTTGTTGGCTCATAGCGTAATATCCCTAATCGAATTCGTTATAACTCTTGCCTTAACCAAGGTTTAGCACAAAACGCTGTAACAGGTCACTAAAATCTTAAATCGATGCACGCAGCTTAATGATCCAGCGAGGTTTTTTATGGCTAAAACGTCTCGCACTCTTGACGGTTAAGCGGCCAATATAGCGACTCAGTAGATGGAAAAAATGGCCCAAATGACAAGTCATTAGGGCCATTGTAAGCAAATCCATTTACGCAGTGTCAATGCGACACAAACGTTTTTTAACCTTGATTAAGCTTGCTGAGAAGCGTTCATCAAGTCACTAAAGCCGACTTCAGCTTCGGTGACAGTGGCTTTTGCCAGTAGCGCATCAATCGCTTGCTCTTCTAGCGCGACGTTGCGCATGTTTTCCATCAGCTTCTCGTCTTTCTCGTAGTAAGCGACAACTTCTGATGGATCTTCATACGCCGATGCCATTTCTTCGATCAGTGCTTTAACACGCTCATCATCCGCTTCAAGCTCTTCTGACTTGATCACTTCCCCAAGCAGAAGACCGACGCTTACACGGCGTTTAGCTTGCTCTTCGAACAGCTCACGTGGTAGCTGAGAAGCGCTATCCATGTTGCCGCCAAAGCGTTGTGCCGCTTGCTGACGCAAGGTGCCAATTTCTTGCTCAATCAGCGCAGACGGTACGTCGATTTGGTTTTGCTCAACCAAGCCGTCAAGTACCTGCTCTTTCACCTTGTTCTTGATCGCTTGCTTGAGCTCGCGATCCATGTTTTTACGCACTTCCGCTTTCAGGCCTTCTACGCTGCCATCGGCAATACCAAAGCGCTGTACAAACTCTTCTGTCAGCTCAGGCAGCTCTTGCTCTTCCACCTTGTGCAGTTTAATCGCAAACTGCGCCGCTTTACCTTTTAGGTTCTCAGCGTGGTAGTCGTCTGGGAAGTTCACATCGATAGTGAATTCTTCACCCGCTTTTTTACCCACTAGGCCGTCTTCAAAGCCTGGGATCATACGACCTTGGCCCATTTCTAGTTGGAAGCCTTCAGCTTTACCGCCTTCAAACTCTTCACCGTCGATGGTACCAACAAAATCCAAGGTGACACGGCTGTTTTCTTTCGCTTCACCCTCTGCTTCAACCCAGCTCGCTTGTTGCTTGCGCAGGGTATCAAGCATCTCGTCCACATCACTTTCTTGAACGTCTGCTTTTGGCTTCTCAACGCTGATAGCATCTAGGCCTTGAAGCTCAACCTCTGGGTACACTTCAAAGTCAGCTTTAAAGACCAAATCTTTACCCGCTTCGTTTTCAACGGGTGTAAAGCTTGGCGCCCCTGCTGGGTTCACTTTTTCTTGAATCATGGCTTCGATGAAGTGACGCTGCATCACTTCGCCCAGCACGTCTTGGCGTACTGTGTCACCGTACATGCGTGACACCATCTTCAATGGAACTTTACCTTTACGGAAACCATCAAAACGACGATTCTTAGCGATATTGCGTAGCTCTTTAGTGACTGCGTCATCGATGTTGGCAGCAGGCACTGTGATGGTCATTTGGCGCTTAAGGCCTTCGGTGGTTTCAACGGTAACTTGCATTATAAATTTAACCTCAAATTTACTCAGGGGTACTGAGTGATGTTTACCAGTTTTACTGGTGGCATCATCTGAGCTATGAATCCGTCATAGCCCCTGCGAATCCGGATACACGCAACTGGCGTATCGAGCTATCTCATCCGAGACTGAAAATTAAGACGCGCTATTATAGCGGCACCCGTCAACTGAGTCGAGACAAGGGGCGACCGATGGCGTTTCAATATCAAAATTGGGGTGATATCTCACAATTCAACCGCGTAGGATCACACTTTTTACGGTTTTATGTGTGTTTGGTTATTTTCAGAGCAGTTCGGTGAGACAAACAGGGAAGAAAGCAGAATGGCGCGCCCTACAGGATTCGAACCTGTGACCCACGGCTTAGAAGGCCGTTGCTCTATCCAACTGAGCTAAGGGCGCACTGTCTTTACGCAGCGTGGATTATAAAGCGACGTTAGGCGTCGTCAACGCTTTTCCCTAAAATATTGACGTGGTTGCTCAAAACCACATCATTTACTGGCTATGTATTCATGCCACGCGGTGAGGCGAGAACGCGAAATTAATGCTTTTTGTGTTTCAGTCTCGTCAAGCATCGTGCGAGCATGATCGGCTGAGTGCTTTTTTTGCCTTCCCCCTCATTAAACTGCATTAGCAAACGTTTGCGTAATAGCTTTTAGGTGCGTTTTTTGTCACACTATTGCCAACATTGCTTTAGCCGAAGGATAGTTATGGCCGCACAACTCATTGATGGAAAGCTGATCGCGCAAACCGTGCGTCGAGAGGTTGCCGCCCGCGTTTCCGCTCGCACTCAAGCGGGACGTAGAGCCCCCGGATTGGCGGTAATTCTGGTCGGAGACGATCCTGCCTCCCAAGTTTATGTTGGCAGTAAACGTCGTGTCTGCGATGAGGTCGGGTTTGTGTCAAGGTCTTACGACCTCCCGGCTTCGTGCTCTCAACAAGAGTTACTCTCACTCATTGACACCTTAAATGCGGATGACAGTATTGATGGCATTCTCGTCCAACTGCCCTTACCTGCAGGGATTGATGCCACGTCCGTATTGGAGCGCATCCGCCCAGACAAAGATGTCGATGGGTTTCATCCCTACAATGTCGGTCGCTTGTGTCAACGCATGCCAACCCTGCGTTCTTGCACACCAAAAGGGATTATTACCCTCCTAGACCGCTACAATGTCCCTCTTCGTGGTAAACATGCGGTGATCGTGGGTGCCTCCAATATTGTTGGCCGCCCGATGACGTTAGAACTGCTATTGGCGGGCTGTACAACCACAACGTGCCACCGGTTTACCCAGGATTTAGAAGCCCATGTTCGACAAGCCGATGTGCTGGTTGTCGCGGTCGGTAAGCCTAAGTTTATTCCTGGCGACTGGATCAAGCCCGGCGCCATTGTGATTGATGTGGGCATTAACCGCATGGAAAACGGCAAGCTTATCGGCGACATCGAATATGAGCTCGCCTATGAAAAGGCTAGCCATATTACCCCTGTCCCAGGTGGCGTGGGCCCGATGACTGTCGCGACCTTGATTGAAAATACGCTCATGGCCTGTGAGCAATACCACGATGGTCACTAGCATGAGAGAGGGTCAAACTGGCCCTCTTTTTTTTCAGGATACTAAATCCGTTTGTCCATCTTGGATGAGCTGATTTCGTCCCCCTGCCTTGGCTTGGTACAAACACCTATCTGCGCGCTGAACAAGTTCATCAATACGGGCATCGGCATGGACCATCCCTATACTGATGGTGATTGAAAACGCCTTATCATAGGGTGACCAAACGGTCTTTTCCAATTCTTCTCGCATCGCCTCAAGCCGGCGCACAAAGCTCTGCTCGTCATTGCCGTAGAGGATACAGAATTCCTCCCCACCGAAGCGAGCGACCATGTCCTCCGGAAAATAGCGTTTCATCATCTTTGCCAGCTCAATCAGCGTAATATCGCCGATATGATGACCAAATTGATCATTGATCTTTTTAAAATGATCGACGTCGACCAGCGCCAAACTCCTTGGTCCCTTGTGTGAGCGTGTGTGAGGGTGCTCGAAAAAGTAACGTCGATTCCACACTTGGGTTAAATAATCCGTATTGGCCATATTGAATAGGCGACGCTCGGTATCGAGCGCATTCAGTGTGCTGTGCAAGCGACAATAAAATTCCTCTTGGTTAAACGGTTTGGCCAAAAAGTCATTCGCACCCGCTTTTAAAAACCGCGCCGTTAAGCTGGGATCTTCCTCACCCGATAAGCCTATAATCGCCAACTGGCCGTCTGTTTTCAGTTTGCGTAATGCCTTAACCACACTCACTCCATCCATTTCTGGCATGGTGTAATCGGTAATCACCAAAGAAATTCGCTTATCGCGCCGCACCATAGCCAATGCCTCTTGGCCATTTTGGGCCTCAAGGACATTGAGGTATTGCCGCTCTAATAAGCTGCGCACGTAACGACGGGCTGTCAGCGAATCATCCACAACTAGCACATGGTGCTGATGGTTCTTTTCTAGGCGGTTGAGTAACGGCGCTATCGATGACACGCACGAGGGACTATCTTTGGGGATGTAATCAATCACGGTTTTGGCTAGCACACGCTCCCGAGTCCGAGCATCCATCATCGCAGTGAGTACAATCACTTTTATGTCCAACGACAAACATACGTCAATGATTTCACCGTCCTGCCCATCAGGCAGGCAGTAGTCGAGGATAGCACAAAGAAAGTCGGTCTCTTGGTTGAGGATCGTCTCTGCTTGTTCGATTGAGTTTGCTATACATGGGATGTATCCGGCCTTTCGTATCTCGGCTTCAAGTAACCGCCTGAAAGGTCGACTATCTTCCACAACCAACACTTTATATTCCATCTGCAACGCACCACGTCTTCACGTTAATTTTGCGCGACAATGCACGCAACGGGGCAAGAAGCGGTACAGAGTAAGGGCAATTGAGTGCGTGTAGACAGAAATTGCGCAAATTTCTCAACAATGACACACATCTCGCAGATATTTGACGCAACACCAACAACCGAACGCACACTTTATGCGTTATTTCGTGTCACTTTTTAGACAAAATAGACATTTACCCTTGATGCACCACCATTTGATTCCGGCCAGATGCTTTTGCCTGATACAAGGCTTGATCTGCCATATGTAAAAGGCGAGAGAGCGAGGCCGCTTGAGAGTCCACGCCAATGCTCACCGTTACTTTCAGCGTCTGATCTGACACCCGTACGGGGCGTTCGGCGACTGATTGGCGATAAGAGTCTAGCGATTGCTGAAATACCGTCAAATCACGAAGCGATAATACACAAAACTCTTCTCCTCCCAATCGGGCGACCGTGTCTTCCGGAAAGGCGTCTGCCAGCATTTGCGCGACCTCAACCAACACATCGTCACCGATATGATGACCAAAGTCATCATTGATACGTTTAAAGTAATCAATATCAATAATCGCCAAATGCTTACGCGCTTCATTTGCAAGCTGGTCACCCCGCTCAAAAAAATAGCGTCGATTCCAAAGCTGCGTGAGAAAATCTGTATTCGCCAAGAGAAATAACCGCCATTCGGTATCAATCGCATTCAAACAGCTATGCACGCGGCAGAAGAACTCTTCCTGATTAAACGGTTTGGGCAGATAATCGTTCGCCCCTGCTTTGAGAAAACGTGCCGTTAGCGCACTATCATTATGTCCAGACAACCCTATGATCGCCTGTGAGCACTCGGTATCTTTCTTACGAAGCGCATACACAAGCTGAAGGCCATCCATTTTCGGCATTTCATAATCAGTGATAATCAGCGATATATCTGGCGTTTTTTCCAGCACGTCAAGTGCCTGCTCACCATTTTCAGCTTCCAATACGGTTAGATACTGACGCGCTAACAACGCAGAGATGCGTTTACGTATCGAGGCAGAGTCATCAACCACCAGCACACGGTGCCCTTGATTGTCAGCCAATCGCTTAACGAGTCGGCAAACCGCATCAATACAATGACTACTGTCTTTGGGGATATAATCGATAACGGGCTTTGATAGTATCTCATCACGCGTTTTCTCTGTTTGCGAGGCGGTGAGGACAACCACTTTAAGCCCGACGGCTAAACAGAGATCGATGACTTCGCCGTGGTGAGCATCCGGCAAATTATAGTCGAGGATCGCACAGAGAAAGGTTGTGTGGTGATCTAGCACATCCCTCGTTTCTGCTAGGCAGGTACAGGTCACAGTGGCAAAACCCGCTTTTCTCACCTGTTGTTCAGCCAGCATGCGAAACGACCGGCTGTCTTCAACGATAAGCACCGACTCCAACGACTGCCTCCCTCATTCAAAGCTATACCTTGATGAGTGTAGCAGCCAAACCTGGAGAGCGTGTTAACTGGAGGCGCTGATATCGGAGTTATTGATACAAAGTTCAGTTTGCTTGCTAAGTATATTTATCAGCAAAATGCAGCGTTTCTCGCCGTCCTTTTCTTTGAAGATCGCTTCCGTTCCAGCAAACTGCCCCTGCTCAATCATCACCGACTGTCCAGGCTTGAAGCCTTGGTAGAGTGCGTCACGTTGTTCGTCACAATCTTCCATCGTCATCAGCTGTTGGATCAATGCCAAGTCGACCTTGACCGGGTACGCACCTTGGCGAACGAAATCAACCACACCACGCGTGGAGCGAACACTTGTATACTGCACAAGGTCGGGATCAAAGCAGGCAAACACATAGTTGGGGAAGAGTGGCTCTTCAACTTGCTGACACTTGCCACGACGCAACTTTTCCACCGTCACGGTCGGGTAGTAACAATCAACGCCTTGGCGCTTCAAATTTTGCTCTGCGCGTTGCTGTTCCGCGCGCTTACAATAAAGTAAATACCAATGTTTCATGTCGTTCTGTCCCTGATGTCTATTGACAGTGGCAGCCTGTCCAGAGCGACGAGAGTATACGGATGTTAGGCCCACACAGCAACAAAGGCGAGCGCTAATCAAAGCCACTCACCTTTGCTTAGAGTTAACGATTCGACATGGTACCGCTGAATCGTTAGGCGATTTTTTGAATATCGACGCTAAAACTGTTCAAGCCAACTTCATTCAGCGACACACGCGCATCACCTGATTGAAGATCGACGCTTTGAAATTGGCTCGAGAACGCATCGCGCCCCAACCAATGATCACTGTGAACAAGGCTTGTCGCTCCACAGCTATCGACCGTGGCTTTTATCCCCGCCGGTAAAATATCAAGCTGATTATCGGTGGTGTTTAATACACCGAACATCGCACGAACCGGCGATGTGTAGGCTGAGGCTCGAATCGCATCCTCAATCCGTTTTACCAAGGTGAGAAATCCCCTTTCATTGACATCACCTGAGCGGACAAAATCATTAAAAAACGCACGGATCATCAAGGTGGTCGCGGTGCCGTCTTCCTCTGCGGAGGCAGAGTCGACCACATAAAAGGCCATTTTCCCGCCCATCAACCACGCATAATCCAATACAATGGGGTTGGCATCTGCCGATTGCAGTGAGTGGTAAGAAAGACGCCAAGCACCTTGTTGCGAATCGGGCTCTGGCATCAGCCCCATTAATAACTCACGTGCGCTGCCTGGGTTATGGCGTAAGGCATCAAGGTGCCACTTGAGCTCTGTCTCTGATGCCCCGCGATCCGTATCTTCGTTCACTTTAAACCATTGCTGACTAAAATCATCGCTGGCGTGAACGTCGTCGTTCGCATCATCAACCACCGCCTCGATAGCTTTTTTAACCACATTAATATCTTCAATCGGTTTGATCAGAAAGTCTTTCACCCCAAAGCGAAGCGCTTGGGCGACGTCAGCCATCCCCCCAGTGCCAGAGATCACGATCATAGGTAGCATTGGATATTCAAGGCTCACCTCCTCAACGAATTCTAAGCCTGTCATCACTGGCATCGACAGGTCACTGATCAATAGGTCAGGAATCGACTGTCTTAGCGCTTGCAACCCTTCTAAACCATTTTCAACCTCACGTACTGCCGCTCCCTCTCTTTCGAGAAAAGACGCAATCATCCGACTGAAGACGGGATCATCTTCAACGATTAAGATCTCTTTATTATGCAACACGACGCTCTCCTCCAGGACTGCAAAGCAGCGGCTGTTTTCATTCTCACTGCACTAATCGTAGTTGAATTCAGACACACCTGTGACCGCTAATGAGATTTAATTCAGTAGCGCTCTATAAACAGCTGTTTAAAATAATAATTTTCTTAGCATTCAAGCAGGTGAATCGTCAAAGCCATTTATCGGCAGCATAAAAAAGGCTTGAAAATCAATGACACTATAAGAGTACGCTACTCTGTATTAAAAGTAAGACTTATAACAATTAATACATGATGTCTATCACAAGAATGTATATCGGTATTGTCTAAATATCGAGCCAGTCAGAAAAGCGCAGCAAGGCGATTTTTTGTCGGGAGGAAAACTTGCCAATTGAGACACCAACAACTATTCCTTATTAAAGGAGAGTGTATACGGCATCTGTCTCCGCACGCCAGCAGAGAAGACGTTTTACTTGAGGCGTCGTGCGCCGACCGTTGCACCTGACTTCACTGAGGGAATAACGAGCGGGGTTACTATGATATTAAGTCATTTATTGGGGTTATATACCCATCCCAAAAAGGAATGGAAAGCGATTGGCGAGCGCCACGAGGCCGCCTCAAACAGCATTGGTCACGCGTTGTTACTTGCGTTAATCCCGCCTGTTTGTGCCTATTACGCGAGCGTCCACATTGGCTGGCAGATCGGCGCAGGGGATCCCATCTTTATGACCCCACAAAGCGCACTGTTCATCGCCAGTGCCATGTATCTCGCGTTATTGGGTGGTGTGGCCGCGTTGGCCTATCTCACATTGTGGATGAGTCGCACGTTTGGCTCTGCCCCAACTTACACTCAGTGTCTTGAACTGGCAGCCTATACCGCGACGCCCATTTTTATGGTAGGACTGGCCACGCTCTACCCGGTGGTGTGGTTTGTGATGATAGTCGGCTTGATTGGCATTGCCTACTCTGTCTACCTCCTCTACACGGGGGTACCGATATTGATGGAGATCCCTGAAGAGCGAGGGTTTATCTATGCGAGCTCTGTCGTCACTTGCGGGTTAGTACTGCTGGTCGCGATCCTTGCTGCCTCTGTCATCCTTTGGAATGTCGGCATGGGCCCAGTCTTTACCCATTAATCGACATACACTCAACGGGCTAACACTGAAAAACGCCGCGATAGATATCGCGGCGTTTTCAATTAATCCTCGTTATGTATCTCTAAGTTAGCCAGCTCTTGCTGCTGCTCGCGTACCGTTTTCGCATCGTCGTTCCGCAAGCTTTGTATATACTCGAGGTAAGCTTGATCGACATCCTGAGTGACGTATTCACCGCTGAATACGGACGTCTCAAAGCGCTCAATAGCCGGGTTCGCTTCGCCAACCGCTGCCACCAAGTCAGAAAGATCTTGGTAGACCAAGCCGTCCGCACCAATCAATTGACCAATTTCATCGACTTCACGACCATGGGCGATCAGCTCGTTAACGCTGGGCATGTCGATGCCATAGACGTTAGGAAAACGCACTTCGGGGGCGGCTGATGCCATATACACTTCTTTTGCCCCGGCCTCGCGCGCCATTTCAATAATTTGCTCCGAGGTGGTGCCGCGGACTATCGAATCATCGACTAACAGAACGCGTTTGTCTTTAAATTCAGAACGAATAGCATTGAGTTTACGGCGCACCGATTTCCGACGCATTTGTTGCCCGGGCATAATAAAGGTCCGACCGACATAACGGTTTTTGACAAAGCCTTGGCGGTAAGGCTTACCGAGCACTTGGGCAATCTCCAAGGCGATGTCACAGGAGGTCTCTGGAATGGGGATCACTACATCAATATCAACATCATCCCACTCTCGTTGGATTTTAGCCCCCAGTTTTTGTCCCATACGGATGCGTGCACCGTATACGGAAACCTTATCTATAAAGGAGTCAGGGCGAGAGAAGTAGACAAATTCAAAGATGCAGGGGTTTAAACTCGGCGCATCCGCACATTGACTGGTATGCAGTTGTCCATCCAGCGTGATATAGATAGCTTCGCCGGGTGCCACATCACGGACAAAATCAAACCCAACCGCATCCAACGCCACTGTCTCCGACGCCACCATGTATTCAGTGCCGGCCTCCGTATCGCGTTTACCTAAACAAAGTGGCCGAATGCCCTTAGGATCACGAAACGCTATCACACCGTGGCCAATGACCATGGCCACGACCGCATAAGCCCCCGACACTTGTCGATGCACTGACGCCACCGCGGCAAACATATCGTCAACCGTTAATGGATGCGATGTCGCGGTTGATAACTGGTGGGCAAGGACGTTAAGAAGGATTTCAGAATCAGAGGTGGTATTAAGGTGGCGACGATCTTTCTCGAATAGCGACTGACGCAAGTCTTGCGCGTTGGTGAGGTTGCCATTGTGCGCCAGGGTAATACCGTAAGGAGAATTCACATAAAAAGGCTGCGCTTCTGACGCACTCGAACTCCCCGCGGTTGGATAACGCACATGCCCAATGCCAACTTGGCCTTGTAAGCGCTGCATATGCTTAAGTTGAAACACATCCTTTACGAGGCCATTGGCTTTTCTAAGCCGGAAACGATTGTCGTCAATAGTGACAATCCCGGCTGCATCCTGTCCCCGGTGTTGTAGCACCGTCAGTGCATCATAAATGGACTGATTGACCGGGGTGTTACCAACGATTCCAACAATACCACACATGTCAGCGATTCCTTGTTACGCGAATATCATCCTAAGATCCGGCGATCTCAGGTAAGAAACTGGAACTGTTCTCGAGATAGTGGAAAAACCATTCAATCACTACCGCAAAGTTAGGAATAAGTTGCGACCGCCCCCATGCTTGGGTGTGAGCCACCGACGTAAAGGCATCCAGAAAGAAGAGCATCGCGGCAATAATGAGTACACCACGCACACTCCCAAACACCATACCCAGCACCCTATCGGTACCAGACAACCCGGTTTTCTCTACCAACTGAGCAATCACATAATTGACCACCGCCCCCACAATTAAGGTGGCAATGAACAACAAGGCTATTGCGCTACCATTACGAATAACGGCATCTTCGATATTGGTCAGGTAAACCGCCAGTTGCGTATAAAACTGACTGGCGATAAAAAACGCACCAAACCATATCACCAATGACAATGCTTCTTTAACAAAGCCTCGAATCACACTAACTAGCGCCGAAAAACCAATGACGCCAATAATGAGGTAATCAATCCAATTCATCGTATTCACTTGCTCGAGACGTGCGCATTCTAACAGAAAAAATGCTCACGCAAACGTTTTCTTATTGGGTGAGTGGGTCAAATTTACGCAATTGACCCTTCAATCCTGTCAAAGATTGCAAATCAGTCAGTTGCGATTCTAGCGCCGATTTGGAGACGTGAGGCCCTACGACCACCTTGGCTAAGTCATCTGGCTGAATGTCTTTGGGTAAGATATGTGCTTGGTAACCTTTTTCGCGTAATTGTTTGACCAAACGTCGTGCGTTGTCTTGGTTGCGAAAGGTACCGAGCCGGATCATCCACGCCCCTTTTTGGTCACTGACTGACGAAGAGGCTGTTTCACTAGACACCGGTTTAGACGCAGGCTCGCTGTCCGTTGCGTTTGTTTGATGCTCTTTAACCTTGGTGTCTGGCGCCTCGACCTCAACCACTTGTGGTGCTTGAATCGGTGTTTGGCTCACCTCACTGTCAAAATCATCCCGTAGCGGGATACTCTCATAGCTCTCTTGATAATGCTCTTTTTTGCCATCAAGCACATCTGGCAGCACTATCACACCGATAGACACCAACACCAAGGTACCAACGATTCTTTTTTGTAACTTACTGGCCACAATGACTCCGTTTTAGTTAAGCTCGCTCATTACCTGTCCAACGGTATGAAACGACCCAAATACGACCACACAGTCTCGCGCAGGTTCAGCGTGTTTTAACGCCTGCTGATAGGCCTCGCTGGGTGACGCAAACTGTTGTGATGCCGATACAGGCAAGCTGTCGGCGGGGGCGCCTCGGGGCACAGATAACGATGCGGGATACCAGTGATCCACGATACCGTCCAGGCAGGCTAAGGTACCCGCCATGTCTTTATCGGATAACATGGCCACCACCGCATGCACGTGCCCGCCGCGTTCCGCTTTGCACTCAGCCAACTTCTCTGCCAAATAAGCGGCCGCGTGCGGATTATGAGCAACGTCAAACACAGTGTAAGGCGCCTTGGCGACAACCTGCATTCGCCCCGGTACCGATACCGAGGCTAACCCGTCAGAGATGTGCGTGTCTGCAATCTCCAAATCGGCAACGCCCAAAGCCATCAATGCAGTGGCGGCATTTTGTAATGGTATTGCAGGGATAGGCAACGCAGTCAGTTCAAACGCCCCTGCCGCCCAACACCAGGTATCATCAGTGAGCGTATAGTGATATTGATAACCCAGCTGGTGTAGCTCGGCGCCAATACTGTCAGCGTGTGCAGCCACGCTCGCCGGTGGAGAAGGCTGACCGCAAACTGCAGGTTTATCCGCTCGGAAGATACCTGCTTTTTCGTAGCCGATTTGGTTAATATCATCACCTAACCAATCACAGTGATCGAGCGCAAGGCTGGTGATCACCGATACGTCATGCTCAACCACATTGGTAGCATCAAGGCGTCCACCAAGGCCAACTTCTAAAATCACGACGTCCAATGCGTGCTGCTTGAACAGCTGCAGTGCAGCCAAAGTGCCGAACTCGAAAAAGCTCAGGCTGGTCTCACCACGCACTTTTTCAATCGTCGCGAACGCTTTACTGTGCGCAGCATCGTCGAGCCATTTGCCATCAATGCGTACTCGCTCATTATAGTGAATGAGATGCGGGGAGCTATAGACACCTGTGCGATAACCCGCATGCTGCAAAATTGATTCCAGCAACGCACAGGTTGTGCCCTTACCATTGGTTCCCGCGACGGTAATCACTGTCGGCGCAGGCTTAGTCAGTTGCGCGCGGTCAGCCACAGCGGCGACGCGTTCAAGGCCAAGATCGATGGCACTGGTATGGATACTTTCGAGATAAGACAGCCACGTCGTTAAAGAGGACGTGGCTGTTAGATGTTGTAGTTCAGACATTGACTTGGTCAGTTACTCCATGATGGGCAAATGATACCAAGGATAGCGCCGTGGGACACGGTCAATTATTGGTCTTGAGAAGGCGGTGCCGCTTCGGGCTCAAGATCAGGCTTGTCTTGCTCTACATCGACCACAAGCGGTGAGTGAATATTATTCAATTTGGCAAGCAGCCCCGCCAAGCGTTGACGCATTTCTCGGCGGTCGACAATCATGTCAATCGCGCCATGCTCAAGCAAGAACTCACTGGTTTGGAAATCTTCAGGGAGGTTCTCACGCACGGTCTGTTCAATGACTCGGCGCCCCGCGAAACCGATAATCGCTTTAGGCTCGGCCACATTGATATCACCTAACATGGCAAAACTTGCCGTCACACCACCGTATGTCGGATCAGTTAATACCGAGATAAACGGCAGGTTGTGGCGAGAAAGGCGTTCCAATGCGGCACTTGTTTTTGCCATTTGCATCAGTGACATTAGCGCTTCCTGCATACGCGCACCGCCACTGGCAGAAAAACACACCAAACCGCAGTTGTTTTCGATCGCAGCATCCACCGCTTTCACAAAGCGAGCGCCCACAACGGCCCCCATCGAGCCGCCCATGAATTTAAATTCAAAGGCACAGGCCACCACGGGTACATCAAACACGCTGCCTTTCATGACCACAAGGGCGTCTTTTTCACCACTCGCTTTTTGCGCCGACACTAAGCGATCTTTGTACTTTTTCGAATCGCGAAACTTCAACACATCTTTAGGTTCAAGCTCACTGGCAATCTCTTCACGCCCGTCTTTATCCAAAAACACGTCGAGCCGGCGGCGTGCTGGCATGCGCATATGGTGTTCACACTTTGGACAGACTTCCAAGTTACGCTCGACATCAGCGTGATAGAGGACTTGATCACACGACGTACACTTGGTCCACACACCTTCTGGAATCGACGCCTTGCGTGATGAACCAATATTACTTTTGGTTAATATTTTTTCTAGCCAGCTCATGGACAACCTTTACTTAGTGATAACTCTCGCGAACGGACAGCTATCTTGGATTCGTAACAAATTAGACCGAATTAAATCACAAGTCCGTCAGACTTGGGATAAAAAACTGGTACTACCTATTCTGTCTCCGTGCTGTATGCGTACAGCGTACTTGCCGACACAATCACCTAATCCGGCAAAAACAAGGGGCCAATGGGTGAGCGAGGCAACCCAAATGTTTCGGGGTAGTCCACCTCAACCAAATACAAGCCTTCAGCTTTCGCGGTCGCAGCAGCCTGGGTTCGATCTTTTTGTGCCAGCAGCCAAGCCATCCACTCAGGAGGCTGCTCTTGACGACCGACCGCCATTAAACTCCCCACTATGTTGCGCACCATATGATGCACAAACGCATTGGCTTTAATATCAATCACGATAAAGCGCCCTTGACGGTTGACCGATAAATGCATCAAATTCCGCCACGGGGATTTCGATTGACACTGAGCGGCACGGAATGAGGAAAAATCATTCTCCCCAAGTAGATACTGACCGGCTCGGTGCATTAAGGTTTCATCAAGTTCAGCGTGATAGTGACTGACTCCCTTGGCTAAGATCGCCGGGCGCAAGGGATGATTATAAATCACATAACGATAGCGTCGCGCAGTGGCACTAAAACGGGCATGAAACTCGTCTGTCACGGGCTTAGCCCATCGCACTGCAATCGGATCCGGCAAATTCGCATTGACACCCATCGTCCAAGCTTTTAAAGGACGTTGATTGTCAGTGTCAAAGTGCACCACCTGTCCTGTTCCATGCACGCCAGAGTCGGTACGTCCCGCACACTGTACGGCGACAGGGTGATTGGCAACCGTCGATAAAGCACGCTCGAGGTGTTCCTGCACACTGGTGACTTCTCGTTGCCTCTGCCAACCGTAAAACTGAGCACCATCATACTCAATGCCTAACGCGAATCTCATGCCCTGCCTTCTCGTTACTCGTCTATAAGGCGCCGCATTATACCCATAAAGCCTTCGAGTTGCAGGTTAAAAGCGCGTGCTTCGCCATCACTGCCGTCATAAAGAAACAGGCAGCTCTCGCTACCTGTTTTTTTCACTACCTCAGCTGTTCTAACAACTGACGCGCTTCTTGCTGCAAGGTCTTGTTGCCCGATTGCATCACTTTTTCAAGCAAAGAAATCGCCCCATCGACATCGTTCATTTCCAAATACGCTTTGGCGAGGTCAAGATTCGTTGATGCTTCAGTACTTGCAGTATCACCGTCCACATCAATGGCACTAATATCTTCTAACACATCAGGAAACTCATCTAAACCCACATTCAGGTTCATTTCCGCTTTATCAGGATCGATATCTGGCGTGGAACCATCATCTCGCATGAGCTCTTCAATGCTGATGTAGTCATCTTCTTCTTGCTCTTCACCAATCAGCTCACTTTCTGCTTCCCCCTCACCCAGTAGATCCTCGTCTAAGGCTTCTTCGAGTTCAAAGGTTTCCAGTGAGGCAGGATCTATTGCGGGTTGCTGACTCCAGTCTTCACTCTCTGCTTCAGGCTCAGGTTCATTATCAGCCTGCCACACTGCCGCTTCTTCATCGGACAGTGAGGAAAGATCCAGTGGCGTGTCATCGTCTGACTCGGAGAGCAGTGCCTCCATGTTTAAGCCACCCACTTGGTGATCGTCATCGTCGAGATCACTGATATCTCGCTCATCACGCTCAGGCGTTTCCGTTTCCTTGGCGGCGTCACCCTCTTGCTGCTCATCTAAATAAGATTCTAGCTCGCGCTGCTCTTCAAGCGCAGCGCTTAGTGCGTCATCCTCGCCAAACTCGCCCAACTCATCAAGTGAGAAGGAGTCAAACTCATAGTCACGCTCATTGCTTGGCTCTGGCTCTGGCTCTGGCTCTGGCTCTGGCTCTGGCTCTGGCTCTGGCTCTGGC
>NZ_MUFB01000059.1 GCF_001996005.1 Salinivibrio siamensis | reverse complement strand
ATGTTTCAGTTCCCCGAGTTCGCCTCTTAGCGCTATGTATTCACACTAAGATACCTGCTTATGCAGGTGGGTTTCCCCATTCGGACATCGATGGCTCAAATGCTTCTTACCAGCTCACCATCGCTTTTCGCAGGTTAGTACGTCCTTCATCGCCTCTGACTGCCAAGGCATCCACCGTCTACGCTTAATCACTTAACCATACAACCCCAAGAGGTTTTATTTACGGCGAGATTGTCTAAAAAAGAAATCTGCGTCGCAAAACCACTCAGTGTTGAATCATCAACTAATTAAGGTTTTGTTTTTGCCGGACTCAAAATAGAGACTTTGCTTATCACTAAGACAAAGCCCAAGCACACTTGATTGTGTGAGTGACATTTCTGTCACTGATTGAGAACTTTACTGTCATTCTTTAAGAATGACTTGTCAGCTTTCCAGATTGTTAAAGAGCATGTGTATTTATCAATACGATAAACCACTTTATTTTTTGCTTTCAGACAGCACTCATCGCAACAGGCGTCAACTGCTGTAAAAACAAAGAGTAAAATGGTGGAGCTAAGCAGGATCGAACTGCTGACCTCCTGCGTGCAAGGCAGGCGCTCTCCCAGCTGAGCTATAGCCCCATTTTGTTGTAGTGCTTTTCTCTTGCAGAGAAAATGGTGGGCGATACCGGGCTCGAACCAGTGACCCCCTCCTTGTAAGGGAGGTGCTCTCCCAACTGAGCTAATCGCCCATCTTTCAGACTTGGTGGAGCTAGGCGGGATCGAACCGCCGACCTCTTGCATGCCATGCAAGCGCTCTCCCAGCTGAGCTATAGCCCCGCGTCTGAGAAATGGTGGGTTGTACAGGATTCGAACCTGTGACCAATTGATTAAAAGTCAACTGCTCTACCAACTGAGCTAACAACCCAATGGCGTCCCATAGGGGAGTCGAACCCCTGTTACCGCCGTGAAAGGGCGGTGTCCTAGGCCTCTAGACGAATGGGACACGCTGATATGTTTGGGAACATATCCTCTTTAATACCTCTTTAATAC
>NZ_MUFB01000058.1 GCF_001996005.1 Salinivibrio siamensis | reverse complement strand
ACAAAAAGCAGCCCCCTGGGGTGCTGCTTTTTTCGTGATAATAATCCAACGGCTTCGGTGTCATTTTCAACGCCCTCAAACAGACAATCATGCTGCAAAAAGGCAAAAATATCAGTGTAAATCACTTATTTTAGGCTTTTTACTCCCTAGCTGTTGGGGAAAGTAGTCCTGCGACCAGATCAGCAAGCTGGTTAAACGTATTAATCCGACTCGAAGAGGGTCGCCAGACCACTCCTATATCACGGTAGGCCGCTTCTCCCGGCGGCGTTTCTAAATGCACGTCGAGGTTATCAATTAAGCCATGATCAATCGCCATTTGCGGTATAAAGGTCACACCATTGCCGTTTGCGACCATTTGCACCAAGGTGTGTAAGCTGGTTGCCATAAATGGGTTAATCTTCTGTGAGGCCGTCATCTGACAGGCAGAAACAGCATGGTCAGTGAGGCAGTGTTCTCGCTCAAGCAAGAAAACAGATTCATCGGGCAGCGCGTCATAATCGATGGGTAACTCAAGCTGCGCAGCTTGCTTTTGGCTCATCACCATTTTAAACGGATCACGCCCCACCACGCGACGGGTCATGGTGCCAATATCCATTGGCAGCGCGAGGATAAGGATATCCATTTCGCCGTGTTTGAGCGCGGTGAGTAAGTTCGCCGTGGTGTCCTCACGCAACAACAAATCTAAGTTGGGGTAATGTCGGTTGACTTGCTGCACCACATCACATAATAAGAATGGCGCGATGGTAGGGATGCAGCCCAGCCGTACTTTGCCGTGCATAGGATCTGATTTAACTTGCGTTAGCTCCATCAAATCCTGACTGCGCGCTAGGATTTCTCGGCTACGGCGCACCACCTCTTCGCCCATTCCAGTGAGTACCAAGGTTTTATTGTCACGCTCAATGAGCTGAGCACCAATCAGATCCTCGAGGTTTTGGATCCCAGCGCTCAAGGTCGACTGGCTCACAAAACACAATTTCGCCGCTTCGCCAAAATGCCGCGTTTCGGAGAGGGTAACCAGATAGTGTAGCTGCTTTAAAGACGGATATTTGTTCATACAGTCATATTTTAAACAATCGTATTTTTCGATTATTACAATCTATTAATTCCACTTTTTTCAATCTAACAAGTTAGCTATAGTTTGTCTCGCTTATATAGGAACC
>NZ_MUFB01000057.1 GCF_001996005.1 Salinivibrio siamensis | reverse complement strand
CATCAAGGCAACATTAGATATAGATGCCACATCATAACTACTAATTGAAGAATCAGACTCCAATATTATGAGATTTTCTATTTTATCAACTTCTAATTCTAACAATATATCTTTAAATGTTTGCTGACTAATATTCCCTTTTCTTGCTTTCTCTGCAGGGTGACAGCGTACAATAAAGCATGTATCCATCATTTCTAAAGCAGCATTTTTTATAAACGCAGCAAAACTTTTTGCCGTAGGGAACGCCTCACTAGAAGAGTACATCGTTCCGTCCCAGGGAATATTTGGATAAACCCCGACGACACGTTTGTAGTTCATACTTTGTTCTTTTAGAACGGCAAATCTGTTTACATCAGACTGACTACCCTCATAATAGTTTACAAAATCCACTTCGCTCTTTGGATTAGACTTTTCTCTGTAATAAGCAGTTAGTTCTTCAATAGTATTTGAAGGTAACTCAGAGCTCTCCCAAAGACATCTATTGTCTCTAATTCTAGACAGTAGATAACTCTCATCTTTGCTTATTATCAAACTGCCTTTCCCTATATAACCTCTACCCCATACGCTAGTTTTTACATTATGTTTTTTTAGTGTGTCTAATGCCGCTCCCCATGTAGAGTAACATCCATGTGATATTAGTGCATATGACGGAGTAGTTTTTTCAATTGCATTCTCAACTGCTTCGACAGTTGATATCGACGTATTTAAAAACTTCTGAAATAACCAAGCATGACTTTCATTCAGTTCAGATATCATTAAATATCTCATTACTCCATACATCGCATGTTTTCCAACTTCTATCTCTCGATAATTTAGCTGGTAAGCTTCGTTAAGGGTCATACTTGAAATATCAATAAATGTATCTGACTTTGGATAATAGATAGGGTTAGCATTAAAGGCATTTACAAAACATTTTTGCTCATAGAGTGAGAGACACCGTGTTACAAAGTTATTTTTTGTAGCGTTAGAATATTCCGAATACTCTAACTCTCCGTTCTCTAGTAAGCAGTAAACCTCATACCCTTTRTCGGATAAAAATTCAGACATAAGTCCTTCAAAGAGACTAGAGGTTGGTGATACATTTATAGGCAGCACTAATACTCTCTCATCAACCTTAGAATTATTACTGCTAAAGAGGCTGTTTTTTTTTATTTTTTTGAATATTTTAAATGCATTAGGCT
>NZ_MUFB01000056.1 GCF_001996005.1 Salinivibrio siamensis | reverse complement strand
CTAGCTTACTGTTAGCTATATTCTATGCACCTAAAAAGCTATTTATCACAACAGGTGCTGCTATAGCTTTTGTATTGGCCGCATTTCTATTTGAGGGTTTTATAGTTGTAAAAACATTTATGGAGAGCATACCCGGATGATAATTTTGCATAACAAGGAAATGCAACGGATAAATCTCTGCTGCGCTCCGGTTTACCATTGATTGCGGCGTTAGCCATCAATTTGAGTTGATCGAATGGATTATTATAAAGAACTATTTAATAAAGCAGGATGGTTTGTCCCTCCCTATGTCCAAATGGGGTACTTAGATAAAATTGCGGAAGATATTTCCAAAAACAATGATTCAAATTTAGAGTCACTACTTAGCCGTATATACACCCACGATCATCTGGCTGCAATGGTGAAGCATCGTTATCCTATTGCTCCTCATATCTCTGATTATAAGCTCATTATCGCTGAAGCAATTGATGCTCACTTCTTAGGGTTACATCATGTTGCTGTATCCGGTCTTATTCCRGTAATTGAAGGTGTGGGTCGGAAAATACTAGAATCTAAAAATATATCCGAAAAGTATGTCAAAAATGTTTTCGTAGCAGTAGCTGAACACTCTAAAGAAGACGTAATTGCAAATCAACTTGGTGCCGTGGATGAAATTGTAGCAATGCTAGATTCATTCGTTCATTTTACTAATAATAATCTATACGTTAATTCAGCTCGGTATCCTCATGGAGATAAAACTAATCGCCATGGCATATTACACGGTGCATTTTCTGATTCTGACTATGGCGAACCTATTAATTTTTACAAAGCTATAGGTTCAATCGAGTTTTTGTGCTTCGTTGTTTCAATAAGAGAGCCTATTTCTTTCTTTGCTCCTAATTCAAGTGAGGCTTCTTTTAAACTAGCTAAGCAATATGCTCTATTTCAAATAATGAATGATTGGCGAAAAAATGGCTAACAAACTGCTCAACAGGATTAACAAACGTTCGGCAATTTTGGTTTGCTCAGGATTAGCGTTTACGGTAGTAAATCTAGGATAAGTGGTTATGTTTGTTAACCAATTAGCAGGGCTACATGGGTTCCCCCCGTTCGTCAAGCATCCGCGAAGCGTATTGAGTTTGGTTTGGACTGCCGCTCTACATTCGGCCTTTTACTGACTCACGTCATGGCCCTGATGACATTGCGCGGTTGCAGTGCCTAATTCGTTAGAAGGCATCAAGGTGCCCGCCGCATTAACAGGCTCTCTGCAAATGGTCTTCACCGATACTCATCAACTTGCG
>NZ_MUFB01000055.1 GCF_001996005.1 Salinivibrio siamensis | reverse complement strand
GGATAAGGGATCTGTTCCTTATCTAGTAAAAAACTAGATAAATTAGTCTCCATATCTATAGAAATTCGATATTCATTTGTTCTTGTTCCTTTTGCTGAAGTCAATTTATTCTCCTAGCTTCTAATGCCTTGCCCACCGGTGAATTAGGAGCGAAGCGAGTAATTATTCACGGAAAGCGCATGAACATCCGCGTCAAGAAAGGCTTCCTAACACGGTCGCCAAGTACTCTTGGTCCATCGCGCACATCATTCGCTTGCGTTGAATGCCAGCTTTGAAACTCTTCTCTTGCTTTAATAAATTCAAAACCATTTGCCTTATTCGTGCAAAAATTTCCGCTCGGTCATCGACTCTTATTCGGCAAACATCTTCTTTTAATCCAACATCAAGTTGCCAATGCATTGATTCAATTAACCAGTGTGAGCGCGTAGCATCATGAAGCTCTTTCGCTGTCAGTGCTTTTGAGCTTATATAATAGCGCACTGAAATATCTGACTCTTCAGCATGTTTGCCTTCTTGACGAACACTCACCATGATGCCCATCGTTTTTAATTCAGGCCAATCATAAGCCAAATCACCTAATACACTTAAATCGGTATTAATCAGTGCACATCGTGTTTCCAAACGCCCATGCGATTTTTCTTGTGATGCGTAGCTATCACCATCAAATTTTTGAAGCATTGCCGGGCGGTAATAATTATCAAACGCTTTATCTAACTTGCCTTGATTTCCTTTAACGGCAAGCAAATAATCAGCATTTTTATCGATGATTTTCTGTGCGATTTTGTGCTGACAACCCATAGCATCCATGGTAATCAAACAACCTGAAATATCAAGCAATTCCAGCAACTTAGGGATGGCAGTAATCTCATTTGTCTTACTGTCTACTTTCGACTGTCCGAGACACACTCCATTTGCGGTTGCGAACGCATTAACCATATGAATAGCAGCTTGGTCTGTTGCTCGATTATATGAGCCCCTTAGTGTTTTTCCATCAATGGCAACCACTTCGCCATCCGTTAATTCATGACACGATTTCATCCATTCTATAAAGGCTTTTTGTAATGCCTTTGGACTGATGGTTCCCATCACTCTTGCGATCGTATCTGCCGACGGTGACGTTTTACCTGAAAAGCCAAAGCGTAATAAGAAATCGCGCTGCTTACGGCCATAATCACTAATGCCTTTCCAGGTATCATGGCCAGAGAGAACCGCACAGATCGTTATCAAAATAATATCTGATAACGTATGTTCAACTTTTCCTTCTTGGCGAATATCTTTGATGGAAACGAAATGCATAAATGGACTTTTTCTTCTGTCATTTTTAATCTCCTAAACATTAGGAGACCATTAAAT
>NZ_MUFB01000054.1 GCF_001996005.1 Salinivibrio siamensis | reverse complement strand
CTCCATGATCTGATACATAGATTAATGCTGTATTATATTTAGAAGATAGATCTTTTAACTTCTCTATAACTTTATTTATAACATAGTCGGTATATAAAATTGTATTGTCGTATGTGTTTACTATTTCCTCTCTAGAGCAGTTTTCAATGTCGGCTCGTTGACAATCAGGGGAAAACACTCTCATATTTTCCGGATATCGCTTATAGTATGTGGGACCATGACTACCAATTAGGTGTAGTACTGCCATGAAATCTTTTCCATGTTCCGTGCTAGGTATATTATCTATAAAAGGTTGAATAACCGCCTCGTCAAAGCAAGTTTGTCCATCACAATAGGTCTGGCTTCTCTCACGGTTTACTATAACTTGTGGGATGTTCTTAGCGACACCTTTATCACCACTATCATTTTCTACCCATAGCATCTCTGTGCCTGCGCGTTGCATGATATCAAGTAGGTTATCTTGTTTGTCGGCACGTTCTCGATTAAAGTTTTCTCTTTCCAAGATAGAAAAAAGACATGGCACAGAAACTGCGGTTGCTGTTCCACATGAGCTTACATTTTTGAATGAGATAATATCTTCTTGCGATGTGAATTGATTTGTTTCTCGCGAATAACCATTTAGTTGTTGGTTCTCGGCCCGAGCCGTTTCCCCTAAAACAAAAACAAATAGAGTTGGTTTTTTTGTATGTTTTTCGTCTTTTTTTTGTGCGTCCTCACCAATTTTTTTGTATGGTAGAGGATCCGACAGGTATTTATTGTTGACATATTTCCCAATGCTATAAACTAACTCTGTGGGAATGATAACCTTTTTTAAGTAAGAGTTATTTCTGCCAACGGATGCATAATCTTGATAATATAAACTAGCAATGATCAGTATGACAACTACCGATGCTATTACCGATATTATCTTTTTCATTACCATAAAAAAAATGGGATCACTTTCTTCTATTTTCACAATAAAAAGAAATAATGATGGAACCCCTCCCATGAGTAAAACCCACGCGATAGAATAAAAACTAATATAACTTGATGCCTCTGCCACGTCCGTTTCGAAAATGTTCACAATCATATCGCTGTCAAAAATTATACCGTAGTGGGAAGTGGCATAGCTTGCCCCAGCGGATAGAAGCAAAAGTAAGATAAAAAAAGGTTTTGTAATAAATGGCCAGCTAAAAGCGTTAAAAATAATATTAAAGCTAGCGATGAAAAAGAGAGGGATTGTAGCGACGAAACCAGGATTTACGCTGTCTAACCTATAGAGTATTCCTCCAAGTTCATTATAAACTGGAATGTTAACAATTAATGCGAAATATATAGCGATCACTATCGTTATTGACGTGTGAGAAAACTTTACATTCTTTATGTTCACGACTTAAACATCCTTAGTATTAAGGCAGCATGGATTTAATGTAGTTACGCTTACCAAAACGACTCATCAAAATGGCGGCGCTAACATGGATAGTGACGAGGACCAGGGTTGCGTTGGCAGCAAACTCATGGACTTCTTCTAACCATTCGAGCTCTTCACCTGACTGCGTCATTGTCCAGCCAGTCAAAATGGTGACGAGGAGCAATCCCCAAAGACTCCAAATCATAAGTGCCGCGGCAGGGTTATGACCTGAGCTTGTATGATCACGCCCTCGTATAAGGTTGCTGAAGTGAGCTCGAGCGGCAGAAAGCGAGGGTATAAAACGGGTTAGTCGTGCTTCTGAATGCGTGAGCATTCCCCAAATCAGACGTAAGACAATGGCCTCAAGGATCACGTACCCAAACCAGCGATGAATGTCACTGCCTTCTTCCGTGACGCTCATGTTGGCAAAGAATAATGCAGCAATCAGCCAATGGCTCAACCGGACAACTCTGTCCCATTTAAATAGTCGTGGGGTGTTAGTGGTCATGGTAATTTCCTCTCATGTGGTTATGTCTTCACTCTATGAG
>NZ_MUFB01000053.1 GCF_001996005.1 Salinivibrio siamensis | reverse complement strand
CTTTAGCTCCTCCTACCTTATCAAAGTATTCATAGCTATCGTTTTCTCTAAGAAGGTTAGAATCAAAGAAAGTCCCAACATGACACTCAGTTATCCCTCGATATAGAACTTGTGAAGCATAACAATAGAAATAAGCACGTTTAGATGTTTCTTTAATATTATGACCTTTACTACTCATTTTAGAGTCCGGAATTCCAATAGTGCCTTTCACTCCTAAAGCATAATATTTTCTTTCCCTCACCCCTCTATCCAACCAATATAATGCCTTCTCCAAGTCATCATCTTTAAATATATAATACAGCTTATACATAGCTATACCATCGCCATTTTTTGCCATCTTTTCCAGATAGTCAATTCGAGTTCTTCTATTCAAAGAAGACCAAAAATTTTTATCATAAAAAAAGGTATAACCTTTATTTTTATATAACTTACTCGCTAGCTTTTCATATCGGTAATCTCTATAAAAAGGAATATATTGCCACCAGCTAGGGTCATGATATAAGAGTGCGTACATTGCCTTACCGTCACCCTCTTCGGCGAGTCTCTCCCAACCTTCAATTGCTTTATCAACCCATTTTTCATCACACGGCCAGCCAAGATAATTACAATATGAGGTAGTCACCTTTGGCATATGGGTACCTGCAAGTGTCGCCATCGCCCAAGGGTTACCACCTTCAGCTGCCTTTAGTAAGTTAGAACCTACATACAGTGTTTCGGCAGTCTTGAACTGGGTATACGCCAACCAGTAGGCCGCATTAGCATCGCCATGTTCAGCTAACGGTTTAAATATCTCACGGGCCTTTTTAAACTGACCTTGATTTAATATCTCAATTCCTTCCTCCAACGTTTCCGCACGAGATAGAAATGGAAGAATACAAGTAGTAATCATTAAATATTTCAAAAACTTCACATTAACCACCAATTATTCTTTGGAATCTCTTTCTGTTCAATTCATTTATTTTTGACTTATCATTTACATGAGCGACCTCGTATTCAGTAACTTCCTGATACGCGGGAAGATAAATAACCTTCTTGTAAGGAACCCAAGGTGTAATCAATTGTCTAATAGCGTCAGGAAGTTTTCTTTTATCTCTACTGAACAACCTTCTTAGTTCTTCATTTATAATACTACCGTAGGCTTTTTCCCAAAAGTTCAATATCTTATCAATATTTTCCGCATAGCGTTGCCATTTCACCTCTTCGGGAAGTTCCATCTCAATCTCTTCTCCGACCCTTTGCATGACGTTCTCGAATTTTTTCTTGGCATTGTCACTTACTGGGTGGCTCTCTCCTCTTATCCATTCTAAAAGCTTGGTCATCGCAGCTACTTGGTTAAGGTTACGCTCAGCAGCTTCTTCATCGTTGTCCCAAAAGCCCAAATCATGATAATGCAAAAGCACGGAAAAGAGCTTGGCGTAGGTCTCAGCCGGTATTTTCTTGATCCAGTCTCGCTGCCCGGATGTCTCAACGTCACTATTAATGAAGTTCGCCACAAAGGGGGCGTTCGTCGCCTCCAACGCTCGCTGCTCCATATCGCGAATAAGATGAAAAGGAAGCAGTGCAATTTGCGTCAGGGTAAGCTGATAAGCAACGGCCACTGTCAGTAGCCTGTTAAAAGCATAAAAGGCTTCACTGCCGTCACTTTCATGGAAGAGACCAAAGCGACTGAAGCTCGGGTGCTCCATCACATCTAACAACCGTGAGATAAATTCATCGTAAGCAAGCGGGTCTAACTCAAATGCCAGTTTGCCAGAGAAACCCGCAAGAGACGCGGCACCAAAGTCGAAACGAAAAATTAAGCGGCCATTATCTAAGGTACATTGCAAGATAAGTTTCGCTCCAACACCTAACTGCGCGGTGAGGCTCGTGGCGAGCTTAAACAACTTTTTCATGTCCGAGCTACCCACATTTTTCCATAAGCATTCAAGACTGACTTGTCCACCTACCTCTGCACCAGCAAAGGCCGACACTTCAGTCTTTGCACCCGCCTTAATATTTCGCAGTTCACTATCATCCGCGAGCTCTAGGTCTTTCTTGCTTTCCAAACGTGTTGCAATAAAGGTTTGAGATGTCCGTAGCCCTGGTGCCCCTGTCGCAGCATCTTGACCAAATCCAATCTCATTCGAGCATTTCATGCTTGCCGCTAACATACCGTGGACAACCGCTTCAATGTCGAAGCGAATGTCTCCTAAGCTCACTTCACGACGCTCATTGTCAACGGTGTAATAGGGAACTTTCAGATCGTACATGTTTTCAGCTGGAATGGAGAATTTTGTCGCTAATTGGCCGCTGGCGAAATCAAGCGACGCCCCCAGCTGCGCGTTCCCCACTAAGTCTATGTTGACGCTTTCAGCTGCTGCCTGTGCTGAATACGTAAATCGCATAAATTGTGCGCCGCCGCTAACGTCCATCTTAACGGTGTTGCCGAAAATCTCAGTTTGCTGGGTTCGCCACGGTAGCACATACTCATAGGCCTCATCTAAAGCGACCTCTCCCCCCACGTTAGCCAACGCAAACGTCGTTTTAATTTCCGCATCATTACCCAAGGCGTCTCTTAACGCGTCCTTGAATGCCTCGGGCTTTATCACTCCTTGCCCTGTTGGTAGCGTGGGTTCATAAACTCGCGCACAGCTTTGCTTATTCCTTGCTGGATCACTATCTATAACCGCACACGTTGAGCGTATATACATCGCTTCGTTTGGCTTGGAAGTGAGCGCACACTCAACAATCGTCGTATTCAGCGCCATGGAGTCCGGTACAATTTGATTGTTCAAATTTTCTGGTGCCCAATCTTTGTGCTCATCCCAAAGCAATATGCGCTTTTTCTCTCGCACTTGTCCTATGAGGACCGAATCCTCCTGACCGTCTAGAATAGGCGATGACAACCGACTCTTGGCAAGCGCTTCTAGCGCATCGAAGCGCTCTTGAATGTGCTCTGAATAAACAAGAAGTCTCCTCACATAGTCTGCATATTGTTGGTTTTTTGAGACTAAGTCAGTAAAGGCAGCAATTCGCTTAGCGATTTCTTTGATTATGGTAATTCTTAACGCGTACGCAGAGTAATAGCCTAACGTTGATATATTAACACTTTCGATCAGTCGTTGAATTGTACCAATACTTTGACTGCCGATATTCTCTTGAAGAGACGCGATAGCATCAGCGCCATTGAACAGTTCACTTTCGTTTAAGCATTGCTCTTTGACGTAAAACCCAAACTGATTAAGCCGATACATGGTATATCCGAGTGGATACCTTCTCGAAAATCGTATCTGGCGTGCTACAGTATTCATTGAWTCATAATAAGAGAAGAAATGAGTGATATCATTCTTGTAGAAGTCTTTAAGATCTTCCGGGCATGGTGGCTCAGTAGACTCTGTCACCTGTCCTGGATCAATAAAATCATTAAAGGAATCATTAACACGACAATCTATTAGATCATTAATCAAGCGCTGGATATCTGAATCTCTGCTTGAGGTATAGTAGCTCAACTGATCGCTATACCTGTAAGTCGCACCATCCTCTTCAATGGAAATCGTTTTTGCGTGCTGAGCGGCGATCTTCTCCAAATCCTCGATAAGCTCGATAACAATATCAAGACAGTCAGATTGTAGTTCCTTAACGATACTCGCGCGTCTTCTTGCGAAGCGATTATCGACATCGGATCTTGGCTCTCTTACATTCACGGCACCACGACCAGTGACCTCAATCGTATACTCTAAATAGTTATCATCACCGGTTTTTCGCCAACGACCCCGCTCGACATTCAACGCTTCTATCCGTTCGTTAAAAGACGCATGAATATCGCGCACGTCCTCAATATCAGGCGTGCTGGGAAGGAATTCGATATTTGATGCCATGCTCATTTCCAAGGCTAATCGCGCTTGGAGGGCTTGCATATAGCGCTGTTTTAATGAAGGTTCATCTGGGTGCTCTTCATCATACTTTGCCAAGAAAAACTCGTGTGGCGTCGCTTTTACCTGATCCATCACACCAAGTTTTTCTAGATTAGCTAATACTGTCTCTTTATCTCCTTGCACCGCCTCTTTACATAATTGTGCTTCTTTTTCAATAATGTCGTAGGCTTCTTGAGTTAAGAGATAGACACTTGGACGCGGTGAACTTCCCTCGGCTGGATTATGAGGCACATAAAGCGCATCGACGTATTCAATAGAGCATTTTCGTTTAGTCAAATTATCATTAGGAACAACGTCTAATGGCTCCTTTGTCTCAGTGGACTTGTCATCCGGTGTCGGCACAGAAAGCGTATTGCCGACACGAATAGTATCGATATTCTTAATTCTATCGCTGTTCAGCTCTTGAAGAGTACTAACATCCGTATTAAACGCTTCAGCTAACTCAGAGAGAGTATCTCCTTGCTTTATCGTATACTCTTGGCTCATGCTAGTAACTCCTCAACGATTGAAATAGGCAAATAGACAGTGTCAACTTCCGTCCCTTTTCGGGGGTTAAATATTAATTGCGTGGCGTCTGATAATTCAGAGAATGCGGGAGATATGTACGCATAATGTGTCGTCTGTAATAGCGACATCAGCACAGTTTGATCACACAGGCTAGCAAGGTGTAATAACGTCTTGGGCGAGTAGAAGCGCAGCAGATATTGACGTTGGTTTTCATCAAAGACAGTTATATTCGCTTGTAAGCTAGACACTTGCTCGAAGATATCTAGATGCTCTGGCATCGCAAAAACCACGCCACTGCTCGCCCACTGAGGCTCCGTCAGCCAACGCTGATAAACCGAATCTTCCTCACTGACCTTGGCACAAATAGGGCTATTTACTAACTGGGGTTCCCATATAGTATCTCGATACAAAGGTATCCATTCTACGTTACCCTCTGCGCAATGCTGACAAATGTCCGGCACGCGATTTTTATCGATCACTAACAACCAATTCATCACAGAATCCTACTTACACGGGCAGTCTTTCAATGGACAAGAGCCGTCAGTCTGCCGTTGACATATCTCCATCATAGGAATATCCAGTTTCGCGATAGCGGGTAACGCACTCATGAGAGACGCATCGATCGGCGCTGCTGAGTTGACAGGATCAGGAAGCGACTCCACCCCAAGCGGTAGGGCGGCGACTTTACCGGCATAGCCACTGCCTGCACCGGGGCTGCCGCCTGAGTTGAGGTTAATTGCAGGGCCCACAAGATGAACACCGCCGCCATCAATGCTGACAAAGCTGCCGCCGGCTTTGACCGTGATACTACTCCCTGCCTCAATCACCGCTTTTTGACCGGCTTTGATATGAATTTCATTACTGGCGTCATTTACCCACACTTGGCCAGCTTTAACATGCAGCGAGCCGTCTACAATCAGGGTTTGGTCTTGTTGGGTGTACTGGCGACTCTCTCCCTCCACGGTATGATGCGCATTGCCCATCACACGATGAAAGTGGTCGTTGTGTACCTGATGGTGGTTGTCATGACCTATCTCGGTCACACGGTCGTTTTCTACCTCGGTGTGCCAGTCTTTTTGTGCGTGTAAATACACTTGCTCACTGCCCGATTGGTCTTCGAACGTGAGCTCGTTGTAACC
>NZ_MUFB01000052.1 GCF_001996005.1 Salinivibrio siamensis | reverse complement strand
ACAGGCACTGATACCTACCACGACAAATAGCAAAAAAACTATCTTTATAATGTTTTTATAAACCGACATCTTTAAGACTCCAATCAATTATTTTTTCATTTTTTTCGGGTGCTAATGCGATATGGTTGTTATCTCCATCATTTTTATAGCTAGTTAGCTCAATTTCTATACCTCGGCTACTAGCATTAGCCACCACTGAACGTGCATAGGCACGATACTCAGTATTGATAACCGGATCTGGTCTCCTAGTGTTGACCGTCTTTGTGTAACTTGYTAACACCATTCTACCGCAAAGTAAACTTGAAAATTTGTCGAAATTATTTCGAATTCCAATCAGTTCGTCTCTTGACGTGTTATGTTGAGTAATAAAAATAGATTGATAAATAAACCTTGCTATCTGATACCAGCTTTTTCTAAACCCTTCCCACTGTTGGGGTTTATCTGCTCCTGCATGGAGATCGGCCATTATGATCAATGTTTCTTTCCATTGCCGCTGACTGGCATATGATTCGTCGTCTTCTTGGTTAGTTTTATCTTTGCTTAACCACTCCATAATATTCAAAATAGCTTGAGCCTGTCGACGATTAACAAACTGGGCACTACCCTCAGAAGTTGCCTCAGTCTGAGCCTTCAGTAATGCTGCGATCAAGTTAGCGAGTGTCTCGGGAGGCAGTTTTATGATCCATTTTCTCGCATTAGGGGCATTATCTCCTGTTAGGCTTCTCGATAAGAACGGAGCATATTCTTTGCTTATGACATTCTTTTTGTACGATGCCCACAGGTTCGGTGGCATAAGTAGTACCTTAGAAAAGGATAGACCCAAACCAATAGCTATCGTCGCGATGTCGTTAAGGGTATTAAAATCATCATTTATTCCGTTTTCATCTACATCACCAAACACAGATAAGCGGCGGAAGTTACTTTGCTTAAGTACGCCAAGTAGACAGTCGATAAAGTCATCACTATTGATCGCATTTAATTCGATGCCCAAGGTGCCCTTACACCCGCCTCCAACTACTAAGCGCGCAGATGCGATGACCACTAGGACGCCGGCCTGGAAAGCAATACGGAATTCACTGTGAAAGCCTGCGCCGTACGCGGCCGAAAATTCACCCTTAATCGTACCTAAGGTTTTAGGAACTCGAGCATTAGGTGCTACCCAGAAAACGTCCGCCCCCAAGGCACCGCCTACTTCTACTCCGACAAAGGCATCTACCGTTACACCTGCCTCCGCTGCAACCTGACTATTCACTAAGTCTTGTTGCGTTGCACCAGTCATATTCTCAACTCGATGGACGTTAGGGTCGAAAAGGGTAACGGTACTACCACGTACCCCTAGCCCATTATCTATGTCACTAGGACCGACAGTAACGCTACTCCCTAACTGACACGTCGCACCAACTAACCCATAGACTGAACCGGTTATACGTGCCATTAACGCGCCAACATCGTAGCTGTACTCATCACCCTTATCATCGGTATAGAAAAGCGTCACCGCATGACCCCTAGCTGATGACGCTGATGCATTTTCACCCAAGGTATTGTTTTGCTCACCCTCTGGTAACCACAGACAAATACTCATTTGTCCTTGCAAAAGCGCCAACTTAGCCGAAATATTGCCACTCGCCCCCACTTGGCGAGGATCTTTGATTAGGTCTGAATAGCCTGATAACGGAAGGTTAAGTGCTGACTCTCCCTTTGCTGTAAAACGAAGAAATTGTGCTCCTGCATCTTCCGCATAAGCAGGCTCGTTTAAACCCTCGATATTGCCTTCTTGAGCGTGGTAACTATCTTGCCAAAACACAGTGTCGAATTGAGATTGCGTTTTTAACGGGGCTATGCACACTTGGACACTTGTTTTTCTTAACTCTTTTAATGCATCAGTGACACTATTTACACCAACGATATTCCCCCCGCCTGTCTGAGGAGATGCAAACGTAATACGATCAGTAATGAAATCAACATGGCAAGCTGCTTTGGTATAGAATGGATCTGACTTATCGTAAGGCATATACCACTCTGGTCCACGCAGGTAAAAAACTTGCCCTGTGGATAAAAAACTGCACTCAACTGGCTGAATATCGCTGAGTCCCGCATCATTGACAAAGGCACTTACACCTTTTTTATTGGGCTGGTGATCTTTTCTATCCCACACTAATACAAGCTCGGGTGCCAGATCTTTCCTTTCAGCATCGGCAAAAAAGAATCGAAGCTGGTTAGGGCCTTTTTGAGCCGTTTGTTTAGCCAAGCTTTTTAAATGCTCTATTCTTTTTTGTGCTATCAACTTTATTGTTAATAGTTTATTAAAAAGCTTATCAAGCGGTGTGCCTTGGCTTTGACCCAGTATTTGATTCAAGGCATTTTGATGTTTGGTTATCGTCATGTCGATAAGATGTATCAATGCCTTAGCTGGATAATACGACCACGCGGCTTTATTGACATCATTAACAAGGCTTTCAATGTTTAGGCTGTCATTTATTTCAGTGCTACCTGTTATCTCTTGGTATAAGCTATCAATCAGCTCAGTCTGCTCGATTGAAATTGGTTCTGGTGATGTCCGCCAGTCGTCTCCGCGGTTGCGTAATACTTGAGGCCCCGCCGCAACACCAACATCTCCCTCTAGTTGCTCCAACGTCAAACATTGCTCTTTAAAAACAATACCTTCTTGGTTGAGTAGCTTGAAACCGGGAAGAAAACCATCTTTCGCTAGCTCGTTAAGCTCACGTATCGCCGCTTGGTGTGGCCTTTTAGCCAGATCCAGACCATCGATATAGTCGTAAATAAGGTTACACGCTCTTTTAATCCGCTCTTCTCTTCGTGATATGAAGTATTGGTGGTCTTCGCTAAATACAAACTTAGTCCCATCATCTGAATTAATGTTGCCAGCATTTCTTTCCGCTTTCTCTTCCAGCTCGGTAATACGTTCGTCAATGGCATTCAATATAAAAGTACGGACACGCTCTTCGACCAATTTGTCAAAATTTGCGTTGCCACTTCTGTCTTGAGGTGCAAGAGATTGAAACTTACCGCCATAATACAGTGCATTTCTTTCAGCATTTTCTCGTCGAGTCTCTTGCTGAACAATATCATCAAACGCTAAGTCAAGCTCCTCAAGTGCCTGGGTTAGAAACCCCTGAGGATCCGCAGATTTATAATAGGCTTTTGTTTGTACCACTAAACGCAGTGGCAGAAGGGTGGTATAGAGTTCCTTGTCTTCCTCATCCATAAACGCTTCATGAGGGCGTGTGGCAAACTTAGACATGATGCCAAGCTGATTGATATTTGCCAATGTGGTGCTGTAGTCGCCTTCAACAACGGCGTCCTGCATTAGGACTTTTTCTTCTTCGATAAGGTCCTTGGCCTCTTGTGTCACTGCGTACCAGCATTTTTCACCCGTCTTAGGATGCGCTGGCACATATAAGATGTCGACAAAATCAGCGATTTGACACTCTTGTTCCGTAGCAGGCGCTTCTGGTGCCTTTTTAAATGATTCGCGAGAGGCCTCCGTATCGGCAGGTTCCGGCAGCTCTATCTTTAACGTATCTCCAGCATAGATAAAGTCGGGATCTTTGATTTGCGTACTGTTCAGCTTGAGAAGATCCTCTTCGGAGACGTCAAACTTTTCAGCAATAAGACTTAAGCAGTCACCTTTCGTTATTTTGTATTCTTTCATGTCACACCCACTGCTTAAAAACAGAATCTTGTTGTTCGCCCTCCACGGGCGTGAATGGATTTGGCTTGTATAGGCACACAGGCACATCGTCTGAGTTAAACCAAAACACCCCTTTGCTAGGCCCCAAGCATTGCACGATATCGTCTGTATTGGCATGTGCTAAAACGGCATCCCAAAGTCGTTGGCTTTGAAAGCGCAAACATAAAACTTGGCCAGCAACTTCTATCTTCAACATCGCTTGTAAGTGCGCAATAAAGTCATCTGCACAGGTTTTGTCATCCACTGCAAATATTACCGAGCTGGTATCAAAATAAGACAGTGTGCGCCATGTCTCGACGTTAGCGATATCCGCTCCCATATTCACCAAATAAGGGCTTTGCTCAAGCAGATAATCAAAGGGAGTGCCTGCATATAGGGGCAGAATTTGCTGGACACTAAAGTGTTCTTGAATCAGTTGCGCGGCATCACTGATCCTTACAGCATCAACGAGCAGCCAATAATCCGTTGCCATACACTTATCCCTCTTCCTGCAAACACGGACAATCTTGACGAGGGCATGAACCATCGAATTGTCGTTGACACAACTTCAGCACAGGAAGGTTTGCCACCGATGCCACTTTTAGAGTCGCAGGCGAAAGCTGCAGGGGTAAAGGATCGGGACTCTCTGGCGACTCCACCCCAAACGGGAGGGCGGCGACTTTACCGGCATAGCCACTGCCTGCACCGGGGCTGCCGCCTGAGTTGAGGTTAATCGCAGGGCCCACAAGATGAACACCGCCGCCATCAATGCTGACAAAGCTGCCGCCGGCTTTGACGGTGATGCTACTCCCCGCTTCAATCACCGCTTTTTGACCGGCTTTGATATGAATTTCGTTACTGGCGTCATTCACCCACACTTGCCCAGCTTTAACATGCAGCGAGCCGTCGACAATCAGGGTTTGGTCTTGTTGAGTGTACTGGCGACTCTCTCCCTCCACGGTATGATGCGCATTGCCCATCACACGATGAAATTGGTCATTGTGTACCTGATGGTGGTTGTCATGACCTATCTCGGTCACGCGGTCGTTTTCTACCTCGGTGTGCCAATCTTTTTGCGCGTGTAAATACACTTGCTCACTGCCCGATTGGTCTTCGAACGTGAGCTCGTTGTAGCCCTCGCCTTGATGACTCTCGCTGCGCCAAACCGTCTTGGTTTTGTGTGCCGGTAAAGTATAAGGCGGCACATTGGTCGCGTGATAGGTGCGGCCAGTGATAATCGGTTGGTCCGGGTCACCGTGTAAGAAAGACACAATCACTTCATGGCCAATGCGGGGAATCGCCATCATGCCGTATTGGCTACCTGCCCAACCTTGGGCCACCCGTATCCAGCAGCTGCTTTTGTCATCGCCGTTGGAATAACGGTCCCACGGGAAGCGCATCGATTATCACCAGGGTATGGGTTGGTGTCACCGCGCTCATGGTGATACACCAAGCCTGAAGTGCAATTGGCGTCAGAGTAAGAAAGATAGGCAATGCTACCGCCTAGCGGGTGTTATAACACTCACTGAGCGGTAAATATTTAGAGTACGCTCGCAACACTTGGAAGAAAGCTTTAAAACTTAAAATGAATTATTGGTTTTAGCCAAACAGAAAGTCATCCTCGGGCGTAAGTACTATGAACACTCTCGAGTCTGACACTAACGCAGCTGACCATTCACATTCACTTCGAAGGTCGACTGGATGATCACATAGACCTATGAAAAATTGGCTGATACAGAGTATTGAACACCCTCCCCTCAGCCGATCAGATCGTAGCTTCTTGATTTAGTTACATCGATTTAAGCAACAAAGCCAACGATTAGCGGAAAGTTTTCTATATGTTCTTACTGTAACCTCTGAAGAACTCGACAGTCGTTTCGTTTAGATGCAAATTAAGCTTAACTCCTTTAACATATTCCTTCGCATTATTTCTTATTATATTTAAATCCTCTTCAGTCACTTTAGCTCCTCCTACC
>NZ_MUFB01000051.1 GCF_001996005.1 Salinivibrio siamensis | reverse complement strand
GATAGAAGATGTGCCCCTGTGATGATGACTTGAAGTGTTCATGTGGTTGCGAACAGACCAGAGCTTACCGGAAGTAATTGCGGACCGGATATAGACCGGACTAGAACGAAAAAAGGCTTACGGATTTCTCCATAAACCTTTCGAAATTTGGTGGCCCCTCCCAGACTTGAACTGGGGACCAATCGATTATGAGTAAAAACCAAACCGCATATGAAACCAAGAGTGCTGTCTGCATAGAGGTAGCCATTCCGCATAAAATCTTTACTGACTTAGTGATGTAGAGATTGGTGACTACTCTCCGGCGACGATGATTATATGGTGTAAGCAAGAAAAAACGTGGTAAGAAGGACAGGAAGTAGACCGAGAGTATAAAGAATTATCAACTACAAAAAACCAGAAAGGTATGAGTGGTATAATACCACTCATACCCATACAGACATCTTACACCACGATTGTATGTAGCCGATGATTAACCTCTTCCAATCGAGCACACGGAAAAAATTTAAACAACTCCATCGCCGGATACAATTTCAACAGTTTTTTTGTGAAAACTATAGTTCGAGCCGTGACAGGCACAGCATGCTCAGGTAATTTTGATCGTTTGGCATTTTTACACTCATCTTCCGTTGTTTTATACCCTAACTCGGTGAGTTGTGAAGCTAAAGCCTTGTAGGTAAAGCCAGCGTCACACCCCCACTTTTTTTGCACAACTGCACGTATAAAGACTCGCCTTAGAATTCCTACAGATCCTTCAGACGTCACTTTGATACCAGTCCCTTTAGTGGTTATGGCTGATTCATAGTAATCCTCCCAGGACTCCCAATCAGCTATCGTTTTCAGACAGTTGTCAACTCGCCATCCATCGAACAAGACCCTCGCTTGCTGAGCTTCTTCTGTACTTCGCCATGGAACAGAATCAAAACTGATGTGCTCTTTACCACATATACTAAGCATTCTTGGATTTACAAGCTTACGCTTAAAATCAAATTCCAAGTTTAATCGACGCTCCTTCTTGAGCATCACTAAGTCAGATTCATTAAGCCACTGCTCAGATGTGGAGATAAGGTGACTATTGTCTGTCATCTGGTTTGGCTCACGATTTAAATATAGCTCAATCATATAGCTATTATGCTCATTTGGAGAGCACGGCGGTTTGATACCCGCTTTGGCCAGTAAAGACGGATACCCAGAAAGGGGGAGGGCAGTTATCTGCCCTCTTGTCTTCATGGCAATGACCTGAGCAACTCTATGTTTCTCGACAATCAAATACCCACCTCCGTTATTGTAACATCTAACAATTCAACCAATTGTTTATAACCCCAATTAGTCTTCATCCTAACCTCTTCCTCAAATCGGTCATGAATATCGTCCCAGTGAGGTATTTCACCACACTCCGTCTTGGTTTTACGTAGTACTCGGCGGAATATAGTTAAAGCACGATCTATCCCATGCGTTGGTTTAACTCGGATTTCCCGTGTGAAGTTTGCTATTAGTTTTTCATAAGTGTCCATAGTAACGCTCCTATTTATTCAAGGGATTCACGACCCAATGGTCGTATTTTTTAAATCGAGTACACAACGGCCCCGATGTATCCAATTCTTCTAATGGGGCCTCAGTAATAAATCCGTCGGTTGTCACGCTAATGACTCGCCTATGCCTCGGTATTGATGCGATTAATTCCGCTATCACGGCTCGTACAAAGCCTGTCGTATGAGCGGCCATATAAGGATTAGTAACAGCAGAGCGTGGGATGTCTTTGGTCAATCCGTTCGCCAACTCAAAAGCAGTTTTATCTCGTAACCCTTGTGCTGTCTTTCCATACAATGAGTTGCCTATCTCCTTCCACATGGCTTCTTCGAAGCTCTTCTTCGGATAAGAATTTCTCTTTTCTCGAATCAACTGCACAAAAGGGAGAAACAATGACTCGCTATCTTCTAGCCAAGGGATAACCACACCTTGCAGGACTTCAACGTGCCCCCCCATATTTATCGCAACTTCTAACTCTGGTGCGGTAGTATATGTCTCACCTGTCAACGGGAAATAAAGCCCATAGAGCTCGTGATGAACAGGTAAGCATGGAAAACGTGTACCATCAGGAAATGAAAAGCGCACACGAGCAAAACCACACACATGACCACAAAAGTCATCAAGGTTTTTTGTCATGTATGAGCGGTCATAATCTAATGGCCGAACATCAACCATCCCCGTGGTATAGGCACCGCTAAGATCAAAATCATAAAACACACCGACATCAGAAGGACCACAAGCGAAACTTTCATTCCTTCCTCCAAAGTACGCCTTAATAGCTAACCGCTCGAATAACTCACGTGCTTCTGTTGGAATGCACTCCTTCTTTGTATGTGGTCGTCCAAGTTTCATGTTCCAGTGTTGACTTTTAACTTCACGCTCACCAAATGCTTCACGCTTATCAACCCCGGTATCTTTTAAGATCTTCTGAAATACTGATACACCAATAGCACCAAGTGTTGTTGGGCACTTTGACAATCCAAGCTCAACAGTCGCAAACCTGAACATCCTCAACCCGTACGCAAGAGCTATTTCAGAGTCTCTTAAGGCGTAAGCTTCAAACAGCGAAGGTTGCTCGTGCAAAAACTTGTGCATCTGCTCTTTGCTATAACCATTGGGTAGTTCATGTTTGGGCAATCCAATCAGCTCACCAATAACGGCCAAACTGGAACCGTTGGGGCTTAAAGCTAATGTATCGACAAAGCGGACCTTGGTGCGGAACTTCTCTCCAGATGGTGATTCAATCACTTGTGCATCTTTGCCCGCTTTGCGTTTACCTAAAGCTTGAACATCTACGCCATAGTCCTGCATCGCACTTGCGACAGTACGACGAGTGCCACGCAGTGTTGTCTTCTGGTTTTTCCAAAAGTCGCTGAAATTGGTTAAGTCAGCACGTAAGAAATGGCCAAAGACAACAATTTGTTCAGGTACAGCCTCAATTAGGTTCTTATCAAACATCTCCTCAAGTACATGCCCAACCAATGCGTCAAACGCCCAACGATGATTCTTGGCCCCACTTTTGGGATAAAGGACAATTGAACATTGTCCCTTTGGTGTCTTAGCCACGATTTGGTAGCTCAGTATTTCGTTGTACCCTCTAGCGTGGCTGTACTGAAACTCCGTATCAAAACCCATGTAAACAGCATCACCTTTAGCCCATTCCAACGTAGTAGGTTGGTAACTTATGGCATCTTGAACTGGGTTAAATTCGGCTGGAATATCGTTACTGAGTGCCATGTGCGTAAGAGCCGTTTCTTGATGCATATTACGACTAGCTGCATTACCGTCGGCGTTTATCATTTCATCCACAAATGACGAAATATCCTGCTGAGTTCCCTCGTTTTTAAATAGATCTTTTTCTTCCATATTCAGTCCTTAAAAGCTGAAAATAGGGTATGAGTCACCCTCACCAACTTCACGTAAAGTAAGGGTGATTAGTAATATGTGACAAAACTAATTATTTATTGATATTCAAACTGAGTTGCGTCGACAGCGTGTCAGCTTGGATATGCGAAGAAAAATTAAGATATGAGCGCTGAAACGATTTCGTCACGCATTGCTATTGCTTTGGCGTTATCAGTTTCTGGGAGCCAAAGAAGTTTCCCTCCCTCAGTGTTTAGCAGCATCAAACCATGATCGGCATAGTGGCAACACGAACCAATGAGCCGCATATCCATAGCATCGCCCGTAGGTAACTTGAGGAAGTAGTTTTTACTGTGTGTCGTGTTAGGCATAGTTAACCCTCTTTGTAAGATAGTTTAAAAAAATATCCGGCTGGCCAACTGGATTCACCCCTGTCATTAGGGATGCGAGAACAATACACCGAACATAGGGGAGAGTCCAAGTCGATAATCTGGAATAAAAAACTATTTAAAGGTCTAGATAAGCGCTTAATTCAGTTAAATATTCCAAATGAGAGTTACTAGCAATAGGGTTTAGGTATTCGATGTTGCCTAAAAAAATCAGGCACGGTTTTGCGTACAGGTTTGTCTAGAATTAAATTGTTTTTTCTCTTTTTTTTCCAAACCACAAAAAAAAAATGAAGTGTTACTTCAGCGTAATGCACATAGTGCGCAATATTACACACCGACATTCTCCCCACGATGCTCATGCCCGATGTGARCCACGCATCTTAATGCTAACCAGCTCAAAGCGATATTTTTCAAAACTAGGTGGGTATGATGTACCACATACCCAAACACTAAAAATGCACCATCGAAAGAGGGCTATAGGTACCTCCTATTTAAGTCGTCCCACTAAACCGGCGTAAGGTAGGCTTTTCTGTACTAGTATCTGCTCTCTTCGTTGTGCATCCCGACGCCGTATAAGGCTCTCGATAATAGTTGCCTTGCTTTTGCCTGAGAAAAAAGATGGCAATGACTATCACCATCTTTTAAGCCTGTATTAACCTTCCTTTTTTAGTCTAAAACGTATCCAAGAGCACCGCCGACACCAGCGCCAACCGCGATACCCGCAGGGCCAAACGGTCGACCAATAAGCATTCCTAGCGAAGCACCTTTCATTGCCCCCTTTGGACTTGGTTTCACTTCAATGTCCAATTCACCGTTTCGATTGTGTATTTTTAAAGCCGCCACTTCGGGGCCAAGTAATGGAAACATCATCTTTCTCCTTTTATATGGATGTAAAAAGACCTGATAAGACACGGCATATCAGGTTATTATTGTTGTCACTACAGGTTAGATTTCTGACTCTAGAAACACTTTTCAGCGATCATGTCGAAATAGCTGTACGTGACAGACAAATGGGTTACAGTTCATGTTCGGTCATCGCTAGGAAGACTCAAACACTTAACGTTAAGCGTTACCTTTACAATGAGGTTTGGTATAAGTTCTAAAGGAGGCACTCTTTGCAGGTGTCAGTATGAAATGCCAGAGTTGGTTTGGTTGGCATCGGGTAGTGGCTTTATTCTGAGTCGGTACTTTGCTCACCAAGTGAGAGCAGTTCATCGCGTTGAATATCAAAATCCGGCGCAAGAACGTGTAGGAATACAGATTTGTCCGATTGGATCGTTAACCCCATGCCGCGAATACAGGCTGCTAAAAAAACCGCATTATTTGCACTGCCGCTCTGAAAGACGCCTTTCAGACAACTGCTCTTAAAAGGTTTTTCCTGGGTAGTGATAATGTCCAGTACGTTGTTTAGTGATACCCACTCCTTGCTATGCATACCACCACCTTCGTTGCCTATTAACCGAACATAGAGTTCACCGTCAACCTGCTCTCTGCCGATTTGATAAAATACGTGGTTAGTTGATTTGGGGCTGAGCTTTCTCGCCTTACCCTCGCGTAAAACTTGGTGGGAGGTATTGATGCTTTCGGTACTATGAATGCCCGTGTTGACCTCGTCATGTGTGGTTGAAGTATTGGGAGTAGAGTTTTTGCTGTCGAGCTTATGAGCCATGTGATTTGTCCTTGTGTGACTTGCAATCGATTGAGTTGTTTACAAATCATTAATATGGTTTCGATATTCAATTTGTTACGGGAAACAAAAAATCACTGTCTTTTCCGGTCTACTTCCTGTCCTTCTTACCACGTTTTTTCTTGCTTACACCATATAATCATCGTCGCCGGAGAGTAGTCACCAATCTCTACATCACTAAGTCAGTAAAGATTTTATGCGGAATGGCTACCTCTATGCAGACAGCACTCTTGGTTTCATATGCGGTTTGGTTTTTACTCATAATCGATTGGTCCCCAGTTCAAG
>NZ_MUFB01000050.1 GCF_001996005.1 Salinivibrio siamensis | reverse complement strand
GTCTTTGGGAACAAGTTGTTCCATCGTCACCATTTCAAGTTCATATTGGTGTGGAGAAGGTTCTTGAAGCATACCGGAGCATCCCTATTGCGACACTCCTATTAGATCAAAGGTCTAGCTCGAAAGCTAGACCTTTGTCAGCAGTCTGAGGCGTCGAGAAGACGCCTTTTTACGTTTATCCGAGCTTGCTTGCCGTGACTATTTGCGCTCTAACCACACCCCGGCTTCGGTATGGTGGGTGAACGGGAATTGATCAAACAGCGCACAGCGACTAATGCGGTGTGTTTGGCTGAGGCGCTCTAAGTTCTCGACCAAGGTCTCAGGGTTACAGGAAATATATAAAATCCGATCGTAACCTTGCACCATTTTGCAGGTTTCATCATCCATGCCCGCACGAGGGGGATCGACAAAAATGGTATTGCACTGATAGTCACTCAGTGTCACCCCTTGATCTTTTAAGCGGCGAAACTCGCGCTCGCCATTGATCGCCTGAGTGAATTCTTCGGCAGACATGCGAATAATCTGCACATTGTCGATGTTGTTAGCGGCAATATTGTACTGCGCCGATTGCACTGAGGGTTTCGCCAGCTCGGTGGCGAGAACGCGGCGAAAGTTTTTCGCCAAGGCGAGGGAAAAGTTGCCGTTCCCGCAATACAGCTCCAGCAAATCACCTTGGCTATCGCGAGTGCAATCGATGGCCCATTCCAGCATTTTCTCCGCCACCGGCCCGTTAGGCTGGGTAAAGCTGTTTTCAATTTGCTGGTAGATCAGCGTTTGACCATCGGCATTGAGCTTTTCTAAAACGTAGTCGCGGTCTAGCACTTTCTTTTGCTTGCGCGCACGGCCAATCAAATTGAGATTAAAGCCCTCATCGTTCAAACGTTGTTTAAGCGCTTGCGCGGCGCTGTCCCACTCTTCGTCTAGCTGGCGATGATAGAGCAACGATACCAAGATCTCACCGCTTAAGGTGGAGAGGAAATCAACCTGGAACAGTTTACGTCGCAAGGCGTCGTTGGGCTTGATGGCCTCCATTAATAGCGGCATGAGGTCATTGATCAAGCGGCTCGCGGCAGGAAAGGTATCGACCCGGTACTTCTGCTTGGTCGCAGGATCAAACATGATGTAATACAAGTCGTCGCCTTCATGCCATACCCGAAACTCTGCGCGCATCCGATAGTGGGTTTCCGGTGAGCGAAAGATCTCTAGCTCAGGTGCGTGAAACGGCGCGAGTTGTGCATTGAGTCGTTGGACTTTCTCAGCAAGCTGTGTGTCGTAGTCAACGGCGGTGTGAGCCTTGGTCATGATGGCTGCCTCAGCGATTGGAAAATGAGCGCAGATTTTAGACAAATCCCCAGCCATGTCCACCCTTGCTCACGATTCTCCCTTATTCAATAAGGTTATCAATGGACAATATCCATCTAGACGGCTAATATCCAGGCGTGGGAAAGTGATCCTGTCTTGCTATATGTGACGGATCACAGGAATGCGGTGAGAGCCCGCAACTGACGCGCAGCGGTATTAGAGAACGACCCTAACCGGCCTTAGGCCAGACACTGTCGCCAATACTGATTGATGGTATGCGATGGGAAGTCGTTAGCAGTAGGCGGCGAAAGCCATGCTCTTAAGTCCGAATACAGCCCACACTCGCAGCACAGTGCTGCCTATTCTCGCGATTAGGAAGGAAGATCCAATGAACAAACAGATTGTGGCGAGCCTGGTGGCGACGTCACTATTCCCTGCGGCCGCGTGGGCCGAGCAAAACACTGAAACGGTGGTGGTGATAGGGCGTAGTCATCATGCTGATACGCTGACGCAAATACCCGCAAACGTCGCTGTAATTACTCAAGAAGATATTCGCAAGAGTGGAGCTCAAGATATAACGACTCTACTTAGAGGAAAGTCAGGTATTCAGGTTTCGGATACTAACTCTGGCGCTTCTTTTGCAATGCGCGGATTTTCTGGTGGCCAAAGCGCGCATAACACACTTATCTTGGTTGATGGTCGGCGATTAAATAAGGCTGATCTATCTGGGCCACAACTAGGTGCTATTGCCATGAGCCAAGTAGAGCGTATTGAAATCCTCTCTGGTAGTGCCGGTGTTTTATATGGTGACCAAGCGGTAGGTGGTGTCATCAATATCATTCTAAAAAGTACAGCCAGAGAGGGAGGCCATGTAGGTGTTCGTCTAGGAGACTTCGATACCCGTGGCACTTATGCTAGCAAATCAGGAAAGCTGAGTGATTATTGGCATTATCAAATCTCGGCAGACTACGAGAAAACAGACAACTATCGTGAGCACAATGCGCAAGATTCTGGGATGTTGAGTAGCCGAGTCGAATATCAGCGAGGTAGCGAGCGCTTCCACGCTGTACTAAGTTACTTTGACGATGATCGTCAATGGCCAAGTTCACTAACTGAAAATGATTATCGCGCCAATCCTCGCCAGTCTAAAAGTACTCACGCTGAAGATTATGGTCATGAAATATCTCGCTCGCTTGATGTGGGTTATCAGAAAGGTGTAGGAGAAACATGGCAGTTATCTACCTCTTTACAGTATTCGGATACCAGCACAAGCGCTAAAAGTTGGGGAACACCAAGCCAAGCCGAGTTGGATCAGCTAACGATTTCAGCATCAGGAGAGAAATCATTTTCGACCAATAGAGGAGAAGGAGCGTGGATAGTTGGCGTAGATTATGCCAATAACGCATTTGACTACTATTCTCAGAGTGCTTTCAGCACAACGGATAGAGATAACCGTCAGCAAAGAATGAGCGTGTTTAGCCAGCTTCATTACCCATTGTCTTCACAGACTACTCTTGTTCTGGGAGGAAGAAAGTCACGTGTTACCGATGACTTGACGGATGCTGCGACATATCCAAATGGCGAGCAATTAAAAGCACATGCTAGCGCGTTAGAGATAGGGGTGAACCACTTTATTGATGATATAAACCGTCTTTATATTCGTGGTGAGCAGAACTTTCGTTTTGCAAAAGTGGATGAGCAAGCATACACCTCTCCAGGTGTGTTTGGTTTAGATCCGCAGCGAGGCAATTCTCTGGAACTAGGTTGGCGACAAGAGGCTGAGAGCTATCAAATTGGTGCGGATCTTTATCGTTTAGAAATTGATGATGAGATTATATTTGACTCCAGCGCAACGAAGCCTGTGGGTGGTTCTTTTAATGGGGCAAATGTTAACGCAGATCGCTCGGTGCGATACGGGGGAAGTATATCTGGTCAGTTGCAGGTTACTTCCGCATGGCTTGTTGCGGGTGAGTACCATTATATTGATGCTGAATTCACCGAAGGGGATAGCAAAGGTAATGCATTGCCGTGGGTAGCGAAGCACACCGCTACATTACAAAGTACAGTGCATATTACTCAAGATATCCTTATGCACTTGGAAGGAATCTACACTGGATCACGCTATAAAGATGGTGATACTGCTAACAGTAAAGGAAAACTATCCCCTTATTGGCTATCTAATTTTGCGTTGCAGTACGAACTAGATCAGTGGCTAACGACATTTCGGATCGATAACCTCTTTGATAAACAATATCCCGCCAATGTTAACCAGTGGGATTCATACTATCCAGGTGATGGACGCCAATTGACACTAGAAGCGAGATATTCTTTCTAAACTAGCTTTCTTCACGCCCTTGTCGTTATGATAAGGGCGTTATTGATTGCATGAGTGTCCCATGGTGCAGCCCAATATTTTGATTTTTGACTCTGGTGTGGGTGGCTTATCGATTTACCAGTCGGTACGAGAGCAGCTTCCTGACGCTAACTACACCTATTTGTTCGATAACGAAGCTTTTCCATACGGTGAGTTAGATGACACGCGCTTGGTCACACGGGTGGCGGCTCAAGTGCGCGCTGTGTGTGCGCATCATGATCATGATATTGATATCGTCGTCATTGCATGCAATACAGCATCGACGCTGGTATTACCGACGCTCCGTCAGCAGTTAGCGCTTCCGGTCGTGGGGGTTGTGCCTGCGATCAAGCCTGCAGCAGCGATCAGTCAGAAAAAAATCATTGGCTTACTCGCTACGCCAGCCACCGTCGCCCGCCCTTATACCGAACAATTAGTGGCGGACTTTGCCAAAGAGTGCCAGGTAGTCTCAGTCGGTACCACGGCGCTCGTGCACATGGCAGAACGCAAACTCCGGGGTGAGGCGGTGAATCAGCAAGATCTCGCGGCTATATTGCGACCGTTTAAAGGAACCGTCGATACCCTCGTGCTCGGCTGTACTCACTTCCCTTTACTGCGTGATGAAATTCAATCAGTGGTGGGGGATGAAGTCCACTTAATTGATTCGGGAGAGGCGATTGCGCGTCGCGTGGTCTCGCTGGTGAGTCTAGATAGCGACGCAAGGGCTACCGCAGCGACGTCGAAGCATTGCGCTTATGCGACGGCAACCCCTATTAAAGCCGATGCCTTGGCGGACTTTATCCGATCGATAGGTTTTACGGATGTCAGCTATTCGCCTGCTTTTTTGGCTCATTCGCTTCACGGACTTTAAGTGTCCGCTCACCATAAACATTATTATTGAGCGCATTGATAGCATCGTCGGCATGCCCGGCGGCCATCACCACAAAACCAAACCCTCGGCGTTTCCCCGTCCGCTTGTCTTTCATTAGACGAACGGCAAATACTTCTCCATGTTCGCTAAACAGCGTGCGTACATCATTTTCATTCGCACGATAAGGTAAGTTTCCAACGTATAGCGTTTTACTTTGCGGAGACTCTTCTTCTTTTTCGCTCGACGAGGTAGATGTAGATGGTGCTTGCTCTGGCTGAATAAAGTTGGGCAAAGGAAGATATAGGCAAGCCAGGCCACTAAGTATCGCACCCACAGCAAACGAGAGTGCGGGTGAGCTGACGTCCATCAGGCTGACAATAATTGCGCCAAGGACGGCGATGCAGATGACTAAAGCAAAATTAACTGGTGATTTCATAAGCGTAATTAAATAGAACGATTAAAGTGATGACATGACAACATTTCGGCAATGCATGTCGTGAAAAAGACCAAGAAAACAAGCCAGCGTTACCTTGCGGTAAAGGTCTCGTATCAATAATGTTTCAAATCGCTGGTTATTCATCATTTTAGGTGGATTATTGCTCAGTCGAAATAAAAAACGTAAAAATCCCTTGTCAGTGTGATCCGCGTCGCTATACTACGCCCCACATCGACACGGCAAGCGATTTACTGCCATGTCGAGGCAAAAAATCAAATAAAAATAAACGCTTGACGTGAGTTTTTAAAAGATTAAGATGGCCGGCCTACTTAACGCCAAGCGTTAGGGGAGTCAAAAAGAGGTTTTATTTCACCCGGCGGGTTGAAGATAAAAGATAAAATTTCTTCTTGACTTTAACGGCAAGGCGCGTAAGATACGCAGCCCTGACCAAGCGAAGCGCAGCTTCGCATCGTCAACGCTCTTTAACAATTTGACCTATGCAATCTGTGTGGGCACTCGTTGAGAATAGACAAAAAGATTTATTCGATGAACTGAGTGACCAAACGACAACTTTAATAGTTGTTCGGCACAGTCAATTCGTTTGTCTCGTAAGAGACGAACAAAACAGTATTTATCGAGCCGTTTGTCTTTCCTTTTGGGAAAGCAAACACCAAAACTTAAATTGAAGAGTTTGATCATGGCTCAGATTGAACGCTGGCGGCAGGCCTAACACAAGAGTTTGATCATGGCTCAGATTGAACGCTGGCGGCAGGCCTAACACATGCAAGTCGAGCGGAAACG